>NZ_NMOK02000055.1:0-57416 GCF_003399985.2 Paenibacillus sp. ATY16 | reverse complement strand
ATCCCTACTACACAAACTTCTTGACGCTACCCGTGCTGCGTTGGGATAAGACCCTGGCAGGGTCTTATCGGGCGAAAGCGGAGTAATATTAGTCATTATAAGACCCTGAGAGGGTCTTATTTGCTTAGGTTGGGCTGGAAATGTAAGTGATGCGGGAGTACGGCGTTGGGATAAGACCCTGGCAGGGTCTTATTTGGCGAAAACGAGTAATATTAGTCATTATAAGACCCTGAGAGGGTCTTATTGCTTATGTTGGCGGGAAGTGTGAGTGTTGCGGGCGGTGCGGTGGCTATGCTTAACGATGCGCCGCATCGTGAAGGCAGCTGGGAGGCGGGAAAGCTGGCCGCGTTTACGAAAGAAGGCACGGGGTATAACGAAATCCCCCGCTTTCAAAATGGTATCTCATGCAAGATTACCAGCTTGCCGCGGGGGACTCAAAATGGCTATAAAAAGATAATTCCGGCTGCTCCCGCCGCCGCGATCACGGTTAACGGGTGCAGCTTGTATTTGAACAAAAGCCATAGGCAGCCTGCGCAGATCAGCAGCGTAAACCCGGTCGTCCAGGTGTAGCTGCCCGGCTTGTCGAAGCCGCCGAAATGAAGCGCCGCATAAAAAATTAATCCGGTAACGACGGGCCGCAGGCCGTAAAAGAGGGATTTCATCGTCTTGTTATTCCGAAGCTTAAAGAAGAAGGCCGACAACACGATTACGACGAGCAGCGACGGGAGGACAATTCCCACGCAGGCAGCAATGGCGCCGGCTATTCCCGCTGTATCGTAGCCGATTAACGTTACGGCATTAGTGGCGATTGGCCCCGGCGCCATGCCGGCAAGGGAAACGGCCTTCTGAAATTCGGCGGTTGTCATCCATCCGTGCGAGATCACCTTGCTTTGTATCATCGGAATAACGGAATAACCGCCGCCAAACGAGATAAATCCAATTTTGAAGAAAGTCAGGAATAAGTCCCAGATCATACGTAACTCTCCCTTGCGCTTGTCAAATATAATACTCCGGATACATCAGCTCTTGGCTGCTGGAGGATGGCTTTTCCGTATTGGCTTGTTTGCCCGTTTTCTCCTTGACCCGAACCATGCCGATACCAACCAGGATGCCTGCTGCTACGATATATAGCGGAGTAAGCGGAAGCGCGAGCAGAATGAGAAGCGCAAGGACCAGCATGACTAACGTTGTCTTGTCAAAGATAGCGGCTTTGGCCATTCGGTACGCGGACATTGCGATCAGTGCCACAACCGCGCCGTGAACCCCCTTCAGGGCAGCCACAACCTTGGGATTGTCTTGAAACTTCAGATAAAAAAGGCTAAGCGTGATGATAATAATAAAGGTTGGCAATGTTACGCCAATAACCGCAATAGCGGCTCCCGGTATGCCGGCTTTCCGGTACCCGATGAAGGCTGCGGCATTGACGCCAACGCCGCCCGGAGCGGATCCGGCTAGCGATACGACATCAGCAAGTTCTTTCTCGGCAATCCAATTGCGCTTATTAACGACCTCACGTTCAATGACGGGCATCATGGCATAACCGCCGCCAAAGGTGGAAGGACCGATCCGTACAAATACCCAGAATAACTGTGCCAAAAAATAGAGTCGTTCTTTCCAGTTTGTCTGCATATAAACTCTCTCCTTTTGACTCTTACATAGCTATTATAGCAACTTAAATTCATTTTGAATTAAAGTTTGGACAATTTGGATTATAAGAAATGTTTATACCGATAAAAACGAGTGAATAACCCTTTGTACTTTGTTTAGTTTTGTTCAAAATTGAATAAAGTGGAGAGAACCAATCGGCATAGCCCCTATTCTTGATCTGGGGTATAATTGCAGGTAGCAACGACAATCTACCCGGAAAGGATGAAACGATGAGTCATTCTCTGCGTTCCGTCCCCTCGCATAAACAGCTTATTTACGATTACATCGCTAATCTTGGACCAATTGCAAAAGCGGAGCTGCTTGAAGCCCATGATATTACGAGCAGCACAATGACCCGTCTATTGGACGATATGGCCAAGGAAGGGCTTATTCTCGTTACCGGATTAGGTCCGTCGAAGGGCGGCAGAAAACCGCTTCTCTATCAGATTAATCCCGATTACGGATATATATTTGGCCTCGAAATCTCCAGGTTCACTTCGACCCTTGGTTTATTTGACATGAATATGAATCAGAAGTCCGTTGTCCGGTGGCGGATGGACGAGACGATGACGCCAGAGCGTCTGGTTGCCCATACGGTCGGTATGATGCTTGCTTTTATGAAGGATCATGCCCTCTCGCAGAGCCGTATTCTGGGGCTGGGGATCGGGGCGGTAGGACCGCTTGACCGCAGCAGCGGGGTTATTATTAATCCTCAGTATTTTCCGGCTAAGGGCTGGGAACAGGTTCCGATCTGCGCGATGTTCGAGAAGGCCGCGGGGCTGCCGACCTTGCTTGAGAATGGAGCTAATACGGCTCTGGTTGGAGAGCATTGGTCTATGAGGCAAGATAACGTGGAGCATGCGTTGTACGTCTCCGCGGGGATCAGCTTGCGATCGGCCATGATGTCCCATGGACAAATCGTGTACGGAAAGGTAGACATGGAGGGTTCCATCGGGCAAATGATTATCGATGTGGATGGCCCTAGGCTGGAGGAATCCGGCAACTACGGCTCCCTCGAAACCTTTGCTTCGGTTCAAGCGCTGGAAAGACAGGTGCGGACGAGGCTGAAGGTTGGAGGCGGCTTATTATTAAATAACGTTGCACCGGAAAAAGTAAACCTGGACACGATTACGGAGGGACTAAACGCCGGCGATCCTTTTATACGGGAGATATTCCGGCAATCCGCCTCTTATTTCGGAGTAGGGCTGGCGAATCTGATCAATACGTTCCACCCGGAGCTGATTATTCTAGGCGGGGCTCTGATTAGCGCCAATCCCATGTATTATCGGGTAGCGACAGAGGTAGCGGTTAAGAAGACGTATTACGGCGAAGCGTATATCCCGCAATTTTCGATGGGCCGATTAAAGGAAGACGCGGTTGTGACGGGTGCCGCATTAATGGTAAGAAGCCGCATGAAATTATAAGCAAATACCCAAGCCATTCCATACTTACCTACTTATAATAAATAAGCGGTTAAGTATGCTTGGGGAGGGGAAGCGCGTGAAAATGTATAGCCGGGGCAAAAAAGAATCCGCACCGCTGCTGATGTACCTGCCTCAGAAGCAGTCGGGTTTTCTAAGCCCCCCTAGTCGCATAGAACAGACAGTGAAACCAAAGAAACAGCAGAAAAAAGCGGTGAAGCCAAGCGTTCCGAAGACAACGGCAGCCGCTGCCGTACCCGTAACTCCGCAACAACGCTACAAACAACCGGCAAGGAAGTTACGGAAAAGGAAATTGCAGGAGCTGCCGCAATGGCTGGATATGCTTGACGATGAGACCGGGCAAGAACCGGATTACGAAGCCGAAGAGCTGCTTGAGACCGAGCTTATAGAAGATCCAGATCCTTCCATTACTCCACCTTCGGCCGAAGTCCAGGTCTCGCAACTGGCTGCAGCGGCTCCAACGCCAACTCCTGCTCCAACACCGGTCCCAGTACCAACTCCAACAGCAGCTCAAACGCCAGCCCCAGTGCCAACTCCAACAGCAGCTCAATCCCCAGCTCCAACAGTAGCTCCAACACTAACTCCAATGCCGGCTCCCGCTGAGGACAAAACTCCGGCAGCAATGAGGAACAATCAGCTGTTTGTCTCTTTGTCAGAGAAGGGACAGATCCTGGTTATCGACGGGGAGACGGATACCGTCGCCGATATGATTCCGTTGCCGACTGCCGGCTCCGTTAAGGGGATAGCTCTTAACCCGGTGACGAACCGGATTTATGCAATTAACAGCGGCAAGCATCAGCTTATAGTACTGGATGGGAGCACGAAGGAAGCGGTAGCCGTTGTACCGGTAAGCCCGTTTCCGTCGCTCGCAGCCGTCAACGTGAAGACCAACCGGGTCTATATTGCAAGCTCGCTTCTTAATACCGTGGATGTTCTGGATGGGGAAGCCAACCATCTTATCGATTCCGTTGGCGTAGGCAACATTCCTGCCGGAATCGTTATTAATGCCGATACGAATCGGATTTACGTAGCAAACGGCAGCCCGGATCATGATATTTCCGTTATAGACGGATACACCCATACAAGGCTGTTCCCGGATATTCCTGTCGGACATGAGCCGGGCCTTGCGGGTATTCACGAGGACGCGAATCTCATCTATGTGCCGAATTTCTTAAGCGATAGCTTGAGCGTTATTTATGGCGGGACCAACACGGTCTTGAAAACAATAACGGAAGGGATCGGCAAAAATCCTTATGCGGCCGGAGTAGATACCTTCGCCAATCTGGTGTACGTCTCGAATTCCGGAAGCGATACCGTCTCGGTTATTGATGCATCCAAACACAAGGTTATTGAGACTATTCCGGTAGGAAGCTGTCCGAAGGCGGTGGCCGTTCATACAAAGACCAACCGGATCTATGTAGCGGTAAGCGACGGGATAACCGTCATTGACGGAGAGACCTTTGAGGTGACGAACAAGATTGATACAGACGCCAGCCCTAGCGGTATGGCTCTTCATGAATAATAGCGAAAGCCGGGGCACACTCCAAATGGAGTATGCCCCGGCTTTTCTCATACCTTTGCTTACCTAGTTGCCGTCGTTTTATAGACCTCGCGGATCGCGTCTTCCACGTTAGGCTCTTTGACGCTAATATCCTGAATCGGAAGCTTCTGCGAGAGGGCGGCGATAAGCTCCGAAGCGGAGATGCTTTCCTTTTCGAACTGGTACCAGATTTTCAGCCCTTCCTGCTTGATAACGGTGGCATGCGGAGTGATGAGATCGTCGGCCGGCTCGTGAAGCTCCACAACCAGCAAGCGGTGAGGAGTAAGCTTATGGATGATGGAGCCGATAGGACCGTCCTCTACGAGCTTGCCGTTATTAACGACAATAATTCTGCTGCAGAGCTGCTCTACGTCATCGAGATCGTGAGTGGTCAGAATAACGGTAACGCCGCGGGTACGGTTAATCTCCTTAATGAAGTTGCGGATCGCAAGCTTGGCGTCGGCATCCAGCCCAATCGTAGGCTCGTCGAGGAACAAGACCGACGGCGAATGCAGCATGGCCGCCGCGATATCGCCGCGCATGCGCTGGCCAAGCGACAGCTGGCGCACCGGCGTATTGATGAATTCCTGCAGCTTCAGCACGTCGGTTAAAATGGCGAGATTGTCGTCGTAGGCTTGTTGATCAATCTGGTAAATCCGGCGCAGCAGCTCAAATGATTCCCCGAGACGCAAATCCCAATACAGCTGCGTGCGCTGCCCGAATACAACGCCAAGCTTGCGGACGACGGCCTTCCGGTCGGCTTGCGGAGAGATGCCGCATACCTTGATGGAGCCCGAGGTCGGATGGAGGATGCCGGTCAGCATTTTGATGGTGGTGCTTTTGCCTGCGCCGTTTGGTCCGATATAGCCGACAATCTCGCCTGGCGCGATGGAGAAGCTGATGCCGTTTACGCCGTTAAATTTCGTTTTTTTCGGGAAGAGAAGACTTTTGATCGAGCCGCGAAGCCCGCTTTCTTTTTTTACGATTATATATTCTTTCACGAGATCCTTAACCTCAATAACGGTTTCCATTCCAGTCAGATCCCCCTATGGTTTAAGAGCCTGCGCTCTCGTAATTTCTCATGCCGAATTTAAAGATGCCGCCCGCAATCAGGAAGCAGATCACGCCCACGAGCGGTGTCCACAGCGCAAAGCTTAGCGGGAGATCGAGGCCGCCGCTGTCCGCATTCAGAAATTCCGCGGCAGGATAGAAGCTGATGAAGCCGATTGGGATGATAAAGGTGAATAACGCCTGCAGGAAGTACGGGTACATGCTAAGCGGATACATGGTTGCGCGCTCGAGCATCGTCAGGGCGAAGCCAACCATGGAGCCGTTGCGCTTGGTCCAGAATGCGATCGTTCCAAGACTGGTGAACAACGCGGCACGGATCAGAATACCGCCGATCAGCACGAGAATCAGCTTGCCGATGTTCGCGAGCGTCCAGTCAAAGCCGGCGATATCGGCCCCATAGAGGAAGATGATAACGCCCGGTATGCAATCGATTAACCCGATAAAATTCACGTAGCTCGCAACGAGCTGGAAGAAAACGTTCATCGGCCTAAGCAGAAGACGGTCGAAGCCGCCGTTGATGACCATATGGTCGATACTCCACGTATTAATGAAGAAGACGACAAAGATGCCGTGGCTGATCAGGCCAAGTCCATACAAAAAGGTAAGCTGCGGGAAATCCCAGCCGTTAAGCGCCTGGAAGCGGTCGACGATAATCTTGAGCATCCAGATGCCGGAGAAGTATTGAATCGGAATCATGAGGAGCCAACTGAACAGGAACAGCGGATACTCCAGCTGCCGCTGCACGGCGAGACGCGCCCAGCAGGAAGCGACGGAAACATAATGCTTGATCGTAGATACCATAAGGACCTTCTCAGCCTCCCTGGATTAACGTTTTTTTCTTCGTGCGCGCCCATCCGGCTGCCAGGATCAGATACAATACCGCGATCCAGACGGCTTGAACAGCCATGGAGGTAAAGGCTTCGGACATGCTGGTGTTGCCGATATAAATGCCGAGCGGAGTCTGGTACGTGTATTGGAACGGAAGAAATTTCGAGACGGTCTGCACCGATTCCGGGAAAAACCACAGCGGCACGATACTGCCGGACAATACGCGGACGATAGCGTCCTTGACATTCCCCATGTTGCCAAGCTCCATCACCCAGAACGCAATCAGTCCGATAAGCGCGCTAAGCAGCCATAGAATGGCGTAGCTTAACAGGCAGCTTGGAAGGAAGAGCAGGAAGCTCCCGAAGGAAGCGGGCCACGGAATGCCAAAAAAGATGGAGGCAAATACGACAAGCGGAAGCGCCCTGTTTAACAAGGAGCTGAGCATCTCGCCGATATCTTCGGCCAGGTAGCAGGCAAAAAGAGGAATGGGGCGGTAGAAGTCGGTCACAATTTGGCCTTCCCGTATTTTGTAATAGATGGTATTCTGTACATCGCATACGAAGAGGGTAGAGATAATGATCGAGAGAATGGTGTAGGTCGTAATATCCTGCAGGCTAAGCGATTCTACCGATCCGGAGCCGCCTTTGTAAGCCGTCTGCCATAAGAATACGGAAGCCAGCATCAGAATAAGATTGGTTGCAACGGAAGTGAATACTTCAAACCGGTAAGTCAGATTAACGAGTAGCTTCATTTTCGTTATGTACCAGTAAGCCTGAAGCATATTAACCCCCTTAAAAGTGACTTCATATGTAAAATATGACAATTACAATGCTCTTATATTAATCGATTTGAATCCCGTAGGCTACGGATATTTTTAATATAGTTATTTATAAGGTTAGACCTAAGATTGCAGGGGAGGCGTAACGGAAGTGGCAATGATTCTGATCATTCTTATCGTGGTATTTTATTTAACTTTGCTGAACTTTAAACGGTTTAGGAAGCTGGCCAAAGGCTTGAGATGGCTCTTGTATGCTTTAATGCTTTTCCTAATATGCGACGGCATTTATTCCTCTGCGAGGCACTTTAATCCCGATAACGCCGTTAATAGTCTTATTCCCAGCCTCTGCATGGCACTGCTGATTGAAGGAGCGCGATATGTGTTTAGAAAAAGGCGTGACCATGAAAAGAACTGGTCCGTGGATGATTATCCGATCGAATACATTCGCCGGAAAGGAGCAGGCATCCCGTGGGAAGCAAGCGTTAAGGATTGGCAGGAGATGAAGGGAACTGGCGAAGACCGGGAGCAGGCTTACCTGGACCTGGTCAAGAAGTTTAATGCCTTTAAAAACGAAGGCAATCAGTTGCCTGAACCGTTAAGTTTAAAAAGGAGATAAGGGATCATGCTAAGCCTAAAGATAACCGACAGTGATCTTATAGGAGGCGACCCGGCGTATCTGGATATCGTCTCGCGTTATGCCGCAAGGGGAGTGCTATTCAACGATCATGGACAAGTTGCGATGATGTATATGGCCGAGCTTGATCTCTACAAGCTGCCCGGCGGAGGAATGGAGGAAGGCGAGTCCCCCGAGGAAGCTTTTGTGCGGGAAATAAAAGAGGAGACCGGTTGCTTAGCGGATGTACTCTGCAAGCTTGGCTTTGTGGAGGAGCATAAGAATCGGAACGGGTTTCTGCAGCATTCGCATTGTTATCTGGCAAAAGCGCGGCATGGCGCGGGTGAGGCTGCTCTCACCGAAGCCGAAGAACAGCTCGGAATGTCTGTTCAATGGCTGTCTGCCGCACAAGCGCTGGATATTATGGAAAAAGCAGTGGCGGGCGGCGGCGATAATCACGCCAAGCTTTTTATGCTGATGCGCGACCGGATTATTCTGAAAGAAGCTGTGAAGTTCATGGAGAGAGAAGGCTTTTTATAAGCCTTTTTTCCAATATATACTTTATTGAAATTGCCTATGAAGATTATTGTTTTTATATATTATTCAAATAGGCTTCTTGGTTATATGATGGATTAAATATAAAAAAGGGGAGAGGGATTAATGATGAACAAGTCCATCTATGACATTCAGGTTAATGAGATAAATGGGGAGCCTATTCATCTGTCTGCTTTTTACGGCAGGGTTCTTCTAATCGTGAATACAGCAAGCCAATGCGGCTATTCCAAGCAGTTCGAAGGCCTGCAGCATTTGTACGAAAAATATTGGATGCACGGCTTCGAAATATTGGGTTTCCCGTGCAATCAGTTCAACGGCAAAGAGCCCGGCAGCAATGCGGAGGTGGAAGAGCATTGCCGGCGCAATGTTGGAGTAACCTTCTCGCTGTTCGAAAAGGTAGAGCTCCGCGGTGAATCCGTTCATCCGCTCTTTCAATATTTGACGGAGCAGGCACCTTTCCGGGGCTTTGATGCGGACAATTCCGATGAGCTGTGGATGAAGGATTTTCTCCAGCAGAATCATCCGGACCTGTATGAAGGAGACGGCGTAAAGTGGAATTTCTCCAAGTTCCTCGTTAACCGGGAAGGTAAGGTTATCGCCCGATTCGAGCCAACGACGCAGCCAGCCGATTTGGAATTGGCCATCGAGGAGGCGTTATCCTCGGAGCAATAAGTCTAATTATTGCGAAAATAGTAAAGAGGCAGGATAAACATGCGTCCCGGAAGAAATTTCTCTATTGGAAAAATTTGAGGGAGGCATTCGCATTGAGCAAGCTTTTGAAGGTAGCTATGGCGGTTACGGCTGTTTTTGCGCTGCTTATGCAACCGGTCTCGGCTTCGGACAAATCAACCAAATTCAAAGTGACGCTAGTCAGCGTGGAGCTGATTGAGAATAATCATGTCGGTAACGAGTGGTTGACTAAGGCTTACGTGAACGGCAAGGAAGCACAGAAAAACAAAAGTATCACCCTGAGCTTGAAATCGACGGACAGCATTATATGCCGAAGAGCAGGATAAAATTCCCGATAGCAATTCAGCCAATGATACGGTAAAAGCATCTTCCATCACAAAAACCGTCAATAAAGCGTTGAAGGTCGTTGTGACGGAGAACCGCGGCAGGTATTCGGGGAATACGGCCGAGTGGAAGTTTACCTATAAAATCGAAAAGTAATCCGTCAGCCGATGCTTCCCAAGAAGTTTCGGCTTCTATTTTTTAGCGCTCAAACCTTGCTTTAAATTGCTCGTAGTCTCCGTTAAAAACATTAATATCGACGTACGCATCGATGCCGGGGATATGACCCCGGTTGTTGTATTGCCAGAATAACCAGCTGCGGTCTCCTCGTAAACGCGGATGCTTGACGATATCCCTGATCCAGATTTCGTAATCCTTGAAGCTGCCTGCTATATAAGTATTAAAGGTATCGTAAGTGACATACAAGATAGGCTTCTGCTTATAATGCTCCTCCAGATCGCTGGAGAGGATGGTCAGTTCCCGCTGTATGCGGGCGACATCCTTATCAAGAGCAATCTCGATATCGATAACAGGCGGGAGGTTGGCGGACTCATTGGGTACCTCTTCGATAAAATGCGCCGCCTGCTGGGCGCCGGTGCTTTGCGTCGTGAAAAAATGATAAGCGCCGGTCCTCATCCCTTGGCTTCTTGCTTGCTCCCAATTCGATTTGAAGTCCTTATCCGTCATATCCTTTCCTTCGGTTGCCTTGATATAGACGAACCGCCATTTGCCGCTGCCGGCAACCTTGCCCCAATCAATCTCGCCCTGATAGTGGGACACGTCGATTCCCCGAACCTTGTATTTAGACGCGAACAGGTTGTTATGCCAAATGATGCCCTTATATTCCAATACACCGGCGATCACGAAGAGCAGCAGTATACACGCGGTGCTTTTCTGCCATCTTTTTAGCTTCATAGCCACCTATCCTTTGTTCCTGCCTTTAATTTTACTTTGAACATTCCCATACATAGACGTCAGCATGTCCTTATTTGTTTCCGCGAAATTTAACTTGCCCCGCGCATATGCCCGGTTTATGATAAAAGTAAATATCTGGTATGTGTGACTGGCGTAAACGTGGAGAACCACGAGGGAGCACATATGTCATGAGCCGTACGCCTGGGCAGAGTATCGTTTCTCGTGAAGAGAGGCGATGCTCTTTTTTATTGGGGAGGATGAAGCGGATGCAGAAGAGGAGAAATGTAGCTATTCTGATCTACGACAACGTGGAAGTGCTGGACTTTACGGGACCGTTTGAAGTGTTTATTACGGGCAGCAATCGCGGGCAGGATTTCCATGTGTTCACCGTGGCGGAGAATAACAGTCCCGTTACGGCCTTAGGCAATCTGAGCGTCAATTCGGCCTATACCATTCACGACTGTCCCAAGCCCGATATCGTGCTTATCCCCGGCGGCTGGGGCTCCCGTCAGGAAATGCACAACAAGGTGCTGACCGATTGGATCGGGAAATGCGCTGACGAGTCGGAGCTTCTGCTATCCGTCTGCACGGGCGCGCTGCTCCTTGCGAAGGCGGGAGTGCTGGAAGGGCTGAAGCTGACGACGAATCGTCTTGCAACCGATGAGCTGAGGCAGGTTGCACCGGCATCCGCCGAAATATCCGAGACCGCCAGATATGTGGATAACGGAAAAATAATAATGTCTGCCGGCATTTCGGCCGGCATAGACATGTCCCTCTATGTCATCAGCCGCCTTCTTGGCGAGGAGAGAGCCTTGCATACCGCAAAACTAATGGAATACGATTGGGTGCCAATAGAGCATTCCTGATGCACTTTGGCAATGATGAAAGAAACCTATCAGAGCATGTCGAGACTCACGGCATGTTCTTTTTTTTGTGAGATTTGTTTTGATAAATTTTCCACAAACTATATTGACAGTCGATATATCGAGACTTAATATATAAGCATAAGATATATCGACAGACGATATAGTTCGAGTGGTGGGAAGGATGAAAAGACATGAAAGAGATGCTGCCGCTTACCGAGGCGTTTTATTATATCCTGATCGTTCTCTATACGGAGCCATCGCATGGATACGGCATTATGCAGGATACCGAGAAGAGGAGCGGCGGGCGCGTAAAGCTTGGTGCAGGCACTTTATATACGGCGCTTAATACCTTGCTGGGCAAAGGGCTGATTGAGCAATATCCCGTTCCGGAGGGAGCGGACTCGCGCCGCAAAATGTATGCCATTACGGAGAACGGCATGCTGGTAGTCGAAGCGGAGATCGCAAGACTGGAAGAGCTTCTGAACGTAGGGCGGCAAGCTCTGATTACGAAGAAAGGGTGAGGCGTATGAGCGACAAGCTGATTAAGCGGAATCGGCTGACGATGAGCTGGGACTTTGAGAAAGAAGAGAAGTGGATTAACGAGATGTCCCGTGACGGATTGCATTTCAAGAAAGCGAGTATGGCAAGCAGCTTCTTCGCAAAGGATGAATCGGTCCGGTATACGTACAGGCTGGATTATCAGACGGGGCAAGGGCTTGGAAGCAGCAAGTTTCAGGAGTATATTGATTTGTATCGGGACGCAGGCTGGGAGTATGTCAGCTCTTACGGCTCGCTCTGGCATTATTTTCGCAGGGAGTGGCAGCCAGGGGAAGAACCGCGGCTTTATACGGACCGGGACTCGCTGATTCAACTGTACAAAAGAATGCAAAGGGTAATGGCCATTATGATGCTCGTTAATTTGATTATCATGCTTGCCAATATGGTTAATCTGCGAAACTTCCTCAGCGGCGACAGGTTTTGGACGATAGGCCTGCCGGTGACAGTCCTATATCTGCTCTTGTTCGGCGTATTGGGATATGGCTGCTGGAGGATGCAGAAGAAAGTAAACGCGCTTAAACTTTAATCTGGATAACGGAGGAGCAAATCTGCTATGAGAAAAAATCAATTGGGCGGTTCGGAATTATATGTAGGGGAGATCGGACTTGGCTGCATGTCGCTGGGTACGGATGAAGAGAAGGCCATTTCCCTTGTTCATGAAGCCTTGGAGCGTGGAGTTACTCTGCTGGATACAGCCGATCTGTATGACAGCGGCCGGAACGAAGAGCTTGTCGGCAAGGCCATCCGGGGACGCCGTGAGCGGGTGGTGCTGGCGACCAAGGTCGGCAACCGGAGAATAGCCGGACAGGAGGGCTGGGCTTGGGATCCGTCGAAAGCCTATATTTTATCCGCCGTGAAAGACAGCCTTAGACGGCTGGGAACCGACTACATCGATCTGTACCAGCTGCACGGCGGGACGATCGAGGATCCGATTGACGAGACGATCGAAGCGTTCGAGCAATTGAAGCGGGAGGGCGTAATCCGGGAATACGGCATTTCCTCGATCCGTCCGAATGTCATTCGGGAGTATGCTTCGCGGTCTTCCATCGTTAGCGTTATGAATCAGTATAGCATCGTGGACCGGCGGGCAGAGGAAACGGTGCTCCCGTTGCTGGAAGAAAAGGGGCTAAGCCTGATCGCGCGTGGGCCTGTTGCAAGCGGCGCGCTTGCGGCAAACCGCCAGCCGTCCAAAGGCGTGCTGGACTATGAACTCGATGAGCTTCTTGAGCTTCGCAGGCAATTGGAGCAACTGACATCGGAAGGACGGAGCCTGTCGCAGCTGGCGATTCGTTATTCCCTTAGTCATCCTGCTGTAGCCGTGGCGATTCCGGGTGCAAGCTCCCGCGAGCAGCTTCTGCAAAATATCTCCGCGGCGGATATTTCGCCATTAACGGAAGAAGAAGTACAGCTTATTCGCCGCTTAAGCAAAGCGGGCGTGTACAAGGTTCACCGCTAAGCCAAGCCCGATTCCAAGATCCGGAGGTTGTCAGGCGCAATGGAAAATGCGAACAAGTACAGGTTGAATGACAAGGAGATCGAAACGATCGTACGGGAGGCTTTTGGACAGGCTTATTTTTCGGCAAGCGAGCTTACGGACGGCTGGGCGAACATGGCTTACTCGATTGTGCTGGAAGATGGACGGAAGACCGTCCTGAAGATTGCGCCTTCCGCGGATAAGCTGGTCATGCGTTACGAGAAGAACATGATGCGGACGGAAGTAGAAGCCATGCGCCTCGTAGCGGACACGCCAGGACTTCCTGTTCCGCGCGTTTATGCGTACGATGCTGCTTGTTCGATCATCCCGGCGGAGTATTTTTTCATGGAATACGTAGAAGGAACTGCCATGAATAAAATAAGGGACTCTCTCTCATTGGAGGAGCGGGAGGCCATCGCACGCGAGCTTGGCGGCTACAGCCGTTCCATTAATGCCTATAAGAACAGCTTCTTTGGGTCGCTTCAACCGGAGGGCCGCAGGAAGGATAACTGGTCGGAAGCGTTTGAGGGCATGATGGCGGATGTGCTGGCCGACGGCAAGGATGCAGGCGTCGAGCTGCCGGTATCCTATGCGGAAATCGAGAAGGAAGTGCTTCATTACAGAGATCTGTTGGGAGTAGTTAAAGAAGCTTCGCTTATTCATTGGGATTTGTGGGATGGCAACGTGTTTGTCCATGAAGGCAGAATCTCCGGGCTGATCGACTTCGAGCGTGCCTTCTGGGGCGACCCGCTCAGCGAATTTTATTTCGGCCGCTTCGCGAAGAGTACTTTAGGCGCGTTCTGCGAGGGATACGGCATTAACGGCTTAACCGAGTCAGAGCAGAGAAGACGCGTGCTGTACGATTTCTATCTCGATCTCATCATGGCCATTGAATGCACTTATCGCAAATACGAAAGCAAGGATCATATCAAGTGGGCTTACGAGAATTTCGCAGAGGGCTATAAGCAGCTGCAAGCCTTGTAAAATAGCAAAGCTGATGACGGTAATTGAGCCGCCATCAGCTTTTTTTTTTAGAGCTTCTTCATGACCTCGAATATGCGAAGATCGTTAATCGTCTGAATGACCATCGCCGAGTCGGGCATTTGGAATTTTCGCAGAATGGAATTAATCTGTTTCTTTATCGTTTCGTATTCGACGCAGCGTTCTTCCGCGATTTGCCTCCGTTTCTTGCCCTCGCATAACAGCCTTAGAACCTGCAGCTCGCTTGGCGTAAGATCGGAAATGATTTGAATAATATTGATCAGGCTGTTCTCGGCTCGTTTCACGCGCGCAAATTCCTCGCGGATTTTCTCGGCAATCATCGGGCGGATGGGAGAGGCATTCATGTAGGCTGCGCGGACAGCGTCCAGAACTTCAATGTCGGCTGCGTTTTTCAATAAATAATCGGTAATTCCGGTTTGGAAAGCTGCAAAAATGAAATTCTCATCCTTGTGAACGGTGAGGACGATAATTTTCATGCGCGGGTATTTCTCGTTGATTAATTTTGCTGCTTGAATACCCGCATATTGGGATTCCATCTCGATATCCATAAGAATGACATCGGGTTGGTGCAGGCCGGCCTGGAGGAGCGCATCATGTCCAGAGGAAGCACGCGCCACGCATATAAATTCATCATGCCCTGCGAATGTTCTTTCCAGCCTTCGAAGATGGGCTTCCATGTCATCGGCGATGAGAATACGGATGGTTTGTTGTGTCATGGTACAAAAATCCCCTTTCATCTGCGTCTCTATCTAAATGATCGGCAAGAACACCGTAAAGGTTGTTCCCGCCTCTTTTTTGCTGTCTACTACAATTTTGCCGTCATGTCCCAGGATAATTTTATGGCAATAGGACAAGCCGATTCCCCAGTTGTTTACCGAAGCTTTCGTGGTGAAGAAAGGATCAAAGATCGTCTCTAAATGCTCGTCCGCGATGCCGGGACCGTTATCTGAAATCCGGATAAGCGCCCAGCCGTTCTGCTGGCTGCTTTCGATAGCGATATGACCGTCCTCCCGGAATTGCAAGGATTCGCTGGCATTAAGAAGCAGATTATAAATGGCTTCGCTCAAATGGTTCGAATCTATATAGCAAATGGCTGGCGACAAACTTGGCGAAGTCTGCACCTTGCAGCGGACATTCAGCTCGGATAGCCGGGCAACCGCTTGTTGTACCGGCAGGTCGATAGACATCGGCTGCAGATTCAAGTTTATATTTTTCAACTTTTCAGCGGCGTCGTTGATGCTGTTTAACGCTGCATGAGAAGATTCAAGGATCAAATCAAGGCTATAGGAGGATTCGTGATCAGCCTGATGGCGCTTTTTTAGATAAGCCGCTTCAGATTGAATGCCGATCAAGTGATTCTTCAGGGCATGGGTAAAAGCTCGCGTACCGAGAGTGGCCGTATCAATGCTTTTGTTAATTTGGATATCGCGATTTTTGCGGTAATTCTCTATCGAATGAAACTTATAGACCAGATAGATCATTAAGAATAGAATCAAATAAATCGCATACGGAAACACCGGAAGAAGAATGGATTGATAGCTTAACGGCGGCTGCAAATAGTTGTAATACCCTTTCAAATAGGTGGCTCTCACCAGTACTTTCGGGGCCCATGAGAAAAGAAACAGATGGATGACGACAAGCGGAATAAAGAGCAGGACATGATATAAGGTCAAATTTTTAATGAACCTAATTTTCGGATAATTCAAATAATAATTGAGCAGCAAGCCAAACGCAACAAAAAGTATGAGGTAGCGAAGGCCTTTCAAGACGGTTTCTATCAAGTTAAACACTAGCGGATGATGAATTTCATTACTTAAAGAGATTTGAATGGAAGGATCAAAGTAGACGGTTTGAATCGCAAAATAGAATAGGATGCTCGCGTAGCCGATTCTCTGACTCTTCGGGCCAAGGCTATGCGTAAAGGCTATGGCGAAGCCTAGCAATGAGCAGTAGAAGAGTCCGACGCCGATATTCAGAATACGGATAAGCCAGTTCGGATTGAATTGGGTTAATACAAGATAGTTCCAGGTTCCGGGACTGAAGTCAAAGAAGCTATGAATGACATTAAAGTAATAATTGAATTTACTAAGGTACAAGGTGAACGAGATGAAAGAAAGCACCCAACCGATAATAATTCCGTACATGAAGCGGGTCGATGCGTGATTTAGCTTTTTATACGTAAACAAAATCGTGAAGATGAGCAGCAAGAGTGTAATGAACAGCAAAAAAGTCACTTCCTTCTCTTCGTGCAAAGTGGGGGTATAAAACATTCATCTATCGGCCAGCCCGGCATTTACGTAATATTCAAATTAAGAAAACGCACACAAATCATATCAAAAAAAGGGTGAGTGTCAATGAGGAAAAGTTTAAAGCTTGCCGTAACGGGCTCATTATTGATGGGGTTGCTGGCCGGCTGCGGTTCTAACGGGCAGACTGCAGACAATAACAGCAAGGCTTCATCTTCGCAGGATAAGACGGAGGTCGTTCACTTGAAGGCCACGGTCCTTCAGGATGATTTGGAAACGTTCAAGGCCGCTTACGCGGAGTTCAGCAAGGAAAATCCTAATATTCAAGTCGAATTCGCGACTATACCGCAAGCGCAATATTACGAAAAGCTTCGCATGCAGCTCTCCTCCGGGGACAATATCGATTTGTTCGGCGGCAACATGGACGTTTTCCTGGACACGGGCATTCTGGAGCCGCTCGATGACTATATCAAGCAAGATAACGTCGACGTCTCCGGTTATGGTCCGCTATACGACTCCTTGAAAGTAAACGGCAAAGTATACGGACTTCCCTACCGGAAATCCAACTGGATGCTGTACTACAACAAAACGCTATTCGATCAGGCGGGCGTAGCCTATCCGAAAGACGACATGACCTGGAGCGAATTCCGCGAGCTGGCCAAACAAATGACCAAAGGCGAAGGGGCGAATAAAATTTACGGCGCGTTCCTGCAGCCTTGGGCGCAAACCTGGTATATGCAGGGCGTTCAGACCGGCGCTTCCATTATCGACAAGGATCTAACGCCGTTTAAGGAAGGGCTGCAATTCCGGATGGATCTGGAAAAGGACGGCTCCATTATGGGCTGGGCGGAGCAAATTTCGACCTCGGCTCATTACAACTCCGCCTTCCAGAAAGGCAATGTCGCGATGAACCTGATCGGGGACTGGCATGTCGCTCAGCTTAGACAAGCCGAGGCGGAGAAAAAGATAGACTTCGATTGGGATGTTGTGCCTATCCCGCATCCGGATGGCGTAGCTGCCAATACAAGCTTAGCTACTCCGGTATCTCTGATGGTAAATAAAGATTCCAAGCATAAAGAAGAGGCCTTTAAAGTGGTTCAATTCATGAGCGGCGCGAAAGGCGCAGAGCAGTTTGCGGCTAAAGGCTTCCTCACCGGCTACATGAATGACGATATTCGCAAGATCTATATTGGCGATGGCAGCTTGAAGCCCAAAAACATTCACTACTTCGTCGAGCAAAAGGAATATCCGGAATATCCGCTGCTGCCGGGCGTCAAAAACATTCTTGTGCAAGGCGTGTACTTGCAAGAAGGGGAGCTGGCCTTAACGGGTGCTCAATCGGCCGAACAGGCCATCGACAAGATTGGTCAGCGCATAACCTCCGAATGGGCTGATAAATACGCCGACGATTACAAATCCGGAAAATAAGGAATGCACAGAACAGAGAAGGCGGGCTTTGCTTGAAGAGCAGAGCCCGGCTGCTTCAGATGAGGTGAGGAAATGTCGAGTAAATCGTTAAGGCGTAATCGTTTGACAGGGTATACGTTTTTACTTCCCAACATTCTGGGGTTCTTAATCTTTATCTGCTTTCCGGTCTGCGCTTCCTTCCTGATAAGCTTTACCGAATGGAACGGATTCGGCGAAATCAAATTTACCGGATTTTCAAATTACACGCGCCTCTGGAGCGATGACACGTTCCGGATTTCCTTGATTAACAGCTTGGTTATGACGGCGGTCTCCGTACCTGCTACGCTGATTCTCGCCATCTTGGCCGCAGTTGCCCTTAACAGAGGGATAAAAGGCGTTAAGCTGTTTAGAACGGCCATTTTCCTGCCTCACATTACAGCAACCATTGCCGTAGCCGTCGTATGGCAGCTGCTCTATAACCCGACCATGGGACCGATAAACGGATTACTGAGAAGCCTAGGCATTGCTAATCCTCCCGCCTGGCTTGCGTCAACGCAATGGGCGCTCCTATCCGTCATTATCGTCAGTATCTGGCATTCCATTGGTTATTACATGGTCTTGTATTTGGCAGGCCTGCAAGGAATTCCGAAGGATCTCTATGAAGCGGCGGAAATTGACGGCGCGGGCAAGGTATCCCAGTTCCGCAATATTACCCTGCCGATGCTGTCCCCGGTTATTTTCTTCACGGTTATTATGGGCATTATCAATTCGTTCAAGGTATTCGACCTGGTTTATGTTTTGACCAAGGGAGGACCGGGCCGCTCAACGCATATGCTTGTATACGATATTTACGATACGGCCTTCAAACGTTACGAATACGGCTATGCCTCTGCCATGGCCTATGTCCTATTTGCGATCATCCTCGTTATTACACTGATTCAATTTAGAGGGCAAAAACGATGGGTGAATTATTCCTGACGGATATAGCGGGTTAGAGAGGGGAGAAGCAAGCAATGAGTACGCGAGTAGAAGCAAGTCAGACAATGATCACAATAGCAAGGCGTCAGCAATTTGGACAATGGTTTAGAAAAACAGCGCTGTACGCCGTTGTCACGGCCGTAGCCCTGTCGATGGTCGTTCCTTTCCTGTGGATGCTGTCCGCTTCAGTGAAATCGGAATCGGAAATATTCAGTTTCCCGATTCAGTGGATTCCAAGCCGTTTTTTCTGGTCGAATTACAGCAAGGTATGGACAGAGCTTCCGTTTTTCACCTATTACCTCAACACGATAAAAATCGCCGTGCTAACCACGTTGCTGCAGATCATAACATGCTCGACGGCTGCGTATGCCTTTGCCAAAGTGAAGTTTCCGGAACGCGATAAGCTGTTCTTCTTATATGTAGCAACGATGATGGTGCCTTATCAGGTCATGATGATTCCCCAATTTGTGTTAATCAAGAAAATCGGACTGATGGATTCGCACTGGTCGCTCATTCTGCTCGGAGCTTTTAGCCCGTTTGGCGTCTTTCTGTTCAGACAGTTTTTTATGTCCATTCCGGAAGAACTCTCGGAGGCGGCCAGAATCGATGGACTAAGCGAATTTGGGGTGTATGCGCGTATTATCCTGCCGCTTATTCGTCCGGCGATTGCCAGCTTGACTATCTTTACCTTTATGCATTCCTGGAACGACTTTCTGGGTCCGTTAATCTACTTGAATTCGGACAGCCTGTTTACCCTCCAGCTCGGTATGCAGCATTTTCAAACCGAGCATGCGACGGAGTATGGGCCGTTAATGGCGGCCGCGGTGTGCGCGATTATACCGACTATAGTTATTTACTTTTTGGCCCAGGACCACTTTGTAGAGGGCATTTCCGCCGGCGCGGTTAAAGGGTGAACATCAGATGAAGCCAAACATCATTTATATATTTGCAGATCAATGGCGCAAGCAGGCTGCCGGGTTTATGGGCGAAGATCAGGTGTTTACGCCGAATATCGACCGGTTCGCACAGGAGAGTCTGGTGTTCAACCATGCGCTTTCTTGTACGCCGCTTTGCTCCCCTCACCGCGCAGCGCTTATGACAGGCAGGTATCCGCAAACCAATGGCGTGTATACGAACTGCAAGAACGGGGCGGATGTCATGCTGAGCCCGGATGAGATCTGTATCGGCGATGTTTTGAAGGAAGCGGGGTATCAGACCGGATATATCGGCAAATGGCATTTGGATCTGCCCGAGCAGAACGAATGCCCGGAGCCGGAATCCGGTGCTCGGGAGTGGGATGCCTATACTCCGCCGGGGCCGAAGCGGCACGGCTTTGATTTCTGGTATTCCTACGGCGCGTACGATCATCACTTGAAGCCGCATTATTGGAAGGATACGCCGGAGATGATCCAAGTGGATCAGTGGTCGCTTGAGCATGAGACGGATGTGGCGCTGGACTTTATCCGGACAAAAGGGCGCGGGATCGACAAGGGCCCGTTTGCCTTGTTCATCTCTTGGAATCCGCCGCATAGTCCTTTTGAGCTTGTACCCGAGCGTTACAAGGACCTTTACAAAGGAAGGGAGCTGCAATTACGGCCGAATATTAGTCCGGATCAGCTCGCCGCCCATACGGGAGAGCCGTTTGAGAGCGGAATGGACGCATTGCTCCGGTATACGCGGGATTATTTCGCGGCGATAACCGGAATGGACGAGCAATTTGGCCGCATCTGGCGGGAGGTGCAGGAGCTGGGGCTATCGGAGAACACGTTAATCGTGCTTTCTTCCGATCACGGGGAGCTCATGGGCTCGCATGGCTTGATGGCGAAGCATTCGTGGCATGAAGAATCCATTGGCATCCCTTGTTTGATGAGCTGGAGAGGCACGATCAAGCAGGGCAGCACGGATGTGCTTTTTAATAGCGTCGATATCATGCCTACGCTGCTTGGGCTAGCCGGAATTCCCGTTCCTGCCTCTGCCCAGGGGCTGAATCTATCGGGCGATATTCTCGGAACCAGCCATACCGATATTTCATCGGTGTTTCTTTGCGCTTTCCCGGGGAGAAAAGAGGCTATCGAGAGCTACGCCACTCTGGGGCTGGACAACCGGAAATATGGCTGGCGGGGCATTCGAACAAGGAAGTACACGTATGTCGTTCATAAAGGGTACACGCCGGGCGTCGAAGTGCAGCGCATCTGGTATGACCTAGAGAAGGACCCGTACCAGCTTCATCCCGTTAGGATGAAGGAGCGGCCGCAGACGGGGCTGCTGTTGGCGTTGGAAGAGGAGCTGCAAGGCTGGTTAGACGTCACGCAGGATCCGTTTGAACTGGTATAAGGGCCATGACCAATTAGCCATAAAAGGGCAGGGAGGATACGGCAATGTGGCGTGAAGCGATTGAAGATGCAGTCGGCAAGGTTCGGCGGAATTTGGAAATGCATGAAGGAGCTTTTCCGCATATTACGAACGAAAAGCGCTATGAATGGTCCGGGAATGCAGATTGGATTGAAGGATTTCATACCGGGCTGACCTGGCTAAGTTATGAATATAGCCGGGATGTCTTTTTCAAAGAGCAGGCTAAGCGGCAGATTGCCGACTTTAAGAAGCGATTGGATGCGAAAATAAGCATCGAGCATCACGATATCGGATTTTTGTTTGGATTATCGGTACTTGCCGGATGGTTTGTAGAGAGGGACGGCAGCTATCAAGCGCTTTCGCTTAAGGCGGCCGATCATTTACTCGGCCGATGGCGTGAGCAAGGCGGCTTCTTGCAAGCATGGGGACCGGAAAACGACGAGCTTAACGGCGGCCGGATCATTATCGACTGCTTAATGAACCTGCCTTTGTTATATTGGGCTTCGGAAGTGACGGGAAAGCCGCGGTATGCGGAGGTTGCCCGTAAGCAGGCCGAGCTTTCCAGAAGATATCTGGTGCGCGGCGACGATTCCTCCTACCATACCTTTTATTTCAATAGAGAAACCGGCGAGCCGCTTTGCGGCGGCACCCATCAAGGGTATACGGATGGTTCAACCTGGACGCGCGGTCAGGCATGGGGCATATACGGATTCGCGCTTTCTTACCGGTATACCAGGGATGCTGCATTCCTCACGACGGCAAAACGGTTATTGAGCTACTTTCTTGAGCATTTGCCTGAAGATCATGTCGCCTACTGGGATTTCAATGCGCCGATTACGGCCGATACAAGCCGCGACAGCTCGGCATCGGCCATAACGGCCTGCGGGATGCTGGAGCTGCTGGAGCTGCTGCCTGAAGATGATGCCGACCGCGGCTGGATCAAGCAGGGGCTGGATCAAACGATGCGCTCCCTCGTGAGCAATTATGCTACGATTGGCGAAGAGGCGGAGGGCTTGCTGAAGCATGGCTCTTATCATGTCCGGGGAAATAATGGTCTGGATGACTATATGATCTGGGGAGATTATTATTACTTGGAAGCGTTAATGCGATTGGAACGCGGCATACCGGGTTATTGGTATGAGCGGGATAACAAATAATGCGTTTAAATTAGCTGATGATGGTCAAAGGCCACCGTCAGCTTTTTTGCGTGACTTTAGAAGATACGAGTGTGGGCACAGAGATTTAATTGTAAAATGGGGGTAATGATATCACCGCCAGAAGGAGGAACTCGATTGCTTATCCGCCAACTCCAACAGAACGATCAAGATGTTGTTATTTCTCTTTTTGAAGAATATCCCCTGCAATTTCCGCCTTTCGTTATTGCTAGATATCCCGTAAGGTGGGCGGACTATTTCGCCTCATCTCCTTCTAGCAGCAGAAGCGATTATTTTATTGCGGAGGATAAGGGTGAAGTTTTTGGGCACACGGGTTTTATTTTTAATGACGAGGTTGGTCATTACGAGATTGTTGGCGTTGTTGTTAAGCAGAGTGCGGCACGTAAAGGCGTTGGCCGGGCGCTGCTTAGCGAAATCTG
Source organism: Paenibacillus sp. ATY16 (assembly GCF_003399985.2). Classification (NCBI taxonomy): domain Bacteria; kingdom Bacillati; phylum Bacillota; class Bacilli; order Caryophanales; family Paenibacillaceae; genus Paenibacillus; species Paenibacillus sp. ATY16. The sequence goes on along the minus strand of NZ_NMOK02000055.1, from coordinate 34,539 downwards.
CGATAGACTGAGAGAACTCGGAGAGAAGCAGGTGATTTTGTATACGCTTGGCCATCCGGGAAATCGGGGGACGATCGATTTTTACAGCAGCATCGGATTTAACTTGGTTAATGAAGAGAAGGACTTTTTTGCAGAAGGATATGACCGAGTTACTTTTACAAAGAGTTTCATTTAGGAGGCCATTGAACATGGAGCATCTATATAACAAGTACCGGTTTAGCGACGACAAGTCCCTGCTTGAGCTGGATACGATACAAGCCTTTCTGGCGAAGAGTTATTGGGCGAATCAGCGGACAAAGGAAACAATCGAGAAGTCGATTCAGAACTCCACGTGCTACGGTATTTATTATGAAGATAGGCAAGTAGGCTTTGCCAGGGTCATAACGGATTGGGCTACCGTCTATTATCTGGCCGATGTTTATATAGATGAAGAGCATCGGGGGCATGGTTTAGGCAAGGAGCTTGTAGGGTGGATCGTGCAGCAATACGAAGGACTGTCGGGGCTGCTCGGTACGCTGGATGCCCATGGACTATATGAGCAGTTCGGCTTTAGGCGTAATGCGGAGCGGTTTATGGTCAGGAGGCCGGGGTCCTAGCCATTAATTTAGCTTGTAAAAAAGACCGCTCCTGCAAGCAGGAGCGGTCTTTATTTACGATTATTTATTTCTTATCCGAGCTCAGATCCAGCCATGCCATCTCTTCGCGTGTCAGCTTGATGCGCGAGCCTTCGTCGCAGGAGCGGAGCTCCTCGAGCGATTGGGCACCGATGAGGGCGCAGGTCGGGAAGGCTTGGTTAAGCACGTAAGCGAGCGCGATCTGGATTTGCGTGACGTTCTTTTGCTCGGCCAGCTGCTTCGCGCGCTCATAGCGCTCCCAGTTGTCGTCGCTGTAGAAGACGCGGACCAGATCGGCATTGCTGCGATCCTCCGGCGTGAAACGGCCGGTAAAGAAGCCGCGAGCCTGCGAGGACCAGGAGAACAGCGGAAGTTGGTTGGCTTCATGCCAGGCAAGAGTCTCGTCGTCGACGGACACGCAGCCGGACCAGAACGGTTCGTTGGCTTTCGCAAGGCTGAGGTTAGGGCTGCTGAACGAGAAGCCAACAAGTTCTTTTGCCGCTGCGTAGTCATTCGCCTCTTGAATGCGCTGCCAAGTCCAGTTGGATACGCCAATCGTTTGCACCGCGCCGGATTTGATATGCTCATTCAGAATCTCAATTACTTCGCCTGCAGGGACGTTGGGATCATCGCGGTGAAGACCGTACATGTCGATCGTATCGACTTGGAGGCGCTCAAGGCTCGTCATCAGGTCGCTGCGGATCGCTTCGCGGCTGACGCGCGGGCCGTTATGGTCATGATGGGCGCCTTTGGTCAAGATCACCCATTGATCTCGGTTGCCTCGCTCCTTCAGGTAACGGCCGATCACTTCCTCGCTTTGTCCGCCGCAGTAAATATGAGCGGAGTCAAAACAGTTGCCGCCAATGGCGAAGTAGGCGTCCATGTTGGCAGCGGCTTTTTCATAAGAGTCGTGGTAGAAATAGTCCGTCCCTTTCATCAAGCGGGATACCGGTTTGTCCAATCCTTGCAGCTTTAAGAATTCCATAGTTAGCAGCCTCCTCAGAGATCATTATTTTACCACAATAGAATTTATAAGTTTTGATAACCGTTGAAAACTGAAATTCGATTTGGCGATAAAACCTACCTATAAACGCGGTCGCTCATCTTCGAGAGGCCTCGATAGAGGTTTTCTCAATTGGACTCTCGCATGTTCACGGGCAGATAACAGGCAAGCATCAATAACCTTCATATTGCGGATGGCATCGGATGTCGGGAATTCCAGAGGAGTACCGTTTGTAATGGAACGCGCAATGGAATCCGCTTGCGCCGTATACGAATTCACGTACGGTACCTCAATCTGGCGGCGCTCACCGTTTGCGTTCAGGTAGATATGGCTGCTTTCCGCCGTTGGCGTAACAAACGCGGACGGAACTTCGATAATACCGTCGGTTCCGAGAATCTCCAGCGGATTGCGGAATGCCGCCCACATGCCGCAGTCGAAGGTAAGCGATACGTTGTCGTCAAATTCAATCAGGCCGGAGGCCATCATATCGACATCGTCATGCTCCGGCGAGAAGAGGGCGTTAACCGTAACCGCTTCCGGTTCTTTATCCAAGAGCAGACGCGCAACGTTAATCGGGTAACAGCCTACGTCATAGATGGAGCCGCCGCCCCAAGCCTTGCGGAAGCGGACATTCTTGGAGTCGTTCGGGTTGTTGAAAGTAAACGCGCTTCGGATTCCCCGAATCTGACCGATTGCACCGGAAGCGATCAGCTCTTTAATCTGCTGATAGCGCGGATGATAGCGATACATAAACGCCTCGGACAGAAGAACGCCTGCTTTGTCGGCTGCTTCGGCCATCTCTGCCGCTTCATGTGCGTTCAGAGCGAGAGGCTTCTCGCACAAAATATGCTTGCCTGCTTCGGCTGCGCGGATGGCCCATTCCTTATGGAGATGGTTCGGCAGCGGGATATAAATAACGTCAATCGAGCTGTCGGCAAGAAGCGCCTCGTAGCTGTCATAGGCAGTAGGAATGTTCAACTCTTCAGCCGTTTGTCTGGCTTTCTCTCCGTCGCGGCTCGCGATCGCGGCCACTTCGTTCGAATCGGATAAATGAAGGCCCGGAATTACCGCGTTTTTTGCAATATTAGCGCATCCCAGAATGCCCCATCTAAGCTTTTTGCTCATGCTTCACCCTCGCTTCGTTAGAATGATTTATGACTATATTGCGATTATAGGAGAAGATAATTAAAATTAAAATGATATTATTTTGTATACCATTAGAACAATATTGTCATAATGAGGTGCCTGATATGAAACGCCAAAGCCATCTGCTTACGCTTCCGAATATGCCGTATTTTTGCATGCCTGAATCGGTTGGCCATTATCGGTTTGACCACGAGCATAGCGTTTACCGGGAGGCGGGCGCTTTGAACAATTTCAACATCCATTATTGTGTTTCCGGCAAAGGCTACGCGGAGATTGACGGCGTTGTTCATGAACTTCGGGCAGGGGAAGCCGTGCTGTATTTTCCGCTGCAGAAGCAGCGCTATTACAGCAGTCAAGATGAGCCGTGGGACGTGCGATGGATTCATTTCTACGGGGGTACAGGCCTTCGGGATTATCTGATTGAGCAGGGCTTTCATAAAAGTCCGCTATGGAAGCTCAGGCAGCCCCAGATTTGGGAGCAGGCGCATGAAGAGCTGTTATGCGAAGCGGAGACTCACCGGATGCTGCGGCCAGCCCAGTTATCTATGCTTACCTACATGCTGTTGACGGTTTTTGTTGAGCACGCGTCTGCCCTGCAAGGGAACAAGACGGGGACTTCAAGCGAGCGGATTATGGAGCTGCTTCCGCTTATGCAGCAGGATGCGGTGAAGCCTTTTATCCTGGAGGAGTGGGCAGAGCGGGTGGGCGTGTCGCCTTATTACTTCTGCAAGCTGTTCCGGAACGCCACGCGTATGACGCCCATGGATTTTATTACCCGCTGCCGCTTGCAGGCGGCAAAGCAATGGCTGCTCGAGCGGAAGGACGATAACATCGGCCAGATTGCGGAGGAGGCTGGTTATCCGAGCGTCAGCTATTTCAACAAGCGGTTTATGGAGCATGAAGGGATGACGCCAACGGCATACCGAAGATTGTACGGGGTTTAACTTAATTAGAGAACGAAAGTAGCCGCATCAACAGTCGGTTATGGACTTGAGGAACCAGGGCTGGATTGGACTGTAACGAAGGGGCTGTCCCATAAATGGGATGGCCCCTGATTTTGTATCTTATCACTTAAATCAGCGGGAAAACTCATTATTTATGAGGCTTTTCTCCGTTATTGACTACGCACGCAATAGGGTGCTAAAGCGGGCAGAGTGAGTTTTTCCGCCTTATTCGTACCTCTACCCGCATAGATAATGAGGCCAGCCTCACTATCGCTTTATAAGTAGCGATAGCATTCGATAAGAACGCGAAGAAGCTCATTAAATAATGAACTTGCCTCACTGGTGCTAGGTTAATGGAGTTTCAGCCATAACGCAGAAGAAGGAGCTGCCCCATCCTACGTCGGATTTTGGGTGTGCCCTAGCCTTTCGGCATTTTGCTCTCATCCATGTACAGCAGATTCCAACGGTGGCCGTCCAGGTCGGCAAAGCCTGCGCCGTACATCCAGCCGTCCGATTCGCTTGGCTTGCCGAAGATGGTGCCGCCGGCAAACTCTACTTTTTGAATAAATTCGTCAACTTCTTCTCTGCTGTTAGCGCCAAGCGAGAACAAGACCTCTGCATATTGGGAGGTATCGGCAACTTTCGCGCCGGAGAATTTCTCAAGGGCCGCATCGGGGAAGAGCAGGAACGTAGTCTGGCCGATCGAAAGCTTGGCCCTCTCGTTGCCTACGTTAGTTGCCTGAAAACCGATCTGATTAAAAAAGGCAGTTGATTTCTGAACATCCTTGACCGGCAGGTTAATCCAAATCTCCTGTGACATGGCTCTAGCCTCCTGGAATATATTTTTCAACTAGTCCTACTATACTCTAAATTTGGGAACGGAAGCGAATCTTTCGGCTGGGGAGAGTCAAGAAAATAAATAGAGACTTAAGCAGATTAACCATTTATCTGCTTAAGTCTTTTTTTGTTTGTTTTTTTATAAAAACGAGTTAACGAAGTGAAAAGATTTAAAAAGCTTCCGCTTGTATGATTTGTCTATCGGCTCATTCATCTCACAAATCGAGAGGGGATAGACAGAAATGAAAAAAGTGTTATCGATCCTGATGTTAACCGCATTAATCGTGGTGCTTGCCGCTTGCGGCGCGAACGGCAGCAGTAACAAAGGCGGCAACAGCAGCAACAATGGCGGCGAGAAAGCTACAAATAACGCATCGGCCGGAAACAGCGCGGAAAGCACCAACACGGGTGCCTCCACCGAAAAAGGCAAAATCGGCATCTCCATGCCGACGAAATCGTCGGAGCGCTGGGTCGGCGACGGCGCCAACATGAAGAAGGAATTCGAAGCGCTTGGTTACACGATAGACCTTCAGTATGCGGAGGATGTAATCGAGAACCAGGTTTCCCAAATCGAGAACATGATCACGAAGGGCGTTAAGGTGCTTGTTATTGCGGCAATCGACGGCGAGTCCCTGACGGACGTGCTGCAAAAAGCGGCCGACCAGAACATTCAAGTGATCGCTTATGACCGCCTGATCAAAAATACCGAGCATGTCAGCTACTACGCGACCTTCGATAACTTCAAAGTAGGCGTGCTGCAAGCCTCCTACCTCGAAGATAAGCTTGGCCTGAAGGACGGCAAAGGGCCCTTTAACATCGAGCTGTTCGCCGGTTCCCCGGACGATAACAATGCGTACTTCTTCTTCGACGGCGCGATGTCGGTTCTGCAGCCTTACATCGACAGCGGCAAGCTGGTCGTGAAGAGCGGCCAGACGAAAATGGAACAGGTCGCAACTCTCCGCTGGGATGGCGCAACCGCGCAATCCCGGATGGATAACCTGCTGAGCGCGAATTACGCAACCGACACGGTAAACGCTGTATTGTCGCCATATGACGGTATCAGCATCGGCATTATCTCTTCCCTGAAAGGGGTGGGCTACGGCACGGCGGATAAGCCAATGCCAATCATTACGGGCCAGGACGCCGAGGTTGCTTCGGTGAAATCCATCATTGCCGGCGAACAAACCTCCACGATCTTTAAAGATACCCGTGAGCTTGCGAAGGTAGCGGTCAGCATGGCTCAAGCGGTAATCGAAGGCAAAGAGGCGCAAGTGAACGATACGAAAACGTACAACAACGGCGTGAAGGTAGTACCTTCCTTCCTGCTGGAGCCGGTATCGGTAGACAGCACGAACTACAAGCAAGTACTGGTCGATTCGGGCTACTACACCGAGGACGAACTGAAATAATCGTATTGAATGAAGCATTGCGGCAGCCAAATGATTTAGCGACGGCCTCAAAGCCGTTGCTAAATCATTTTCCGTATTCCTTATCCAACTGAAGGCGTGGTGATAGCTTTGACTGATATCCTACTCGAAATGCGGGGAATCACCAAAACCTTTCCGGGCGTAAAGGCGCTGGAGAACGTTAACTTAAAGGTAAAAGAAGGCGAAATACACGCGCTTATGGGAGAGAACGGCGCGGGCAAGTCGACGCTGATGAAGGTGCTCTCCGGCGTATATCCGTTTGGATCCTATGAAGGCGACATTTTATTCAAGGGCAAAGCCTGCGAATTTAAAGATATCGGAAGCAGCGAGCAGCTTGGCATCGTCATCATACACCAAGAGCTTGCTCTTATTCCGCAGCTGTCCGTGGCTGAAAATATTTTCTTAGGCAACGAGCAGGCAAGCCGCGGCATTATTAACTGGAACGAGACGGTTGTGAAGACGCGCGAGCTGCTCAAAACGGTGGGCTTGTCCGAATCCCCGAACACGCTTGCAGGAACGATGGGGGTAGGCAAGCAGCAGCTTGTCGAGATTGCGAAGGCATTATCGAAGGAAGTAAAGCTGCTTATCCTGGACGAACCAACCGCAGCGCTAAACGAAGAGGACAGCGAGAATCTGCTGAATCTGATGCTGGCGTTCAAGGAGCAGGGGCTGACGTCCATTATTATCTCTCACAAGCTGAACGAAATTATGAAGGTAGCCGACTCCATTACGATTCTGCGCGACGGCCAGACGATCGAGACGCTGCGGGTTCGCGAAGATCAAATTACCGAGGACCGGATTATTAAAGGGATGGTTGGGCGCGATCTGACGCATCGTTATCCGGAGCGGGTGCCGCACATCGGCGATGTCCTGTTCGAGGTCAAAGACTGGAACGTCTATCATCCGCAGCAAGCGGAACGCAAAGTGATCGACGAAGTCAGCTTCCATATTAACCGCGGCGAGATTGTTGGCATTGCGGGGCTGATGGGGGCAGGACGCACGGAGCTTGCGATGAGTATTTTCGGTCAGTCCTACGGGAAAAAAATCAGCGGCCAGCTGTTCAAGGAAGGCCGGGAAATCCGGCTGCCCGACATCAGCAAAGCGATTGACGAGGGCATTGCTTACGTAACTGAGGACCGCAAGGAATACGGGCTTGTCCTGATGGACGATATCAAACGCAATACAACGCTTGCCAACCTATGGGGCATTTCCAAATGGTTTGTGGTGGACGATTACAAAGAGATAACCGAGGCGGAAGGCTTCCGCAAGAAGCTGAACATCAAGACGCCAAGCGTCCATCAGAAAACCGGCAACCTGAGCGGAGGAAACCAGCAGAAGGTTGTGCTGAGCAAGTGGATTTTTACCGGTCCGGACCTCCTTATTCTCGATGAACCAACCCGGGGCATCGACGTAGGGGCGAAATACGAGATTTACACCATTATAAATCAGCTGGCGGAGCAAGGGAAAGGCATTCTGATGATCTCCTCGGAGCTGCCGGAGCTGCTCGGGATGTGCGACCGGATCTATGTCATGAACGAAGGACGTTTTACCGGGGAAGTGCCAAGAGCCGAAGCCAGCCAGGAAACGCTTATGAAGTATATGACGAAAAGCAGGAGGTAGGACAGCATGGAAACCGCGCTGAAATTATTACGCAGCAACATCCGGCAGTACGGCATGTTTATTGCACTTATTCTAATCATGCTGCTCTTTCAGTTTCTATCCGACGGCATTCTGCTGAAGCCGCTTAATATTACGAACCTGATTTTGCAGAACAGTTATATTCTTATTCTGGCCATCGGCATGCTGCTCGTTATCATCACCGGCCATATCGATCTTTCCGTCGGCTCCGTTGCGGCCTTTGTTGGCGCGGTATCGGCCATTATGATGGTCAAACACGGGATGTCCTTCCCGGTGGCGATGGTGCTGTCGCTTGTGTTCGGCGCTATCGTTGGCGCTTGGCAGGGCTTCTGGGTTGCTTACGTACGGATTCCGTCCTTTATCGTCACGCTGGCGGGAATGCTGTTATTCCGCGGCCTCACAATGCTGGTACTGGACGGCAAGTCGGTTGCTCCGTTCCCGCAGGGCTTCCGCTCGATAAGTACCGGATTCCTGCCTGACATACCGGGGGGCTGGGACATTCATTTGCTCACGGTGTTGATCGGAATCGTGCTGTCGGTGCTGTACATCTTTATGGAGTGGCGCGGGCGTCTGGTTCAGAAAAGATACAAGCTTGAGCTGCTGCCGATTCCTTTCTTCCTGATCAAGCTGGCGGCCGTCGTGATTATTACGAACCTGTTCACGTATGTGCTCGCTTCCTACAAAGGTCTTCCTAACATTCTGATCATGCTGTTTATTCTGATTGCCCTATACACCTTCGTCATGCGCAAAACGGTGATGGGCCGTCATATCTATGCGCTTGGAGGCAATGAGAAGGCGGCAAGACTGTCCGGGGTGAAGACGAAAAAGATGACCTTCTGGGTCTTCGTCAATATGGGCGTGCTAGCCGCCCTTGCGGGTCTTGTGTTTGCGGCAAGGCTAAACGCGGCTACTCCGAAGGCTGGGGTGAACTTCGAGCTGGATGCCATCGCGGCCGTCTTTATCGGCGGGGCTTCGGCAACGGGCGGAGTAGGTACGGTCATCGGGGCGATCGTTGGCGGTCTCGTTATGGGCGTCATGAATAACGGGATGTCGCTGGTGGGTCTGGGCATCGATTATCAGCAAGGCATCAAGGGTCTGGTGCTGCTGCTCGCGGTCGCTTTCGATCTCTATAACAAAAACAAATCTGCTTAGTAACAGAGCCGTCTCTTAGCGCGTCTAAACACTTCTTGTGTCTAGACGCGCTTAACTGCTATGTTAATGAAAGCGGTTTTTTGCATATTGGGGGGGGATCCGGGTGAAGAAGCTGTTGCTCGTCTATATCGTGCTGATTGGGACGCTGATGGCCTATTTGTATATGGTATTCGTCAAGGAAGACAACAGCGGACTGCTGGATGAGCCCGAAGGGCTGCACGGTACGCTGGACGAGAAGTACGTGATGGTGAATTTTCTGGCCGGTATCGACTATTGGAAAAACGGGCTGAAAGGCTTCGAGGACGCGGCGGAAGCGCTTGGCGTATCGGTGGAATACCGGGGCTCCACGCAATACGACGTGCAGGAGGAAATGATGGTGCTCGAGCAGGTTATCGCGCGCAGTCCCGCGGGAATAGCCGTAAGCGCCATCGATTCCGAAGCTTTGAACCCCGCGATTAATAAAGCGGTGGAAGCGGGCATTCCCGTTGTCATGTTCGACGCGGATGCGCCAAACAGCAAAGCGTATTCCTACATCGGCACCAATAATTATAACGCCGGGGTGACGGCAGCCCGAAAGATGGCCGAGCTGACGGGCGGAACCGGCAAGGTTGGCGTCATTACGCTGCCTAATCAGTTGAACCATCAAGAGAGAACAAGGGGCTTCGAGGAGACGCTGGAGAAGGAATTTCCCGATCTTCAGCTGGTTGGGATTGCCGACGGCAAAGGCGATCAGATGATATCGGAGCAGAAGGTGCGCGATCTGCTTGGCAAGTTCCCGGATCTGAGCGGCATTTTCGTAACGGAGGCAAACGGAGGGGTTGGCGCGGGCAATGCCATTCTGCGGTTAAACAAGCTGGATCAGGTCAAGATCATCAGCTTTGACACGGATAAAGGGACGCTTGATATGGTTAAGAGCGGCACGATCTCGGCAACTCTGGCGCAGGGGACGTGGAATATGGGGTATTGGTCGCTTATGCAGCTGTTCCATCTCCGCAATCATATCGTAAATCCGATGTCCAATAACGGGGATTCCAGCATTCCGCCGCTGCCGACGAACATCGATACGGGCATTACGGTAGTGACCCCTGGTGACGTTGACCAGTTTTATGCCAAGTAACGGGTAAAGAGGAGCGCTAATCATGGTATTCAAACAGCTCCGGAAGAGCTTCCAGCTGAACAACTGGTCTATTCGATACAAGCTTATTCTTCACTTCCTGCTGATCAGTATTTTGCCTTCCCTTGTTATTGGGTTATTAATGGGGTGGATCGTTAACGGCATTGTTGAGAAACAGGTCAACGGCCATACGATGCAGCTTATCGACAATGTGAATAAGTCGCTGGATTATTACGCGGGCAATATTCAGAATATCTCCTATTTTATATCGATGAATCCGGAAATTCAGGCTTTCCTGAGCGAAGGGAAAAAAGCCATTAACGATGATCATGAGGAATACCGCATGTCCAAATTTCTGCAGGGCTTTACCTCGCTTTACTCCGAGGTGGCGGGAATTATCATCGTACGGCCTAACGGCGATTATTTCAGCAACGAGATGTATGCCCGGACGGGAGACAGTCTGGCGAAGGAGTCCTGGTATCAAGAGGCTGTTGAGGCGAAAGGGATTTTCAAAATTATCGGCCATCCGGCCAACCGGAACGTGACGACCCATTCCAATTACAAGGACAGCGAGGTTGTCTCGGTTGTCCGCGCCATTCAGGATCCGGATACGCAGAAGACGTTAGGCGTTGTCCTTATTGATCTTAAGCTGAGGGTCATCGCGGAGACGGTTCGGGATGTGCGGCTTGGAAAATCCGGCTACTTGATGGTGATCGACGATAAGGGCGAAAGCATCTACGCACCCAAAAACTCCAAAGTCGGAAGTCTGGGTGTTGCCTTGCCCGGCCAGCAGTTATCCGGCATGTTCGCTCAAACGGTAGGGGGCCAGAAGCTGCAGTTTATTTATCAGAAATCCTCCTTCACGAATTGGACGACCGTTGGGGTCTTTGCCGTTCAGGACAGCGTGCAGGAGATTAAGGACATTAACCTCTACCTCGTTACCTTCGTGTTTATCGTGTGCATGCTTGGCATTGCCGCCTCGTATTACCTGTCCCATTCAATCTCCCGGCCGATCTCGCAGCTGGCCTCCTTCATGCGCAAGGTTGAGGAGGGCAATATGAGCATTCGCATTCCGGAGGAGCGGGAGGATGAGATTGGCCTGCTCGGCCGCAGCTTTAACAAGATGCTGTCGCAGATGACCCGGCTGATCTCGCAAGTATGGGCGGAGCAACGCCTTAAGCGGGAGGCGGAGCTTCGCAGCCTGCAGGCCCATATTCAGCCGCATTTTCTGTACAATACGCTGGATACGATCCAGTGGCTGGCCCGCAAGGACGGAGCGAAGGAAGCGACGGAGATGGTGGAGGCTTTGTCCAAGCTGTTCCGCATCGGGCTAAGCAAAGGCCAGGAGATGATTCCGCTCACCGACGAGCTCGAGCATATCCGTAGCTATTTGAAAATCCAGCAAACCCGTTATAAAGATAAGCTGAACTATAACATCGAAGTAGACGGAAGCAGCGACAACTTGTTCGTGCTGAAGCTTATTCTTCAGCCGCTTGTAGAGAACGCGATCTATCACGGCATTAAGGAACGCCGCGGGCCGGGGATGATAACGATCCGCGCCATTATTAGGGAAGAGATATTGGAATTGGTTATTCAAGATGACGGAGCGGGAATGACGGAAGCCAGACTTGAAGCTCTGCGGGCGGTGCTTCAGGCCGTTCCTTCGGTTCATGAGGCTAATGCGGCGCAGAGGACAACCGTAGTTGCAGCGTCGCCCGGCCGTCCGCAGGGGCAAGCGGCCAGCTACGGTCTCCGGAACGTGCAGGAGCGGATCCGCTTAAGCTTTGGCGAGACCTACGGCATTGCGATTGAGAGCAAAGAGAAGGCAGGAACGACGGTAATCATTAAGCATCCTATTATTCATCGGAAGGGGCAGGGTACGCATGATACGCACATGGAAGGTGTTAATCGCGGATGATGAGTCCATTATCCGGGAAGGAATCCGCAGCTCTATACCATGGGAGGATCTGCAGCTGGAGGTCGTTGGGGAAGCCGAGGACGGGGAGGAAGCGCTGGAGCTCGCCGTGGAAAAGCAGGCGAATATTCTGCTCGTCGATCTGAGCATGCCCATTATGAACGGCCTCACCTTGATCAGCCACCTTCGGGAGCAGCTTCCCAAATGCAAGATCGTCATTATTACCGGCCATGATGAATTTAATTATGCTTACGAAGCGATCAAGCTGGAGGTGGACGATTATATATTGAAGCCAGTGAATCCCGATATGCTGGGAGAAGTGCTGGCGAGAGTCGTTCAGAAGCTGGAGGAAACCACCGTTAACGAAGAGCTTCTGCAGATGGCTTCCAAGCAGATCGATAAAAACCTCGCGCTGCTCAGGGAAAGATTTTGCCTCGAATGGATCAAGGGAGAGCTGGGGGAAGCGGAGATTCGCGAGCAGCTTTCATTCCTTCGGATGCCGGGCGAGGAACCGGACTATGTAGGCGTCATCCGGTGGCCGGAGCAGTCGAAGGGCAAGGCGTTTTTCTCGGAGAAGGACCGTCAGCTTCTCTTGTTTGCTATCGAAAATATTATGGAAGAGCATCTTGAGCCGTTTACTTCCGCTCACTTCCGGGATAAAGTAGGATTAATTGTTGTTCTGATCTGGGGCAAGCCGCAGGAGGCGGTCTTTAAGCAGATTGAAGCGGATGTGGCGGGCTATTTGAAGATTGAGATTGTGGCCAGCTACCAGGAAGGCTCATCGGGGGATGTACCCTCGCTTTACGCGGAGGCACGGGCTTCCGTTAACCGGGAGACAAAGCTAAGTCCCTTTGTCCGGCGGACGAAGGAGATTATTGCGGACCGCTATGAGAACCGGGACTTGTCCCTTGAGGGAATTGCGGGCGAGTTGAACGTGTCGGCCGTTTATCTGAGCCGTATTTTCAAGCAAGAGATGGGGACTTCTTTTATAAGCATGCTGACAACCGCCCGGATGAAGGAAGCGATTCGGCTGCTGAACGAGACGGACCTGGCCATACATGAAATTGCCGAGAAGACGGGTTATGAGTCTCAGCATTATTTCAGTACGGCATTCAAGAAAACGACGGGGCTGCCCCCGAATCAGTATCGGAAACGGAATTAGCTGGCTTTTTGGAAAAGGAGGTGTCTTGCGTGGAATTAACCTATTTGAAAACCTTCTGCGAAGTCGCGAAGCACGGAAGCTTCACCCGCGCGGCGGAAAGTCTGGGCTATGCCCAGTCCAGCATTACGACGCAAATCCAGCGGCTGGAGGAGTCGTACGGAGCCGTGCTGGTTGAACGGTTCGGCCGGAGCATGAGGCTGACGATCGCCGGCGAAGCGCTGCTTCCTTACGCGAAAGAAGTGATCAGGCTCCACGAAGAGTCGAAAGAAATCGTGTCGAAGCAGTCCAAAGGAACGTTGTCCATCGGCACGATTGAGACGTTGGCTGCCTATTATTTGCCGCCGTATTTGCAGGCTTACCGCCAGCAGTATCCGGATATTAACATCATGCTGCAGCCTGGGAATGAGCCTCTTATCATAGAAGCCGTCAAAGAGGGGACGATGGATGTAGGCATTATCCTGGACCCGCCGTTCTCGGATCCGGAGCTCCATACGGTGGTGTTGAGAGAAGAGGAGCTTGTTATTATCGCGAGTCCCGAGCATCGGTTCTCGGCATTAAGCGAGGTCCGGGCAGAGGATTTATCGGGCGAGCCTCTTATCCTCACCGAGGATGGCTGCACGTACCGGGCCATGCTGCTCAAAGTGCTGCGGGATGGCGAGATAGACAGTAAGCCTTCTTACGAATTCGGGAACATGGAGGCTATCAAGCAATGCGTGGTTTATGGTCTTGGCGTTGCCTTGCTGCCGCGTATCGCGGCTGCCGAGGAAATTCGGAAGCAGCAGCTGATTGCGCTGCCTTTTAACCATCCGGCCTGCAGGTTCTATACCCAGCTGATTTATTCGAAGAAGAAATGGCAGTCCAAAGCCTTTGTTGGCTTCGTGGAATTAATCGGCGAGGGCAATCATCAGAATCATTGAAGTATGCAATCGAAAACGATCGATAACTCCGATGTTAGGGATCATGCTATATTGAATTCAACAAGCCAAGGCATTTGGCAAATCCCCTAACTGGAGGCACTCCCTATGACAAACCAACCATTTTCGCTCGTCCTTGAAACTCCTGCCGCATCACCGGAAGCTACGCACCGCCACTATATCAACAAGCTTTCCGTTGAGACGGACGTAGCGGATGTTTACTACGATATGAAGCACGGCCTTGACGACTTTCTACTGATTGATGTACGCAGCCCGAAAGCGTATGCCGAGTGCCACATTCCGGGGGCGATTAACCTGCCTTCCAGAGAGATGACGGCGGAAACAACGGCATCGTTCTCGAAGGAGCAGCTCATCGTCGTTTACTGCTGGAGCCCGGCGTGCAACGGCGGCACCAAAGGCGCGGCGCGCCTCTCCGGCTTAGGCTTTAAAGTAAAAGAAATGATCGGCGGCATCGAGTACTGGCGCAAAGAGGGCAACCCGGTGGAAGGCACGCATGTGGAAACCGCACCGATGGTGGGCTAGTGAATGAATGAGTGGCGGACCAGATTCCCGGAGAGGGGAATCTGGTTTTTTTGCTGTGCTGATCGATCCGCTCCCCCCGCTAACGAAACTACGAAACCTTATTTGCCCAAAAATAACTTCATTTCTAATCTAACGAAACGTGGTAACGCTATTTGGCCGATTTTGAGTGAAAAGAGGCATATACACAGGGAATAACGATAGGTAGTTTCGTTAGAATTCCAAAAGGCTCCATTTTGCTGAAATAGCGTGTTACAGTTTCGTTAGAGTTTGTCGCATGCGGCCGGGGGCGGGCTGGGTTAGCCTGCTTGAATTTTTTTCTCTTGTGAAAGCCAAACGAAACGCTCGTGCGTCTAATCTATAGAAGAGAGAGGTTAAAGCAAAGTAGGTGAGGGGCATTATTGATCTGGTGAGAAAGGCGCAGCGCGGCGACGAGTCCGCGTACTTGGAGCTTTTTCAGCAGCATGAAGAGGATTTGTATAGGGCGGCATATGTGCATGTGGGGAACGAAGAGGATGCCTTGGACGTTATTCAGGAAACGGCATATCGGTCGTTCAAGGGGATAAGCAAGCTGAAGGAGCCTGCTTACTTCAAAACTTGGCTCATTAAGATAGCGATAAGCTGTTCGATCGATCTGCTGCGCAAACGGAAGAGACAAATTCAATGGAGACCGGAGTATTTGGATTCGATTACCGTCAGCGATGAAGAGGACTTTACGTTGTCGATTACGTTAAAGGAACTGGTGGAGGCTTTGGAGCCGGAAGAGAAAAGCGTTGTTATTCTGCGATTTTATTATGATCTTACGATCCGGGAAGTTACGGAAGTATTGGATATACCGCTAGGCACGGGAAAGACCTTGCTGTATCGGGCGTTGAAAAAGCTAAGGAAACGGGTAGAGGAGGATGGAGTTTATGGATACGGGCTCCGATAAAATAAAGCAGCAAATGCAGACCATTCCCATTCCCTCTGAGCAGCTTCGTTATAGGGCACGCCTAGGTATAGAGCAAGCAGGAAGAGAGAGACGAAAGTTTACGCGATTAAGACGCGGATGGACTTCTATAGCTGCTGTCATTGTTGTCCTTCTAATATCAACGGTATTAGTTAACCATACGAAGGTATGGGCGGCTATTCAGAATGCCTTGCAATTTATTCCCGGTACCGGAATGGTGAAGGAAGAGAAGTCTCCGGAAGAACGTTATATTCTGGGCAAGCCTATTACCGTAAAGGTTGGGAAAGAGGGAACGATTATTATTAAAGGCATGATGTCCGACCATGAAATGACCTATATTACGATGACCGGGCAAAACACAGCCAGATTAAAGGATGTTACTCTAATTAATGCACAGGGTGAGGCCGTAACGATTGACACAACTATGGCTTCATGGGGCGGAACGATCTGGACGTCTTCTTTCTGGCATAAAGGAGAACTGGACGTACAGGGTGATATCAAGCTGATGATTGGGGAAGAAGCTCGAATAGAAGTGCCTATTCATCTAACGAAGGCGGAATCCTTCGACAGCTATTCCGAGCTTGGTCCAACCTCTACGGCAAATGGGCTGTCCATCACGGCTATTACCGATAAGGTAGAGGAGAGTGCAAGGGTGTCTATTATTACCCCGCCACGGCAGGATTTCCGCATCATCGATTACGGGATCCATGGCGTCTACATGCATGAGGAAAGTCTCAAGCTTCATGTGGTGAATAAAGCGGGTAAAAAGCTGGAGATTACCACGGTGCAAGGCTTGAGCAGTCCCCAAAGCGAGCTGTACTTTCCGCTTGGCCGCACGCCCGATGAAACCTACACTCTTACGATTCCGGAAATTAACGTCGAATACCAAGATGAGGTCAAAGTAAAAGTACCGGCCGAGACAACGGATAGCCTGAACCAAACCTTCGAAATTGCCGGTTATCCGGTTACCATTACTCACGTGGAAAAGACTTCCCCAACGACGCTTAGGGTTTACACGGATCTTCACTATGACGAGAAGGCGCCTTCCTCGCTATATATGATTGGCGCCGAGGAGAGCGGCATGGCGAAGCTTAAGGAGAAAACGGGCGAAGTGGTATATTTGGAATGTACGATAGAACCGGGGAGTAAGCACCTAACGTTGCATATCAACCGTCCTGACGTTGTCCTCCGCGGACCATGGGTGTTTCATTTGCGGCAAAGCGACTTCTCCGGTTAATCAAGAAAGAGGCAGCGGAATCCCGCTGCCTCTTTCTTGTTGGCAAACGCTTAAAACGAATCCGGGGTTGGAGGCGAATGTCTGCCGGTCACTTCATCATAGAAGTGAGCCTGCGTAACGCTGATGTATGGACACAGCCACAGATAACCCAGGCCAAAAGGAATCGCGGCCAGGATTGCCCAGCCGATAAAGGTCAGCTGCAGAACGAAGTAGCGCCATTTATTGCCCTTCATGATTTGTTTGCTTTCGTTGATGGCTTCCAGAATGCCGATATCCGGATTATCCCGGAGAATAAAATAAGCTTGCGAGTAACGGAATGCCGCAATAATTCCCGGAATGACAAACAGCAGCGTCCATAAGAAAGTAAACAGTCCGATCATAAAGTACAGGCAGAACGCTTTAATAAATTGGGCGAAGCCGCTGAAAACTTCCGATACAGGCGGATTTTCTTTCCTGGCAATGCCCAGATAGAAGCTGATGAGTCCAAGTGAGATGGCGCCGCTGATCAGAATGCTGATCACATTGCCGAGCACCGGGATCAAATAATTGATCAGACCGATAACGGCCGCCATTAAGATGGCCAGCAGAAAGCCTCCGATCGCTTTTCCCCAATTGCCTCTCAGGCTTTCTCTCGCTCTGGCCCTCAGTTCCGAGTACGATGCGTTCATATGTACCTCCTTAAATAATAAGATGAATAGCCATCTAAATATACGGGGGGAACGCGGGGAACATTCCTGAAAATAAGGAAAAGGATATTTTTTCTGCACAGCGAACTATTAAGGTCATATAGAATTTAGGGGGATAATCATTGAAGAAGTTTCTCGTTATTAGCCAGATTATTTATTTGCTGTTTCTGATTCCGTGGCTGTTTACGTTTGGGATGTCTTTCATGTCCTTTGACGGCGGCTTTTCGGCATTAAACATTTTGTTTGTACTAGGTCTTGGCGTTTACCCGCTCTTTATGATCGCCTGCTCGATTGTTGCCTGGACTCTTCATCGGAGTTACAAAAGGGCAGCGATTCTATCGAACTGTGTGCCTATGTTATGGGTGGGCAGTATTGGGACTTTGCTTTTATACGCGACATTATCCTAAGAGAAAAAAGCCCACTCAAGCCGGCAATTAGCCTGCGCTTGAGTGGGCTTTATTATTTAACCGTCTTAATACGTTTTTACCGCATCAATATTAATCGTGCTGCTGCCGGTGCTGCCGGAGCCTTGATTAATATAGAAGTTAATCTCGGCGATGGAGCCAAGATCGCGCGAGCTGTTGCCGCCGCTGTACCAGCTTGGGCGCGCAAAGCTGCTGAAAGGAACCTGGATCGTTGCCGCCGTTGTGCCGGAGAGCACATAGGTCGTCTCCCACGGTTCGCCGCCGGCTTCCTTAAACTGGACGGTCAGCGTACGGTTTGAGCCGTCCGGCTTCACCCATAAGCTGATGCCCGTTTTGCCGGTCCAGCTGGCGGAGATCGGGTGAATGACGCCCGAATAGTTGGCGGCCGTCGTAATATTGTAGCTCAGCTTCATGCTGTTCGTACCGTCGATTTTGACGGACGTATCAAGAGTTGGAGTAATGGCGCTTCCGGACGAGTTCATCGTGTAGACGGCCTGCAACGCGCTGTTCGAAGCGTAGCTGTCAAAGCTGTCGATGGCATCGCTTGGTGGCTGCGTGCCTCCTCCGACTTGACCCGCCGTCACGGAGTCGATATAAATCGAACTGCTGCCCGTTGAACCGGAGCCCTGATTCACGTAGATACTGTATTCCTTAATCGTATTCAGGTCCTTCACGCCGTTGCCGCCGCTGTACCAGCCCGGATGGTTGAAGGAGCTGAACGGCAGATTGACGATTCCCGCGGTTGTGCCGGACAACGTATAGTACGTTTCCCATAGCTCGCCGCTGGTCTCCTTGAACTGAATCGTCAGGGTCCGGTTCGACCCGTCCGGCTTGAGCCAAAGCGATAATCCGGTTGCTCCGGACCAGTCGGCCGTGCCGAGCTGCTTGGTTGCCCCTGCAAAGTTGGCAGGAGAGGCCGCGATGGTATAGGCAAATTTCATGCCGTAGGTGCCGTCGTTTTTGTTTGCGGTATCCCTTGTAACCGTCAATGCGCCGCCGTCCGTATTGCGGACATAAGCGCTTTGCAGCGCGCTGTCCGAGCTGTACGAATCGAAGGCATCAATCGCAACCGACGTGGATTGAGCTGCCGTCGTAAAGGTTTGGCCGGCATTCGATGCCACCGTGGACCCGGTGCCGTTCACGGCCGTTACTTTCCAGTAGTACGTTTTGTTGTAGGCAAGCGCGGAGCCTGGAGTATAAGAAGTAGAAGTAAGTCCGCTGGCGTTAATAACCGGGCTCGTATAGGAGCTGTTGTCCGCAACAACAAGCGTATAGCTTGCGGCGTTGCTGGAGGCATTCCAGCCGAATGTCGGCAGCACGCTTTGGACCGTGGCGCCGCTTGCCGGGGACGACAACGTAAAAGCGCCCGGAGCAGGCAGGGCCGTTCCGCCAGTAGCATAAACAGGAGAGTAGGCTCCGGCAACCCCAGCAAGGTTATGGGCTTTTACTCTATACCAATAAGCCGTGCCCGAGACGGAGGTCGAATCGGTCCATGGTGTATCATTGTCCGTCGCGCATTGATTGCAGACAACGGTCCATGGTCCGCTAGCACCGGCTGTTGCCCGTTCGACGGTATATTTGTCCGCCGCAGCCGCACCTCTCCATTTCAGCTGAACCTTGCCGCCGCTTGCCTGATGGCCCGTAATAAGCGGCGCGTCAGGAACGCCCGCAGCAGGAACGGCTATCCCGCGCATCGCGTAAGCGTGGTTGCGCAGCTGCTGGGCTTTGGTCCGCATATCCGTTGTCGTGCCCGGATAATAGATGGTGAATCCGTCGTTATGCACTTTATAGCCATAATCGTCGTTCTGCCCGAACAATGCCCAATAGTTGCTGCCGGCAATCGCCGGTTGGGCTTCAATGGCGGAGAGGAAGTTCGCAAGCGTACCGTACGTTTCCAGGTTCCAAGCGAATTCGCCTACAACCATCGCTTTGCCGGCGGCTTGAACCTTGCTTGCCTGCGTATTCAGTTCCGTAACCGACAAGCCTTTGCAGCAGGCGCCAACGGCCGGCCATTGGTAGAAGTGGTCGCTGTAGATGTCTACGCTTGAGATGGAAAGATGAGCGTCCTTCACGCCATAGGTTCCGTCCATGACGAGGTGGTTGCCGTCGATGCTTTTCAGATAATCGGCAATGTCCTGCGTCCAGTTCTTCATGGCCGTCGGATTGTCGTACCAGCCCAGCTCGTTGCCGGTTTCCCAGGCCATAATGGTCGGGTCGTCTTTGTATTTGACGCCGGTGTAGGTATTGGTGCGGTTGAGGAGAACGCTTAGATGCTGCTTGAAGGCGCTGATAATCTCCGGCTTGTTGTAGAACTCGTAGCCGGTGTAGCTGATGCCGTCGTCGGGATAGCCGAACCAGCGCGTCCATGATTTTTTGCCGCCGTGGTAATAATCGTATTGGTCGATGAGCGGGAGAACAAGACGAAGTCCGGCGTCGCCGGCTGCTTTGATGGCGTAATCAAGCTTCTGGAAGGCGGTCTCGTTGTATGTACCGAGCGATGGCATAATGCACTTCGGACAGCCGAAGGAGATGGCGGCATGGGAGCGGACGACGGTTGCGCCCATTTCTTTTGCCGTCTGCAGGGCATTGTTTACGCGGAATTCGGTCGGATATTCGACGGGATTCTCGTCCAGGGAAAGCCAATAGATGTTGGGACCGCTGTAGCGGAAAGGCTGGCCGTTCAGCATCAACTGGCTGCCGGAGCGGGTGACGAAGCCGGAGACGGCGGCGGAAGCTTTTTTCGCCGGAGGTCCGACTAGAGCTAACAAAGACATAAAGGCCAGAAGCAGGGCAAGGGAGTAGGAGAGCATACGGAATCTAGTGGTGATCACACGATAACCTCCTTCAATTTGGGTGGCTAATAGCAGCCAAGCACGCATGGCCTGGGACAAAATGTAAACGCTTTACCTCCTTTCCGCACGAAATACGCAGGCCGCGTGCTACTAATCTAACGCCAACCGCAGCCCCCTGACTATTGGCTAATTTTTAGGTTTATTGCACTCTGTTTAGGCCTTCCCGATTTACACGAAGAAAAGGTTGCCTGTTTCTTGGGCTCTGTGTCAGAATCACAGTAAACGCTTACATATTTGAGTGACGGGAGCCGGCGCAAATGAACATAGGACGTGGCCTTTTCCATATTAACGGGTTTAGCAGCATGACCATGCAGAAGAAGCTGATTATCGTATTCGTGGTTCTTATTATTATTCCTATCTCGGCTACGGGATTTATTTCCTATCAGAATTACATTCAATCTATTAATAAGAATACAAAAAATTACGTCACCGAGCTGATCAGCAACATGCAGGCGAATCTGGACAGCCATCTGGAAGACATGATGACCGTCAGCAAAATTCCGCTCTACTCGGTCGAAATGCAGCAATACATGAGCCATCAGGAGATGACGCTCGAGAAGCAGCGCCAGATGGACTTCTATATCGGCCTGCTCGACAGCATGAGGAAAAATCTCTATTCCGCCTATCTCTACGATAATTACGGCAACGTGTTCTACCGGATCAAGACGGATGCCATCCGCGAGGATATGATGAGCCATTACGAGGAATGGAAGCGGCTCGCTGTGCAGGGCAACGGCAATCCCGTAATTATCCCGACCCAGCGGGTGATGCGCGCGAACGGCACTCCGCAATATCTGTTCACGGTGCTCCGGAGCATCCGGGATATCGGCACGCTGGAGACAATCGGCTATGTGGCGGTGGATGCCGACATTCACGTTATTGAGGATGTCGTGCAGGAGCTGAATACGGTAACGAACGGGAAGACCCTTATTATTGACGGCCAGAACAATGTGGCTTATGACAGCGATCATGTGCTGACCGCTACCAATATAACGGGCAATGAGGTCATTCAGAAAGCCGTTGGCGATCAGGGCAGCTTTAATGTCGTGGTCGACGGCCTCTCTTACATATGCAGTTACTCCGTGTCCAAGGATACCGGCTGGAAAATATTCGCGTTTGTTCCGGTGAACTATCTGCATCACGATGCCCAGTTGACGCGGAACGTCACGCTTACGACAACCATCGGGATTATCGGCTTTGCGCTGCTTGTCTCGGTTATATTGGCTTTTATGATGACCAGATCCCTCCGCCAGATGACGGACCTGATGCGCACGGTGCGCGGCGGCAACCTGGACGTCAGCTTTGACGTGAAGCAGAAGGACGAGGTGGGTATTCTCGGCACGGAATTTAACCGCATGCTCAGGCGGATGAAGGAGCTGATCTCTGAAATTTACGTGATCCAGTCCCGCAAAAAAGAGGCCGATCTGGAGGCGCTGCAAAGCCAGATCAATCCCCATTTTATATACAACACGTTAGAGACCATCCGGATGACCGCCGAGATTAACGATGACGAAGAGGTCGCGGAGATGACCTTTACGCTTGGCAAGCTATTAAGATACAGCATTAACCGGGGGCGGGAGACGGTTGAGTTAAGGGAAGAACTGCAGCATTTGGAGCGGTATCTTCAATTATTGCGCTACCGGTTCAGCAACCGGTTTGTCGTTGCCTTCGACATTCCGCAGGAGCTGATGAACTTCCCGGTCATGAAGCTGACCTTCCAGCCGATTGTCGAGAATGCGATTCTCCATGGCATGGAGGGCAAGCCCAACGAGGTTACGATCCGCTTGTCGGCCGAGCTGAAGGAGCAGCTGCTTATTTTTTCTATTAAAGACGAAGGTGCGGGGATGGACGGCATGACGCTGGATCTGCTCCGCCAATCAATGAACGGTACGCGCGAGGCGGGAAGCTCCAAGACCGGGGTAGGCCTGCGTAACGTCAATGAACGGATCAAGCTGCATTACGGCGAGACGTATGGGCTGGAGATTGAGAGCAAGTGGGGAGAAGGAACAGCCGTCTATCTAAAACTTCCGAGAAAGCATGGTGAATAACAAATGCTGAGCATTATGATTATCGACGATGAGGATCTGATCCGCCGCGGGCTGGAGAAGATCATTTCCAAGCTGAACGAGGAATATCTGGTTGTCGGCAGCTTTTCGAACGGCTTTGAGGCCTCCCAGGAGCTGGACCGTCTCTCTCCGGATGTTGTCATTACCGATATTAAAATGCCCTATATGGACGGGCTGCAGTTCATAGAGGAATTAAGACGCCGTCTTCCGGATGCGCGCTGTCTGATTTTGAGCGGCTATAATGATTTCGATTATGCGCGTACCGCCATGCAGTATGGCGTAAAGGATTATCTGATTAAGCCGGTGGATAAGGAAGAGCTGCTGGCGAACCTTACTCATATTCACGAGGAGCTTAAGGCGGCGAAGCAGGAAAAAGAAAAGGAGCAGCTGCTAAGCAAAAAAGCGCAAATGAGCGATCTTTTGCTGCAGGAGCAGCAGCTGCGCCGGCTGCTGGGCGGCGATAAGGATACGGCTGTATCCGCCGGGGTGGAGGAGCTCTCCTTACCGGTTATATTTGAGTGCCCTTACGCGGTGCTTGCCGTCCGGGCTTCCAATCAGGGCATGAAGGAGCAACTGCTGGAATGGGGAAGGACGATGGCGGCTGAAGGCATAGAGAGCGTGGCTATGGAGGCGCAGATTATCGCCCTGTTGGTTCCTGCTCCCAAGGAGGAGGAGACGGGCAGGCTTGCTCACAAAACGGCGCTTCGCTTGATGAACGACCTGCAGTTTGCCGCCAAAGGCAAGTTTGCGATCGGAATCAGCGGCGGATATCAAGGGAGCGATAAGGCGATATGCGCTTATCAGGAGGCATTGGCGTTGTCCTGCGCCGGCATTTACAAGCGCGAAGCGTTTGCCGTTGTGACGGGCAAGGAAGGACCAAACGCTCCAGCGGATCCTGCTTTTTTCACCGGGCTGCTGACGGGCGGCTTTACCCAGGCGCTCGAAAGGCTTGATGCGGAAGGCATCGGGGCGGCGGTTCAGCGGATGTTCGCGGAGATCGAGCGGGTGAGGCCGCCTTATCCGGATCTCGTCCAGTTTATGGCGAATCTGCTGTATACCGCCGTACAGAAAGTAGACGGCCTGCTTGACGAGCTGGTCAAGCTGACGCCGCCGGGCGTGGGCGTCTACCAGTCGGTTGCGGACTTTTTTAACCTGACGGAGCTGAAGGAACGAATCCAGCATTTGCTGGAGCTGTCCCTGTACCGGCTTGCTTCCGCGCGCAAGGAGGGCGGCAACCGGGTGATTGAGACGATTAAACAGCTGATTCAGCAGGATTACGATAAAGACCTTGAACTGACCGAGCTGTCCGAGAAGGTATTCCTTAACCCGAGTTATCTCAGCACGTTATTCAAGCAGGAGACGGGGCTGACCATCACGCAATACGTGCTGCAGTTGCGCATGATGAAGGCGAAGGAGCTGCTGAAGAAGCGGATGGACCTGAAGGTCTACGAGGTCGGCGAACAGGTTGGATATCCGGATTCTATTTATTTCAATAAGGTGTTTAAAAAAATGGTAGGCATTACGCCTAAGGAGTACCGGAATATATAATCCTATTTTTTTAAGACCCAAATTAAAGACCATAAACAAAAAACCGCGACATTAAATTGCGAAGGCGCTTTCTCTATAATCGGTTTTGTAAGTAAGCGCATTCACCACATATTCGAGGGGGAGTCGGGTTTGAAAAAGCAACAGTTAATTTCCACCATGGCCGTGTTAGGCCTTGCAATGACAATGGCAGCAGGATGCGGCTCAAATAACGGGAACAACGAAGGAACGGCAGCGCCAAGCAACAATAAAGCGGATAATGCCGCCGCAACAACGAAGGCTGATAACGCAGCCGCAACAAACGCCGCAGCCAGCGAGGAGCCGGCTGCTCCGAAGATCGCGGGCAAGGTAGTGTTCACAACCAACCGGACGGACCTGGTGGATACGGAGCTCAAAAACTACGCGGCTAAATTCCACGAGAAATACCCGGACGCGACGGTGGAGATCGAAGCGATCAAGGATTATGACCAAACCACCAAGATCCGCATGGCATCCAACGAACTTGCCGACATCAGCTTAATCCCAGGCACGGTGAAAAACTCGGATCTGCCGAACTTTTATCTTCCTCTCGATGATCTGGGCCTGAACGACCGTATTTATTTCAAAGACAACCGCAGCCAGGACGGCAAGCTGTACGGCATCTCCTCCGGCAGCGCCGCGATGGGCGTCACGTACAACAAAAAAGCTTTTGCGCAAGCCGGCATTACCGAAGTTCCGAAGACGCTCGACGAGCTGTATGCCGCAGCCGAAAAGCTGAAAGCAGCGGGCATCATCCCGCTCGCGACTAACTTCAAGGACAAATGGCCGCTGTACGGCTGGGATCAGGAGGCGTTTATTTTCGCCAATGACCCGTCCCTGCACAACACGATGGCGACGCAGGATGAACCGTTTGCGGTGGATGGACCGCACTGGCAGGCGTTCTCCATCCTGAAGAAAATGGTGGACAGCGGTTACGTTGAGAAGGACCTGATGTCGACGAACTGGGAAGGCTCCAAGAAGGATGTCGCTTCCGGCAAAATCGCCATGTTCCTGCTTGGCAACTGGGTAGTGCCGCAAGTGGTAGACAACGGCGCTGCCGCGGAGGACGTAGGCTTCTTCCCGCTACCGCTCGACAACAGCGGCGAAGCGAAGGTGATTCTGGCTTCCGACTATTACTACGGCATCGATAAAAACAGCGAAAATCCGGAAACGGCAAAAGCCTTTCTCAAATTCCTGATCGAAGAATCCGGCTATGACGATTACGCGGGCTTTATCCCCGTTCTGAAAGACAAGAAGCCTAAGCTGGCTCAGCTGAACGAATTTATGGCGACCAATCCGAAGGTAATCGAGATGGCTGCCGAGAACGACGACTACCTCGCGATTGCGAACAAAATGCAATTCGACACAAGCGCCTTCGCTCAAGACGCGATTATGGGCAAAGACATGAAAGCGGTATTTGATTCCTACAACAAGAAGTGGAAAGACGCCAAGAAAGCCTTAGGAAAATAAGGTTCATAGCGGGTTAACAGGAAGAGAAGATGCTTATCGGCGGAATCGATAACGTTTTCTCTTCCTCCTTATCAAGGAGTAAAGAAGGGTTGCCGATGTTTGCAATGAGTTACAAGGTACAGCGCTATGTCATACTAGTCTCCTTCCTCACGCTTCCGCTGCTGCTGCTTGCGGTATTTTCCTTCTACCCGGCGCTATATCTGGCTTGGCTGAGCTTTACCTCATGGGACGGCTACAGCCCGGAGAAGGCTTGGGTAGGCCTTAGCAACTATAAGGAGATTTTTACGAACGCGGATATTTTCAAGGTTCTTTCCCATAACTTCGTGTACTTTATCGGGGGGATCGTCCAGAACATCGTGGCGTTATTCTTTGCCGTGCTGCTCAACTCGCGGTTAAGAGGGCGCAACGCGTTCCGGGTATTGCTCTTCCTGCCTTACATTATGAACAGCGTGGCCATTGCCTATATGTTCACCTATGTCTACGATGCGCAGAACGGTTCGCTGAACGCGCTGCTGACTTCCGTCGGGCTGCAATCCTGGATCAAAAGCTGGCTGGGAGACGCCGCGATCGTCAACTACTCGCTTGCTTTTATCTCGGCGTGGAAGTTTATGGGCTTTAACATGGTTATTTATTTAGGCGCTTTACAATCGATTCCCGGCGATCTGTACGAGGCGGCGAAGATTGACGGGGCGGGACCGTTCAAGTCCTTCCTCTACATTACCTGGCCGAGCATCATCAAGATCGTGGAGCTCAGCATGCTGCTGACAGTCAGCGGCGCGCTTGAAGTATTTGATCTGCCGTTTGTCATGACGAAGGGCGGACCGGCCGGCTCCAGTCAGACCTTTGTTACCCAGACTGTCGAGACGGCTTTTAACTTTAGCAATTACGGGCTTGCATCGGCGATGGGGATGGTGCTGCTGTTTATCGTTGTGCTGGTGATATTCGTACAGCGGAAGCTGATTTTGCGAGGGGGGGATTAGAGCATGAGCTTGGAGACATCATTGAAAAAAAGTGCCGGCACCGTAACCGCTCAACCGGTCACGGTCTCGCCCTCCCGCACGATTGCCGCGGCTTTGAAATACGCGGTGCTGCTTGCCGCCGTGTTTGTTATTTTGTTCCCGCCGTATGTCGTCGTCTTGAACGCGTTCAAGAGCAATGAGGAGTATGCCAAGTCCGGCGTCTTTGATTTCCCGCATTCGTTTGCTAACCTCGATAACTTCTCCACGGTGTTCCACCGCGGGGATATGCTGAACGCTTTTATGAATACGGGCACGATTCTCGGCTTGTCCGTTCTAGGCAACGTGCTAATGGGGACGATGGTGGCCTTTGCGCTTGGGCGGTTTAATTTCAAGCTGAAATCCTGGATTCTAGGCGCTTACGTGGCGGCCACGCTTATTCCGTCCGTCACTACGCAGGTCGCTACCTTTGGCATTATCAAGGAGCTTGGCTTGTTTAACTCCCTGTACGGTCCGGTGCTTCTGTACATCGGGACGGATGTGGTGCAGATCTACCTGTATCTGCAGTTTATCCGCCACATTCCTTACGATCTCGACGAGAACGCCATGATCGAAGGCGCGTCGCTGTTCCGAATCTACCGCTCGATTATTTTCCCTCTGCTTGCGCCGGCGACGGCGACGGCGGTTATTCTGAAGAGCATATCGATCTACAACGATATGTATATCCCGTATCTGTACATGCCGTCGCAGAAGCTGCGGGTCGTCTCGACGGGGTTGATGAACTTCGTGGGCGTCAACAGCGCGCAGTGGAACGTGGTATGCGCGGCGCTGCTTATTATTCTTATTCCGACGACTATCCTCTATCTCGTTATGCAGCGTTTCATCTTCTCCGGGATCGTCAACGGTTCGGTCAAATAACTAAAGTCTCAATTACCTTTGAAGGAGTGGACTTATGTTTAAACGCAAGAAGATGCTGTCGCTTGGTCTCGCGGTGCTCGTAGCGGCTTCCGTTGTTATTCCCGGAATCCAGGGCTCGAGGGTATACGCGGAGGAAGCCGATGCGCCGATAGCTGCGAAATCCGCATTCATCACGCGCAGCGGCGATAAGCTGATGGACGGCGATCGGGAGTTCCGGTTTATTTCCGCCAACGTGCCAACCCTGTCGATGGTAGAGGATATCTACTGGCGAACGCCAACCGAGTGGGAGCAGGAGGATGCGTTCAAGACGCTTGTCCAGATGGGCGGAACGGTAACTAGGCCGTACGTGCTGTCCGTACGCAAAGCGGATGATCCCGCCGACATGGTGCGCCACATTATGGGCGTAGGCTCGGACGATAAGCTGATCTTTAACGAAGATGCGTTTGTCGCTTACGATAAAATGATCCAACTGGCCGGAGAGTACGGGATTCATCTCATTCTTCCTTTTGTGGACCAGTATCAATGGCAAGGCGGGATTGCGGAATACGCGGCCTTCCGGGGCAAAAGCAAAGACGCGTTCTGGACCGATCCGCAGCTGATCGCGGATTTCAAGTCGGTCATTTCGTATACGCTCAATCGCGTGAATACGTTCACCGGGGTTGCTTACAAGGATGATCCAACGATTCTGGCGTGGGAGACGGGCAACGAGCTGGTGCCTCAGTCTTCGGCCTGGACGCATGATATGGCAGCTTATATTAAAAGCATCGACGCCAACCATCTCGTGCTCGACGGCAAATACGGCATCGACGATGCTTCCCTGACGGATGACGCGATCGATATCGTCTCCAATCACTACTACCCGGACCATTACCCGAGTTATGCGTCCCAGGTGAACGTCGACAAGAACAAGGCAGCGGGCAAAAAGCCGTTTATCGTTGGAGAGTTTGGCTTCAAGCCAACGAATGAACTCAGCGCTTTCCTCGATAACGCGATCGAGAACGGCACCTCCGGCGCGATGATCTGGAGCCTTCGTTACCATAGCCGGGACGGCGGCTTCTATCCGCATACCGAATCGACGTTTAACGGCGTCTTTTACGGGGCGTACCGCTGGCCGGGCTTCCCTTCGGGCGACGGCTTTGACGAGACGAATATGCTGAATACGCTTAGGGACAAAGCGTTTGAGATCCGCGGCTTCAGCGAAGCACCTGCGCTGCCGAAGCCGGAAGCTCCCGTGATGCTGCCGGTTGATTCCGTATCGACGATCAGCTGGCTGGGCTCGGTAGGCGCTTCTTCTTACCGGGTTGAACGCTCGGAGCAGCCTGATGGCGGCTGGACGGTAGTTGGCGAGAACGTGTATGACGCGGTACCTACGGAATCCCAGTTGTTCGACGATACGAGTGCCGTATCGGGTCAGACCTATTACTACCGGGTTACGGCGAAGAACAGCGCGGGAGAATCGGCACCATCGGCTGTTGTTGGACCAGTTGCGGCAAAGCATGTCATTCAGGACGAAATGCGCAATTTCGGGAAGCTTTACAGCCATACCTCGGATCTGGAATACGAAAGCCGTGATCCGGGTGCTTTTGGCGGGGATGTATCCCGTATTAAAGCTCTGGCAACCGACAACCAGCAAAGCGTGCAATACGCGATTCCGCTTCATGATGACGGCACGCCGGTAAAGGTGAAGTCCGTAACTGTGGAAGGTTATGTTGCCTCGGCAAGCAGCGATCAAAACTTCAGTTTGTCTGCTTCGTCCGATGGCTCGGCGTTTGAGCCAGTTGATGCGGAAGCGGCGGAGTCGGGCGGCTCGTGGAAAAAAAGGTCGTATACAACCGGCGAACTGGCTGACGGCATAAAAGTGCTGCGGATCGATTATCCCGCCGCATCGGCTTCGGGACAGCTGGGCAAGGTTGTTATCGAGTATGAGCATGACGGCACGGCGCTTACGTTCCCGGACTCCGTGCAGCAGGGCGGCATTACGAACGGGATTTTATCCGATGATCTGAATAACTTCCTCAAGATGGATTCGCATTCGGCGAATCTTGGCTTCTCATCGGATACGCCGGAATATTTCGGCGGCGACGCGAAGCGGCTGTCCCGTACGTCCAACGAGCACGAATGGTTCACGTACAAGGCGGACGGCGATATGAATTACTTCAAGTTCTACGAGTACGCCAGGCAGAACCCGGCCGATTACGTCCTGCCGGACTTCAAGTTCTATACCTCGGCTAATGGCACGGATTTTACCGAATTTACGAATGTGGTGAAGACGAGCAAGCTGGGCGAAGGATACTGGGCGAAAACCGACTATATCGCTTATCAGCTGCCTGCAGGCACGCGTTACGTGAAGTTTGAGTTCCCGGTTGTGCCGGAAAGCCATCAGGACCAGCGCTGGAATCCGCAGGTCAGCAGCCTGCAGATCGGGGTAGGCGGCGCGAAGCTGGATCCGCCGGCGGAGATCAAGAAATCGGCGATTATCGATGATTTTGAAGGCTATACAGGCTCGAACAACGCTCTCCGTGCAGCATACAAAGCGAACGCGGACGGTTCGCCGGTAACGTTGTCGCTGGATACGGCGGGCAAGGTGGGCGGGCAAGGTGAACGGCGCCTATGCGATGAAGCTTGTTACGGATCTCAGCAAAGGCTGGGGCGGCATGGAGAAGGATCTGGCTGGCGCCGATTGGTCGGGCAACAGCGGCATTCAGCTGTGGGTAAACCCGGGCGGCAAGGAGGTTGGCCTTACGCTGCAGCTGACCGAAGGAATGGGCACGCAAAACGAAGTGTGGAAATCGGATACCCGCATCAGCGGCAATGAGCCGGTACTGGTGCAGTTACCGTTCCGCAACTTCTATATTCCTGATTGGTGGAAGAGCAGCCACGCGGGGCAGGGCAACGGTAAAGTTGATTTGAGCGGGGCCGCTTCGTTTGGATTCTATTTCGACGGACCGGCCGGCGATACGACCTTAATGATTGACGATATTAAGCTTTATCGCTTGCCAACGATTGATACGTTCGAAGGCTATGACGGGGATAATACCAAGCTGGCCGCGGGTTACTCGGTTAACCCGGATGGCGGTCCGATTACGTTGTCTCTGGATGCCGATCATAAGAGCGAAGGCGGTTTAGGTCTGAAGCTGGCTTATGATTTAACCGGCAAGGGCTTTGGCGGCGTGACCAAACAGCTTGGAGGCATTGATTGGACCGGCAACAACGGTATTCAGCTGTGGCTGGAGCCGGACGGCCGGAATCGGGGCGTGACGGTGCAGGTGAAGGAAACAAGCGGCGAGTATTGGGAAGCGAAGATCCCAACTTCCGGCACGGCCGCGCAGACCGTTAGCGTTCCTTTCCATCTGTTTGCCATGCCAAGCTGGAGCGGCAAGGATAACGGGAAGCTCGACATCGGCTCCATTGCGGAGTTCTCGGTTTATGTGGACCGCGGAGCGGGAGAAGCCGGTACCGGCGCGATTTATCTGGATGATATCAAGGCTGCGAAGCTCAAGGATATTGATTCGTTCGACTATTATCAAGGCAGCTCCTCGCTTGTTGGGGCGGCTTATGCTCGCAATACAAGCGGCGATATGATTACAGCATCACTGGATTCGGCTTGGAAAAAGAGCGGCAGCTACGCGCTGAAGCTGGATTACACCTTAACCGATGCGGTAGGTTACGCCGGCGTAAACAAGGCGCTTGGCGCCATGAACTGGTCCGAAGGCGGCAATGCCGTAC
Source organism: Paenibacillus sp. ATY16 (assembly GCF_003399985.2). Classification (NCBI taxonomy): domain Bacteria; kingdom Bacillati; phylum Bacillota; class Bacilli; order Caryophanales; family Paenibacillaceae; genus Paenibacillus; species Paenibacillus sp. ATY16. Next base: position 3,285 of record NZ_NMOK02000055.1, on the reverse strand, counting down.
AGTTCTGGATGCTGCCAAACGGCGCGAATCACGGTCTGACCTTCCAGTTCAAAGAGACCGACGGCGATATTTGGGAAGCGCAGGTAAGCATGGCCGGTACGGAGGAACAGTTAGTGACGATTCCGCTTGCAGGTTTAACCCGTACTAGATGGTCAACCGGGGATGGCATCATGGATGTATCCAGCGTAGCCGAATACTCCATATACGTGAACAAAGGCAGCGGCTCAACCGGATCGTATTCGGTTAGCTTGGACGATGTTGGGCTGACGACTATTCCGGTAATCGACAACTTCGATTATTATGACGGCCGGGAGCTGGTTGCTCTGGGGGCATATTCCCGCAACCCTTGGGGCGGCAGCCTGACGATAACGCCGGATGCCGGGCATAAGGAAAGCGGACGTTTCGGCATGAAGTACGAATACTCTTATCCGGATGCGGCAACCAATTTTGCCGGAGCAACAAAGCTGCTCGGCTTGTCGGATTGGAGCGGCGAGGACGGTATCCGGTTCTGGTATACGCCGGACGGTTCCGGCCGGAAGCTGGTTGTGCAATTCAAGGAGTCGGACGGCGAGACCTGGGAGTACTACGTGACGTTGACCGGTACGGAGGCAAAGGTGCTGAAGATGCCGTTTGATCAGTTCGTGCATGCGCCGTGGAATACGGCGGGCAACGGCACGCTGGACTTGAACGCGATTACGGAGTTCTCGCTTTACGTGAATCAAGGGGACGGTACGGTGGGCAGCGGTACGTTGTACTTTGACTCTATTGGACTGTATCAAGGGAATACCGATCCGACTGATCCAACCGGTCCTACGGATCCGGGGCCAAGCGGGCCTTCTAATCCGGGTACCCCTCAAGATAAGACGGTTTGGGAAGTGACGGCCGATCAGCTCAAGCCTACAGGGCAAGGTACGGTTGTGCTGAATGCTCCGGCAGGCGTAACCATGCTGAAGCTGCCGCTTCAGGCGGGAGCGCTGCTTGGGAAAAACAATCTGCAAGTTAAGATCGGCGATGCGGCCCTTACGGTAGGTGCCGGCGCGCTGCAAGCCGCTTCCCAATTGCTCACCGCAAGCGGGCAGGGCACGGGAGCAAGTCTCTATATCTCATTGACTTCCTCGGCAGGTTCGGCGCCAGCTTCTTCGGCAGCAACCGAGAAGTGGAAGGCATCGGGAACGGTATACGATATCCAGGTTGGCGTATGGACGGCAGCTGGTATCAAGCAGCCTTTAACGAAGTGGGCCTACCCTGTTCTGCTGCAGCTCCCGGTAAGCAAGGAGCTGAATCCAAAGCTTGCCGGCATTTATGCAGGCAGTTCGGACGGCGGATGGATTTATGCCGGCGGCCGTACGGATAAGGAAGGGACAGTTATCCGGGAGTTTATTACTCAGTCGGGAAGCTACGCGGTGCTGACGAGAGAGAAGCATTTTGCCGATGTACCGGATGGTTCGTGGGCGAGCGATTCCATTAGGCAGCTTGCAGCACTACAGATTATCAACGGTACGGATACGGAGCATTTTACGCCTAACCGGTCGATTACGCGCGGTGAATTCGCGGTTATTCTTGCGAAGGTGCTGGAGCTGCCCGCGGCTGATAACCTGCCGTTTACGGATGTAAATGCAGAAGCCTTTTATGCCGATGCGGTTGCGGCCGCCGCGCAAGCCGGTCTGATTCATGGACGCGACGCGGATACGTTTGCGCCTAACGACAAGATCAGCCGGGAAGAGATGGCCGCTCTGATTGTAAGAGCTTTTGAGCTTAAGATGGGGACGGTTGGCGTGACGGATAGACATCAATATAACGACATTAACGCGATCTCCGGCTGGGCGCTTGAGGCGGTAGACAAAGCTTTTGCTTCCGGTTTGATGAATGGTACCGAAAGCGGAAACTTCGCTCCGGACAAGGAAGTTACCCGCGCCGAAGCGGCTGTTGGGCTAGCCCGCCTGCTCGACAGGCTGCTACAGTAAAACAGAATAAAAAGGCGCCATTTAACGAAAGTTATGGCGCCTTTTTATAATAGAGACGGGGGATAGGCTCTTGTATAATGATACTTGTACCTATTTACATTTGGATGGAGCTGATCAGATGCTGAAAGGATTAACGCGGGCAGGACTTGGACCAATCGGTGATGACAAAGCCTTTATTGAGCAGGCAGCACGTTACGGATTTCAATCGGTAGATCTGGATGCTGCGGGTCTTATTCATACATACGGCTTGGAAGGCGCACGGGAATTGCTGTCGGCGAACGGGATTTCGGTCGGTTCGTGCGGCTTCCCGGTTGAATGGCGTACGACGGACGAAGCGTTCCGGGACGGGCTGCCTCAGCTGGAGGAGCAGGCGAAAGCGGCGGCACAGCTGGGTTGTACGGCAAGCTGCACGTATATTTTGCCGGCAACAGACGTATCCCCGGGGATTTTCACCATTCAGGCGGTCCGCCGTCTTAGAGAATCTGCAAATATATTAAATCATTACGGCGTTAAGCTTGGACTGGAGTTTGTTGGACCGCATCATTTGCGTACGGCTTGGAAGTATCCGTTTATCTATTCGATGGAGGATACGCTGGCATTTGCCGATGCGATTAATGCTCCGAACGTTGGCCTCCTGTTTGATGCGTATCATTGGTATACAAACGGGCTGGGCACGGAGGATATCGAAAAGCTGTCCCCTGAGCAAATCGTTCATGTTCATATTAACGATGCGAAAGACATTCCGGTCGAACAGGTGCTGGACAATGACCGCGTGTATCCGGGCGAAGGCGTCATCGATCTGCCTGGTTTCCTGCGCAGCTTGAAGAAAATCGGCTACACCGGCGCGGTTGCGCAAGAAATTCTTGCGCCGGGCGACATCGTCAGCTCGGTCGAGGAAGCGCTTGAACGCTCCAAAGCCGGCTTTGATAAGGTGTTTGCTAATGTTTAATCGAGGATAAAAAAAGGCTCTCCCGCCAGGGAGAGCCTTTTCTATTTACCTGTGCTCCCGAAGTTTGTTGCCGCCAGCCGCCAATAGAGCACCACTCCCCGCAATCCAGCAACCTTCCATCTAGACCATTCCAGGCGCTGCAACGAGCGAATGACCTGCACTTTTGCATGACGATGGCCCTCGGAGCTACGGTGGATCACATTTACCTGTACTACCGCAGTTTGTTGCCGCCAGCCCGCTAATAGAGCACCACTCCCCGCAATCTAGCAACCTTCCATCTTGACCATTCCAAGCTTAACGATGCGCCGCATCGTTAAGCCATCGAGAAAGTAACTCTACCAGATGACGTAAAATAGTCTGTGTACCAAGATC
>NZ_NMOK02000054.1:0-63631 GCF_003399985.2 Paenibacillus sp. ATY16 | reverse complement strand
TTCTCAGCGGCGACAAGAGATAATATATCATGGACGTCTATAGGATTGCAACCCTTTTTTTAAACTTTTTTTACTGGATTTTTCTACCTGTAATTTCGCACATTTAATGCATAACGGGACAGCTCTTTCGGAGATGCGATACGCGCATACATACGGAAGATGATCTTGTACCGTCTTGTTATAGCTTGCTTAATATCTCCGTCTAAACGATTGTCATTCAAATCAAGCAGCATCTCATCTAATTCTTTGCGCAGGACGTAATCGAGTTCTTTGCATTCTTTGTCGTTGAATAGAATTCCTAGCATAACTAATGTGCGCCCTCCTAAGCTGTATTGGCCCTGCAGCTAAGTTTTGCTGCGGCAATCGAAAGCAAAAGCGGCGTCTTGCGATTACGCATCACGACGCCGCCTTACTGTTATGCTCAATTAATCGGAAAAATATTACAACGAACTTACCCAAACGCTAACTGTACTTTCAACAACCGCCGCAACAAGCAACGCCACTGTTAGAATGACGACCACCGGAACGGATCTAATCATGAAATATTCGATCTCCCGGCCGGATTTGCCCGCTTCCTTCCCCGGAATAACGAGCCGTCCTATCGCCTTTAGCAAAAGGATGCCAAACTTCATCCCGTAGGCGCATGCCACTACGATCGCGGGGATCTCGATTATTCCGTGAGGCAGCAGCCCAAGTACAACCGTAAGCATATCCCCGGTCCCCTGCGTTTCTGCCACATGCTGCAGTAAGAAGCCTACAACCATGCCGTTAAGAACCAGGAAGAAAATCGGGATGATCCCGAAGATCGCACCTATATAGATGATAAAGATGGACTTAATCGCATTGTTTAAAAAAATAAAGACCATAAAGGCAAGCGTCGGATTCTCCGTCTGCTCCAAAGATTCGGCCACGTTGCCGAGCGCCTTCAGCTGCTGCTCGAGATAATCGCTAAACGCGCTGTTGGTTCCCCCGACGACAAGTCCGGCAAAAAACAAAATGAATCCAAACGCGATGTAGGGATTCATGATTTTGAAATGGGCTTTTATTTCTGACCAGCGAAACATGCCTCTTCTCTCCTTTGTAACTTCTTTATGAATTGGTTTGAACAAGCATGAATATCTTGGATGTGTACGAGCATAGGATTGTACTAGAACAAGCTTCCATTAGAAAGGAGAGCCTTATCAGATGAACTTTTTCTATGTACTGAACGGACGAAAATTAAAACGCAATTTCCTTCTTGTTCTCGCACTCGTATTCTCTGTAGGGGTTATTTACGCAGAAAGAGACAACATCACGGTATTCTCACCACAGCAGCCGGCCGCTATATACAGTGTCCCTACGGATAAGAAGGTCGTAGCCCTGACGTTCGACATTAGCTGGGGGGACAAGCGTACGGAACCGATTCTGAAGGTATTGAAAGACAAAGGGGTTACCCAGGCAACCTTCTTCCTGTCTTCGCCTTGGAGCCAGTCCCATCCCGACATTGTCAAAGATATCGTGAATGACGGCTTTGAGATCGGCAGCCACGGCCATAAGCATGACAACTACAGCAAGCTTAGCGACGAAGAGATTCGTACGCAAATTACAACCGCGCATACGATCCTCACCGACCTGACCGGCAAGCAGCCGAACCTGATCCGCCTCCCTAACGGAGATTTCGACAAACGCGTGCTCCGTATCGCGGAAGAGCTTAACTACAAAGTTATCCAATGGGATACCGATTCGATGGACTGGCTGAACATTGGAACGGACAAGATTATCAACCGTGTCGTAAGCCGTGCCCATAATGGAGACATTATTCTTATGCATGCCAGCGATTCGGTGAAACAAACGCATGAAGCACTCCCCGTAATCATCGATGAGCTTCGCGCGAAAGGCTATGAATTCGTAACCGTATCGGAGCTGATTAACCAAACCGAGTCGGAAGGCCGCGCCGTACAGGACAAAACGACCTCTCTTACGATGCTTGGACTCGATGATGCTGTGGCAGCAGCGGATACTGGCTATTGATTATTACGCGACCGGCTTTGCAGATGTTGCAGAGTCGGTTGTTGTATTTTTTTGAAGCAAGCGGTGCAGCATGAGGATCTGGTAAGCATTGCAGACAAACAAAGGGATAATCATAAAGACGATAGCCGAAATGTTGGTCTCCCCTTGCAGAGCCGGCCAAGCTTCCACGAAGGTAACGAAAAACATCAAAAACGCGGTTGGCACAAATGCGCTTGGTTTGGTCTGCTTGGCTTTGACGTAGGCCACGGCCAAGGAGCAGATCAAAAGAACAAGCGGCAGCACCCAGAAGAACCAGTTGTTGGTCCGCTGCTCATAAAGCATATAACCGAGGCCGAATACGGCAAACACCGTCGTATAGCCCTGGAGAGCGTTCCAGAGATAGCTTTTGCGGAAAATGCTTAATGCAATGTAATTCAGGGTCAGGTACGCAAAGAACCCCATTTGGCTGAATGCCCCTATCAATAAGCCGACCATCGCCATCATGAAGGCGTTGAATCCGGCAGCCTCAAGCCCCATAAATCCGAAGGACGGGTCCGTCCATTGCATGATCAATCCGCTGATGACTGAAACGACAGCCCCGACGGCCATGCAGGTCCAAAAAAGAAAAAACCATCTTTTCAAATTCATAATTCCGTTATCCTCCTTCACGTTCGGCGAGGACGGTGCCATTGTAAGCACTTTCCTGTGCCAACCATTATTTTACCACGTTCGTCATAAAAAGCTAACTACGAAGCCATGATAATCCCGTGAACTTTAACGCATACTACGTTTAAATACAGCAATGGTAATCATAGAAGGGAGATCGTGGGAGCATGCGCATGCGATTGGCTTTATTAACGGCGCTTTCCGCCCTAACATTTGTCTTAACAAGCTGCGGTGCGGAATCTTCAGGAGGCAACAACCAACAGATCAGCTACAAGGATATGAAGTCGATGGTTATCGACATACTGAAAACCGAAGATGCTCAAAAAGCTTTACAGGAGTCCGCCCAGCAAATGTCCGGCTATAACGGCAGCGGAACCAAGCTGTTGTCCGTTCAGGATCAGGAGCAGGTGCGCCTTGCCGTCAAAGACGTAATGGTATCTCCGGAATACGACAAGGTCATCCGGACTCTAATGACGGATACCCGTTTTGCCGGTGAATTCGCCAAGGCCGTAAACAAGCAGAACAAGGACATTCACAAAGAATTGATGAAGGACCCGACGTACCAGGAACAAATGATCAAAGCGTTCAAAACGCCCGAGATGGACAAAATGATTCTCGAAGTGCTGCAAAGCACGCAATATAAAAAGCAGGTTATGTCTCTGATGCAGGAATCGATGCAAAACCCTCTCTTCCGTCTGGAAGTTCTGGATCTGATGAAAAAAGCCGTACAGGAAGAGCTTAAACCAAAGCCGGATGAAAAGGTTGACAAGAAATCGCAAGACAGCGGAAGCGGTGGCGATGAAGGCTCCTCCGGGGATGAAAAACAAAGCGACGACGGCGGCAGCGGTGAAGGTGACGGCTCTGATTCTTCGACTTAACGATGACCTAACAAATATGACATAGATGAAAAGCTATAGATGCGCGAAAAGCCCGTACCGGGTCGAGAGCTTATGCTCTCTTCCCAGTCCGGGCTTTTATTTTTGCCATTAACGGCCGCATTTTTGAATAACTTGTTCGGCAATATCCAGATAAAGCGCACCTGTCTCACTGTCGGCTTTATATACCGAGGGCGAGAAATCCGGCTCGGAAATGTGATTATCCGGCTGTCCCAGCGGAATTTGGGCGAGCAGCTCCGCATGCAGGGATTCCGCAAGACGTGCTCCGCCGCCGCGTCCGAAAATATACTCCGGTTCGCCGCATTTGCTGCATTTGTAATAGGACATGTTCTCCACCACGCCAATAATCTCGTGCTCCGTCTTGATGGCCATAGCGCCCGCCCGGGCCGCTACAAATGCCGCTGTCGCATGAGGCGTCGTTACGATAATCTCTTTGCTCTGCGGGATAATCTGATGGACGTCGAGCGCCACGTCGCCCGTGCCCGGAGGCAGGTCAAGCAGCAGGTAATCCAGCTCGCCCCATTCGATCTCGGCAAAGAAGTTGCGGAGCATCTTGCCCAGCATCGGCCCGCGCCATACGATCGGGCTGTTGTCTTCCACAAAGAAGCCCATCGACATGACTTTGACGCCATAGCGTTCGATCGGGATAACGCGCTCGTTCACGATCTCGGGACGCGTCTCGATGCCCATCATATCGGGCACGCTGAAGCCGTAAATATCCGCGTCGATGATGCCGACGCGCTTGCCTTTGCGGGCTAAGGCGACCGCGAGATTGACGGTCACCGTCGATTTGCCAACGCCGCCTTTGCCGCTGGCGACGGCGATGAATTGAGTGCCGCTGCCAGCTGCGAGCAGCGGGCTGTCGATTCCGGCCCCGTGCCCTTGTACGGGGCCTTTTGCCGCGGCCGGCTGGCCTTTGCCGCCGGCTTGTCCTTGCGGCGCGGCAGCTGCGCCCGTGCCGCTCTCCAGCGCGCGAAACCGGCAATGCACGGTTTCGGCGCCAGCCCGCGCCAGCGCAGCGCGCAGCGCGGTTTCCAGCGAGGGACGAATGTCCTCGCTGGCTGTCAGGACCGTCATCGATACTTGACGGTCCTTCACGACAACATCGCGGACAGAAACGTTGTCCGCGCTATATTGGGCCGTCACTGAACCGACGGCTTCCAGAGCTTGTTCACGTGTCAACATGAATGAGTCCCACCTTTATGTAGAAGAGTAGTTGTAGGTGTAAGCGTAATAGTAGCTGCTTATTTAAAATGATTATAACATATTAAGCGGGACATGGTTAATTTGCCGGTTCAGCCTCCATGTCCGACGCGGCATCCGTCGCTGTGCCCGTACTCAGCTTTTCCCCCGACGAATATCGAAGAATTCCCTGATAGATCGAGGCGGCCACTTGTCGCTGGTAATTCGAATCGGCAAGACGCGCGGCTTCACCCGGATTGGACAGGAATCCGACTTCGACTAGCGCCGTTGGAATGTCGTTCAGCGCTTTAAGAAGGTACACGTTATTTTTGTCCATCACCGCTACCCTGCTCGTATTTCCCAGATTACGGCGGATTTCGTTTTGTATAAACGTGGCAAGCACCTGGTTGTCCGGGTGATTAGCCGGGTTAAAAAACGTTTGAGCTCCCGACCATTTAGCGGACGGAATGCTGTTCATATGAATGCTGACGACAAGGCTTGGCTTACTCTCCTTGATGTTGGCTACACGCTGCAGCAAATCCTCCGTCTTGCGCTTGGAATACCCCTTCGTATCCTGCCCTGCAAGATCGTAATCCCCTTCCCTGGTGAGCAGTACAATAGCTCCTGCCTGCTGCAGGTAATCCCTCAGGTACAGCGCAATCGCGAGGTTTAAGTCTTTCTCCACAACCCCCTCCTTGCTTACCGCACCGCCGTCAACGCCTCCGTGACCCGCATCAATCGCAATTGTTTTCCCCGATAAAGGAAGCGTCCAATAACTCCAGGTCCGGGATACCGGCTCGCTCCCTTGGGTAAGCAATATCCAGGTCAATACAAGCGCTGCCATGCCACCCGCAATGCGGAGCGCTCCTTTATAGGTCATCCAGACGACCAAACGTTTTCGGCGCATAAATAAAACCACCCCGTTCCCCTACAAATGATCTCCTTATCATTTATATGGGACGAGGTGGTTGTTTATGATGGCCAAGCAGCAGTTAGACTTTGCTTAGCCGCATTCATTTTGAATTAGAGCAGGTTCCGTGCCATACCTTCAATCAGAATCCTTGCCACTTCCAGACGAGAGAATTCCGGCGGAGGGAAGGTGCTTAACGATCTTATTTATGCAGACCGCATTCGGTTTTCTCTTGACCGGACCAACGTCCCGCGCGAGGGTCTTCGCCAGGCATAACTTGGCGCGTGCAATACTCGCAGCCAATGCTTGGGTAGTTGTTGTCATGCAGTGGATTGTAAATTACATCGTTCTCACGGATATAATTCCATACGTCTTCCGAAGTCCAACCAGCAATTGGATTGAATTTGATCAGACCGAATTTAGTATCATATTCAACCTTCTTCGCATTGGCGCGTGTTGGAGCCTGGTCGCGACGGATCCCTGTAATCCATGCTTCGTATTTAGACAGTACTCTCGTCAGCGGCTCAACCTTGCGGATATTGCAGCAAGCGTTAGCGTCGGATTTCCACAGCTCTGCGCCATGACGCTCTGCTTGCTCTTCTGGCGTGATTAGCGGTTTAACTTCAACAAATGGAATACCTGGGTAACGCTCTACCATGCGGTCACGCGTCTCATACGTTTCTTTGAAGTGGAAGTCTGTATCCAGGTAGAAAATATCTGTTTTCGGGCTGATTTTTTGCAGCATGTCGACCAGTACAACGTCTTCCGCACCAAAGCTGCATGCAAACGTAATATTAGGGAAAGCTTCAACCGCGTAAGCCAAAATCTCTTGTGGCGTCGCATTTTCAAGCTCTTCCGCTTTTTGTTTAACCAGCGCTTCTTTTTCGAACAGGTTCATGGTTTTGCCCTCCATTTGTAATTCCAAGTAAATTCATATGCTATTAATTAAAGTATACGTTCTAATGCGTAAATGATCAATAATAGTTTTAACCAAAATGAAATAAAGTTTTGCCTATTGCCTATGGATCCGCATGAACATGCACTCTTTTGAAAAAACAAAAAAACACCCTCTCTGCAAGCAGAGAAGGTGTTTGGTTTCGATATTAACGTTTCGAGAACTGTGGCGCGCGACGAGCCGCTTTAAGACCGTATTTTTTACGTTCTTTCATGCGTGGGTCACGAGTCAGGAAGCCAGCACGTTTCAGAGCTGGACGGAACTCAGGGTCTGCTTTAAGCAGAGCACGGGAGATACCGTGGCGGATAGCGCCAGCTTGACCAGCCATACCGCCGCCGTTAGCGATAACGATAACGTCGTAGTTATTCAAAGTTTCAGTCAGAACCAATGGCTGCTTAACGATCAGCTTTAATGTTTCCAGACCAAAGTATTCGTTCAGGTCGCGTTTGTTAACAATGATTCGTCCTTCACCCGGCACCAGACGTACACGTGCAACAGAGTGTTTACGACGACCGGTTCCATAGTATTGTACTTGTGCCATGAAACTGTCCTCCCCTTATTAGCCGCGAAGTTCGTAAACTTCTGGATTTTGTGCTTGATGCGGATGCTCCGAACCAGCGTATGCTTTAAGTCTAAGCTTCATTGCGTTACCTTGGCGTGTTTTTGGCAACATGCCGTGAACAGCCAATTCGATAGCGCGGTCAGCTTTTTTAGCGATCATTTCGTGAGCTGGCGTTACTTTCAAACCGCCAGAGTAGCCCGAGTGACGATAGTACATTTTATTTTGCATTTTCTTGCCAGTCAGAACGATTTTCTCAGCGTTGATTACGATAACGAAGTCACCAGTATCAACGTGAGGAGTAAATTGCGGTTTGTGCTTGCCGCGGATCAGGCTAGCAGCTTCAGTAGCCAGACGGCCAAGTGTTTTGCCAGCAGCATCGATGATGTGCCATTTACGCTCAACTTCATTAGGCTTAGCCATATACGTAGTACGCATGGATGATCCTCCTTAGTTCCATTACAGTTAAAGTTTTATTAAACAACGTTTCACGTTTTTACAGTTAGTTGAATCGGGTGTTGCATGCCAAGTTTGTGTCAGTCTTAGTCGGGGCTGTGGGATAGCCACTAAGAAAGCACAAGTTATATTCTACTATAAATAATGGCCTAAATCAAGAAGTTATTAATTGTTAATTCGCTTTTATTCCGGGTATTCAACCTTCATCAGCATCAGACCGTGAGGCATCGCTGTAGGGCCGGCAAGAGATCGCTTGCGGCCTTCCAATATGCGCGCCATATCTTCCGGATTCAGCTTGCCGTGGCCGACTTGAAGCAGCGTGCCCATCACGATTCTGATCATGTTATAGAGAAATCCGTTACCTGTCATATACATATGGAGCATTTGCCCTTCACGCTCAAGATAAGCCTCGTAGATAGTCCGAACATGATGCGGCTTAGTCGAGTGTATGGACGTAAATGAAGTAAAGTCATGTTCCCCCACAAGGAAGCTAAGTCCCTTCTGCATGGCTTCAACATTAAGCGGTGTAGGATGATGAAACGCATAACGGCGATAGAACACATCCGGAAACTTCCCCATGTCAATCGTGTAGCGATACGTCTTCCGCTTCGCGGAACGCCGGGAGTGAAAAGCTTCCGGCACTTCATGCGCTTCGAGAATGACGATATCCTTCGGCAGGCGCGTATTCAGGGCAATAGCCCAACGCTCCGCCGGAATCGTGGATTCCGTCAGAAAGTTGAACACTTGTCCCGTGGCATGCACGCCTGCGTCCGTTCTGCCCGATCCGAGAATAATAATATCCTCGCCGGTCAGCTTCTTGATTGCCAGTTCGATTTCCTGCTGGATGGTCCGACCGTACGGCTGAGACTGAAACCCGTTAAAGTCCGTCCCGTCGTAACTTACCGTCGCTGCTATATTCCTCATCCTTCATCACTTCCCCATCTGTTAACAACACACGTAATTAACATTCAATCCCCTTAATTCAAAAGGGTGGACCCTTTTCGACCTCATTTTTTATTGCCTAGCACGAAGTATGTGCTTCGCTGGCGGCGTGCGCGGAATAAAAGGTTTTGACCGAAGAAGCGGTAGCGTTCGCCTTTGTTCCCGGATTTCAACCGCTTAAGCGAGTTGTTAGAAGAAATCCGGGAACAACAGCGATCGAGGCAAAACCTTTTATGCAGCGCAGTCATTCGCCAGTGTAGCCTGCCTTCGATGCAGGCAATAAAAAAAGGTGGCCTCAAGGGTCCACCCTTTCTCACCGCGAAACGTAGCTCAACCGCTTAGAGCGGCGAGCTGATTACGCTTGTGTTACGCACGGTCAACCAGTTCCAGGTACACCATAGGCGCAGCGTCGCCACGGCGAGGTCCCAGTTTCAAAATCCGTGTGTATCCGCCCGCACGTTCCGAGTAACGGGTGGCCAGCTCGGAGAACAGCTTTTGGATTGCATCTTGCTCTCCATCAACAGTTTCACGACGAACGTATGCAGCTACTTGACGACGAGCGTGCAAGTCACCTTTTTTCGCTTTCGTGATCAGCTTTTCAGCGATAGAACGAACCTCTTTCGCTTTAGCTTCTGTTGTTTGAATGCGCTCATACAGGAACAGGTCAGTAACGAGGTCACGGAACAATGCTTTCCGCGCGCTAGCGTCACGGCCCAATTTTTGATATGCCATTTTGTTTTCCCCTCCCTTGCCTATAGTCTGTTCTAGATGTTCAAGCTTCTACTCTTCCATGCGCAGGCCAAGACCCAGCTCTTCCAGCTTCTCTTGAACTTCCTCGAGGGATTTACGGCCCAGGTTACGAACCTTCATCATGTCCTCTTCGGATTTCGTAATCAGCTCTTGAACAGTGTTAATGCCTGCACGTTTCAAGCAGTTGTAGGAACGAACAGACAGATCCAGTTCTTCGATTGTCATCTCCAGAACTTTTTCTTTCTTGTCCTCTTCCTTCTCGACCATGATTTCCGCGTCTTTGGCTTCATCGGTCAATCCGACGAACAGGTCCAAATGCTCTGTCAAAATTTTAGCGCCAAGGCTTACAGCCTCTTCCGGTCTAATACTGCCGTCAGTCCATACTTCAAGCGTAAGCTTGTCGTAGTTGGTTACTTGACCAACGCGGGTATTTTCAACGCTGTAATTGACACGGGTAATTGGCGTGTAAATCGAATCAACGGGAATAACCCCAATCGGTTGATCGTCCCGTTTGTTACGGTCCGCTTGGACGTAACCACGTCCGCGATTGGCAAAAATTCGCAAATGGAGCCGCGCGCCGGAGGCCAAGGTTGCGATGTGAAGATCAGGGTTCAAAATCTCGACATCGCTGTCAGCTCGAATGTCCCCTGCCGTAACGATTCCTTCGCCTTCAGCGTCGATTTCCAACACCTTTTCTTCATCGGAGTGGATTTTCAACGAGAGGCCTTTCAAGTTCAGAATGATCTCAGTTACGTCCTCGATCACCCCAGGAACCGTAGAGAACTCGTGAAGCACTCCGTCGATCTGAACAGATGTTACTGCCGCACCTGGCAGCGATGACAACAAAATTCGGCGAAGCGAATTTCCAAGCGTCGTGCCATATCCACGCTCGAGCGGTTCTACTACGAAACGCCCGTATGTTCCATCCTCATTCAAATCTACGGTCTCGATTTTCGGCTTTTCGATCTCAATCACTAATAGTACCCTCCTTCAAACGTCGCTCCGTTACCATTCGTATTGTTTAGTCAAACCTCGTAGTATGCCAAACCTTCACAACCATTATTCACAAGTTGTTGTTATTTGATACCACAGCGGATCCAACTATACGCGACGACGTTTCGGCGGACGGCATCCGTTGTGAGGAACTGGCGTTACGTCTTTAATCAGGTTAACTTCCAGACCAGCTGCTTGAAGCGAACGAATCGCTGCTTCGCGGCCTGCGCCAGGACCTTTAACCATAACCTCAACAGCTTTCATGCCATGCTCCATCGCTGCTTTAGCTGCTGCTTCAGCTGCCATTTGCGCTGCGAAAGGCGTGGATTTACGCGAACCCTTGAAGCCCAGGTTACCGGAGCTTGCCCAAGAGATTGCGTTGCCATGAGGGTCAGTGATCGTTACGATCGTGTTATTGAATGTCGAACGGATGTGTGCTACGCCCGACTCAATATTTTTCCGGTCACGACGTTTTGTACGAACGACTTTTTTAGGTTTAGCCATTGCCCTATTTCACCCCTTTATTATTTCTTCTTGTTAGCTACAGTCCGACGAGGACCTTTACGCGTACGCGCATTTGTTTTCGTACGTTGACCGCGAACAGGCAAGCCACGACGATGACGAACGCCACGGTAGCAGCCGATCTCAATCAGACGTTTAATGTTAAGCGAAATCTCACGACGAAGGTCGCCTTCCACTTTAACGGATTTGTCAATTGCTTCGCGCAATTTAGCAAGTTCGTCTTCTGTCAGATCGCGAACGCGAGTATCAGGGTTCACGCCAGTAGAAGCCAGAATCTTTTGCGAAGTTGTTTTGCCAATACCGAAAATGTACGTCAGGGCGATTTCAACGCGTTTATCACGCGGAATATCTACACCAGCAATACGTGCCATAAGCCATTGTCCCTCCTTTTATCCTTGTTTTTGTTTGTGTTTCGGATTTTCACAAATTACCATAACGTTGCCTTTACGACGAATGACTTTGCATTTTTCGCAAATCGGCTTTACCGAAGGTCTAACCTTCATTGTGAATTACCTCCCGAATCCTTCGAGAGCAAACCGCGAGGCGGCCTACTTCCGATAGGTGATGCGCCCTCTTGATAAATCATAAGGCGATAACTGTATAACCACTTTGTCCCCAGTCAGAATACGGATGAAGTGCATTCTGAGTTTACCGGAAACATGTGCGAGAATTTGATGACCGTTCTCCAGCTCCACCTTGAACATGGCATTCGGCAGCGGTTCGATTACCGTACCTTCGACCTCAATGACGTCTTCCTTAGCCACCGTCATTCTCCTTTCGCATGTGCGTACTTCTGAATCACATAACGTAACTTGGCATTGGTCACCCTGCCCGTTTCAAGCAAGCTGCTTGTAACTTCGCTGCTTATAGCGGGTTGTAACTCGAGATGCAGAACGTTCTTTTTCTTCGGTTGATCAAACCTGCGCTTATCGCCATCGACGATCAGCACGAAGCGTTCGTCAACAATTTCAATAATAACAGCATAGCTGTTCTCATCTTTGCCCCGAAGCACCTTAACGATTTGACCGATTTGCGGTTGCTTATCCATAACAGATTACACCGACTTCGGTAGTTTCGTCAAAATTTCGAATCCGTCCTCCGTTACGGCAACCGTGTGCTCGAAGTGAGCGCACCAAGAGCCGTCTTCCGTTACGACCGTCCAATTGTCTTCAAGCGTGCGAACGTAACGTTCGCCGATGTTGACCATAGGTTCGATGCAAAGCACCATTCCTGGCTTAAGACGCGGCCCGCGATCCGGAATGCCGTAATTCGGAATTTGCGGTTCCTCATGGAGGTCCTTGCCAATACCGTGTCCGACAAATTCCCGTACAATCGAAAAGCCCGCCGCTTCGGCAACCTGTTGAACCGCATGCGATATTGTAAATAAACGAACATCTGGGCGGACCAGATTAATCCCTGCGTACAGAGACTCTTCCGTCACCTCAAGCAACCGCTTGACTTCATCCGATACGTTGCCGACCGGATAAGTCCAGGCCGAGTCGCCGTGATAGCCTTTGTATTGCGCTCCAATGTCGATGCTTATAATATCGCCTTCGTTCAACTTACGAGGTCCGGGAAAACCGTGTACCAGCTCGTCATTTACAGAAGCGCAAATGCTGGCAGGAAAACCATTGTAACCTTTGAAGGATGGCTCAGCGCCTTGGCTGCGGATGTACGCCTCGGCCAGCTGATCGAGCTCCTGGGTCGTAACCCCGGGCTTTACCGCTTCAGCCATAATCCGGTGCGTTTCCGCTACAATGCGGCCGGCTTCCCTCATATATCGCAGCTCCGAATCGGATTTGCAAATGATCATTACAATGAACCTCGCAAGCAGGAAACAATCTCGGCCGTAACCGTATCGATTTCCTTCTCGCCGTCGACTTCGCGAAGTAGACCTTTACCGTTGTAGTAGTCAAGAAGCGGCGCGGTTTTCGAGATATACTCGTCAAGACGCGTTCCGACTTTCTCTTCCGTGTCATCCGACCGTTGGTACAATTCGCCGCCGCATTTGTCGCAGACGCCTTCTTGTTTCGGTGGGTTGAACATTACATGGTATGTCGAGCCGCAGGCTTTACAAATGCGTCTGCCAGTCAGACGGGCAAGCAGCAAGCCGCGGTCAACTTTCAAATTAACAACATGGTCAATGCTGAGGTTCAATTCGGCAAGCATAACATCAAGCGCTTCGGCTTGCTGCAGCGTACGCGGAAAACCGTCAAGCAAGAAACCTTTATTGCAATCGTCTTGAGCAAGACGTTCTTTGACAATACCGTTCGTGATCTCATCGGGAACGAGTTTGCCTTGATCGACATACTCTTTCGCTTTAAGACCGAGCGGAGTCCCCTGTTTCATCGCAAGACGGAATGCATCGCCTGTCGAGATGTGCGGAATACCGAACTCTCCAACGATACGTTCTGCCTGCGTACCTTTACCGGCCCCCGGAGGACCCATGAATAAAATGTTCATTCATTCTTCCTCGCTTTAAGCACAATAGGCTCGTGCGGGTTCCGTCCATCGCGCCTGCGACGTTACGGAATCCCGGTCGGAACCTATTGTTATTTATTGATAAACCCTTTGTAATGGCGTTTTATCAACTGGCTCTCGATTTGCTTCATCGTATCAAGCGCAACACCGATAACGATAAGAAGCGAGGTACCGCCAAGTCTTACCGAAGCAGGCAATCCGGCGATTTCGCCGAATACCACTGGCAACAAGGAGATAACGGCCAGGAAAATCGCACCCGTCAGCGTAATCCGCGACAATACGCGAGTCAAATAAGAGGATGTTGGTTTACCAGGACGAATGCCCGGGATGTAACCGCCATTCTTCTTCATCTGATCCGCCATTTGAACCGGATTGATCTGTACGAATGTATAGAAGAACGTGAACCCGATAATCAACAGAACATACAGTACCATGCCAAGCGGCTGCGTGTATGTCAGGTTATGCATGATCCAATCTGCCCAAGCGGCACCAGACCAGAACTGAGCGATTGTTGCCGGGAACATCAATAACGAGATTGCGAAAATGACCGGAATAACACCTGCGCCGTTCACTTTCATTGGTATGTGAGTCGATTGACCGCCATACATCTTCCGACCAACTACGCGTTTAGCGTATTGAACCGGAATCTTACGGATACCTTGTTGTACGAAGATTACCCCTACAATAATCAGTACAATCGCCACTGCGATCAGTACAACTTTGCCAATGCTCCAGAACAGATTGCCATCTTGCGATGCAAATTCTGTCGAGTAAATCGTACGAATATGTTGCGGAATGCTTGCTGCGATGGCGGCAAAAATCAGAATCGAGATACCGTTACCGATACCGCGCTCCGTAATTTGTTCGCCAAGCCACATCAGGAATGATACGCCCGCTGTCAGAACGAGAGCGATGAGCAAGTAGTCGACAAATGTCGCATTTGGAACCATCTTATAGCTGTATTGACGATTGAAGCCGATTGCTGTTGCAAAACCTTGCAATAAACCAAGGATTACCGTGCCGTAACGTGTAATCTGCGCGAGCTTTTTCTTCCCGTTCTCGCCTTCCTTTGCCCATTCCGCGAATTTAGGGATAACGTCCATCGATAACAGCTGTACGATGATCGAAGCCGTAATGTATGGCGCGATACCAATCGCGAAAATGGAGAAGTGGTACAACGCACCGCCGGAGAACGTGTTAAGCAAACCGAACAGATTTACACCGGATTGGTCAACCTGTTTGAATACATCTTTGTCAACGCCTGGCGCCGGAATAAAAGCTCCGATGCGATAAACAAGCAGTATGAAAAGGGTGAAAAGGATCCGCTTGCGCAAATCCGCCACTTTCCAAATGTTGGACACGGTGTTAAACAATTAGATCACCTCGGTTTTACCGCCGGCAGCCTGGATTTTCTCTACCGCAGATTGAGAGAACTTGTTTGCCTTTACAGTCAATTGAACCTTAACTTCGCCATTACCCAAGATCTTAATGCCCGCCAAAGGATTTTTGATGATCCCTTGCTCAAGAAGAACTTCTGGAGTAACTTCGGAACCTGCTGCAAATTTGTTCAGCTCTTCAATGTTAACGATAGCGTACTCAGTGCGGAAACGGTTATTGAAACCGCGTTTCGGCAAACGACGGTACAATGGGTTTTGGCCACCCTCGAAACCAGGGCGTACACCGCCGCCGGAACGAGCGTTTTGACCTTTATGACCCTTACCAGAAGTTTTACCGTTACCGGAGCCAATACCGCGACCTTTGCGCTTAGCCACTTGCGTGGAGCCTGGTGCTGGTGCGAGTTCATGCAATTTCATCGTTCTTGCACCTCCTTATTTATTTCTTATAGCAAGCAAGTTGCTTAAACTTCTTCTACTTTGATCAAGTGGCTTACAGCATTAATCATGCCGCGAACAGCCGGGCTGTCGTTCAAAACAACGGATTGGTGAATTTTCTTCAGACCGAAGGATTCAACAGTCGCGCGTTGTTTTTCGTTACGGCCGATCACACTGCGAACGAGGGTGATTTGCAATTTTGCCATCCTATTCCCCTCCTTAACCTAACAGCTCTTCGACAGTTTTTCCACGAAGCTTCGCAACATCTTCCGCGCGCTTCAGGCGGGAAAGACCTTCAAGCGTTGCGTTAACCATGTTCATGGAGTTCGAAGAACCAAGCGATTTCGTCAGGATATCGCCTACACCAGCCAGTTCGAGTACTGCACGAACAGGACCGCCGGCGATAACACCTGTACCTTTGGATGCCGGTTTCAGGAGAACTTCACCTGCACCGAAATGTCCAACTACAAGATGGGGAATTGTTGTTCCTACGAGTGGAACGTGGATCAGGTTTTTCTTAGCGTCTTCGATACCTTTGCGAATCGCATCAGGTACTTCGCCCGCTTTACCGATCCCTGCGCCTACGTAGCCTTTGCCGTCGCCGACAACTACGAGCGCACTAAAGCTGAAACGACGTCCGCCTTTAACAACTTTAGCAACGCGGTTGATGTGGACAACTTTTTCAGTCAGTTCTAACGTATTTGGATCTACACGCAAGTCGATTAACCTCCTTATAAGTAAATTCGACTAGAATTCCAGACCAGCTTCGCGTGCTGCTTCAGCAAGCGCCTGAATTCTGCCATGATACAAGTAACCACCACGGTCAAATACGATTTGGGATACCCCTTTCGCTTGAGCGCGTTTTGCGATCAATTCGCCAACTTTGCGAGCTGCTTCAACGCTGCCGCCATTGCCGATTGCTTCTGCCAGTTCTTTATCCACTGTGGATGCGGATGCAAGCGTTACGCCTTGTACGTCATCGATCAATTGAGCATAGATATGCTTCGCCGAACGGAATACCGAGAGACGTGGACGAGCTACCGTTCCGTTGATTTTTTTACGAACACGCAAGTGTCTTTTCAGACGAGCCTTGTTTTTATCGCCTTTCGTAATCATTCAAGGTTCACTCCTTTCCTTCTGCCTTATACCGCTATTTTAAGCAGCCCAATCAGACTGCTTATTTCTTCTTACCAGCTTTACCTTCTTTGCGGATGATGCGTTCGCCTTCGTACTTGATACCTTTACCTTTGTAAGGCTCTGGTTCGCGCACGGAACGGATTTGAGCAGCAACAGCGCCTACGCGCTCTTTGTCGATACCGCGAACAGTGATCTTCGTGTTCGCTGGAACTTCGAACTCAATACCGGCTTCAGGTGCAATCTCCACTGGGTGGGAATAACCAACGTTAAGAACGATCTTATCGCCAGTTTTGTTCGCACGGTAACCTACGCCTACCAGCTCCAAGTTTTTCGAGAAGCCTTCAGTAACGCCGCTCACCATGTTAGCGATGACGCTGCGAGTAGTTCCGTGCAAAGAACGATGCAATTTATTGTCGGAAGGACGTTCGATTACGATCTCGTTCTCCGCAACGTTCACTTTCATATCCTTGTGAATTTCACGGGAAAGGGATCCTTTCGGTCCTTTTACAGTAATAACCGAGTTGTCCAGGCTGATGCTTACGCCAGCTGGTACTGTGATCGGTTTGCGACCAATACGGGACATTGTTACACCTCCAATCTTGTGACTAGTTAATTACCAAACGTAGCAAACGACTTCGCCGCCTGCTTTGCCTTGGCGTGCTTCTTTATCGGTCATAACCCCTTTGGATGTGGAAATGATAGCAATTCCCAGACCACCCAAAACGCGTGGGATTTCAGTCGATTTAGTGTAAACGCGCAGACCTGGTTTAGAAATACGTTTCAGACCAGTGATAACGCGCTCTTGGTTAGGGCCGTATTTCAAGAAAATACGGATAATCCCTTGTTTGTTGTCTTCGATATATTCAGCATCGCGGATGAAGCCCTCGCGTTTCAGAATTTCTGCGATTTGCTTCTTAACTTTCGAAGCGGGCAATTCCACGGTTTCGTGACGAACAACATTCGCATTACGAATGCGTGTCAGCATATCTGCAATCGGATCAGACATAACCATTTGTGTTAACCTCCTTCCCGAACTAGGCTGATTACCAGCTTGCTTTTTTAACGCCAGGAATCTGGCCTTTGTATGCTAATTCGCGGAAACAAATCCGGCAAATTTTAAACTTTTGCAAAACAGAGTGCGGACGGCCGCAACGTTCACAGCGCGTATAGGCACGCACTTGAAATTTCGGTGTACGTTGTTGCTTCACTTTCATCGAAGTTTTTGCCACTTGGTATTACACCTCCTAGAAGTGGATTACTTCGCGAACGGCATGCCCATTTGGGTAAGCAGTTCACGAGATTCTTCGTCCGTTTTAGCCGTCGTGACGATGACGATGTCCATACCACGAACTTTATCAACTTTATCATACTCGATCTCTGGGAAGATGAGTTGCTCTTTCAAGCCAAGCGTATAGTTACCGCGACCGTCGAATGCTTTCGTCGATACACCGCGGAAGTCACGTACGCGTGGAAGCGAGATGTTGAACAGCTTGTCAAGGAAGTAGTACATGCGCTCGCCGCGCAGTGTTACTTTAACCCCGATTGGCATGTTCTCGCGAAGTTTAAAGCCCGCGATGGACTTCTTCGCACGAGTTACAACCGGCTTTTGACCGGAGATTTGACGAAGCTCGTCGACAGCGACATCAAGCACTTTGGAGTTAGCAACCGCTTCGCCAACACCCATGTTGATGACAACCTTCTCGATCTTCGGCACTTGCATTACAGTCGTATAGTTAAACTTCTGCATCAATGCAGGCGTAATTTCGTTAAGAAATTTATCTTTCAATCTTGCTGCCATTATTTATGGACCTCCTTTCCTACAGTAACGATTAGTCGATCACTTCGCCGGAACGTTTTGCGTACCGGACTTTTTTGCCGTTGTCCAGCACTTTGTATCCGATACGAGTAACTTTACCGCTCTTCGGATCAATGTGCATCACGTTGGAAACGTGAACTGGAGCTTCTTGCTCGATAATTCCGCCTTGTGGGTTCACTTGGGACGGACGAGTGTGCTTTTTAACAAAGTTCACGCCTTCTACGAGCACGCGGTTTTCACGCGGATACGCAGCGATTACACGGCCTTTTTTGCCTTTGTCCTTACCGGAAATGACGATAACCGTGTCGTCTTTTTTAACGTGAAGCTTGTTGTTGTGCGATTCAAGAATCTTTTTCAGTCTTGGCATTGATTACACCTCCTGCTCACTAAGCTTTCAGGCTATATCGCGATCCCTGTTATGCACAGGGCATTGGTCTTAGATAACCTCTGGTGCAAGCGATACGATTTTCATGAAATCTTTATCGCGAAGCTCACGGGCAACAGGTCCAAAAATACGAGTACCGCGCGGGCTCTTATCTTCTTTAACGATTACAGCTGCGTTCTCATCGAATGCGATGTAAGAACCGTCTTTACGACGAACTGCACGCTTCGTACGAACGATAACAGCTTTAACAACGTCACCTTTTTTGACAACGCCGCCTGGTGTTGCTTGTTTTACAGAGCACACGATCAGGTCACCGATAGCGCCTACGCGACGGCCAGTACCGCCAAGAACACGAATACACATCAGTTCTTTAGCTCCGGAGTTGTCAGCAACACGCAAACGAGTAAATGGTTGAATCATCTCAACGTCCTCCTTCCGGGAAAATGCTCATTCACTGATTATAACATCTTAAAGGACAACTGCCACTTCAACAACTTCTACCAATCTGAAGCGTTTGTCTTTCGAAAGTGGACGAGTCTCCATGATTTTCACGATATCGCCAATCTTCGCTTGATTGTTCTCATCATGCGCTTTGAACTTTTTCGTGTATTTGATGCGTTTATGGTACAAATCGTGTTTTTTGTATGTTTCAACAGCAACAACGATTGTTTTGTCCATTTTATCGCTAACGACTTTACCGATTTGAACTTTGCGGGCATTACGTTCGCTCATGTTCTTCCTCCTTCCTTAAACCGTGGTAACCCTAAGTCAAGGACAGCTATATTAGCTGCTGATACCGAGTTGTCTTTCATGCAAAATGGTTTTAGCGCGAGCGATATTCTTACGCACGTCACGAATACGTGTCGGGCTTTCCAGTTGGCCAGTAGCCAGTTGGAAACGAAGGTTGAAAAGCTCTTCTTTAAAACCAGCGATTTTTTGTTCAATCTCAGCAGAGGTTAGGTTGCGAAATTCACTAGCTTTCATTTGCTTCACCACCTACTTCTTCGCGTTTCACGAACTTCGTTTTGATCGGCAGTTTGTGGGACGCGAGGCGCATCGCTTCACGAGCGACTTCTTCGGAAACACCAGCGAGTTCGAACATGATCTTGCCTGGTTTCACGACTGCAACCCATTTTTCAACGTTACCTTTACCGCTACCCATCCGAACTTCGAGAGGCTTTTGAGTGATCGGTTTATGTGGGAAAATTTTAATCCACACTTTACCGCCACGTTTGATATAACGAGTCATTGCGATACGAGCCGCTTCGATTTGACGGTTCGTGATCCAAGTTGGTTCAAGAGCTTGCAAGCCGTATTCGCCGAAAGCTACTTCAGTGCCGCCTTTAGCGCGACCTCTCATATTTCCGCGTTGTTGCTTACGGTGTTTGACACGTTTAGGTACCAACATGATTAGTTGCCTCCTTCCTGGGGAGCTTTCTTCTTAGCTGGAAGGACTTCGCCGCGATAGATCCATACTTTTACGCCGATACGGCCGTAAGTAGTATGTGCTTCAGCTGTGCCGTAGTCGATGTCTGCGCGCAGTGTATGAAGCGGTACTGTACCTTCGCTGTAGCCTTCCGAACGAGCAATTTCAGCACCGCCGAGACGACCGCTGACAGCAGTCTTAATCCCTTTAGCGCCTGCACGCATCGAACGTTGGATCGCTTGTTTCAAAGCACGACGGAAAGAAACACGACGCTCCAGTTGTTGCGCGATGCTTTCAGCTACAAGAATAGCGTCCAGATCTGCTTGTTTGATTTCGGAAATGTTAATGTGAACTTTTTTGCCTTTAGTGATTTTGCCAAGCTCCGTACGAAGGCTTTCTACTTCAGAACCGCCTTTGCCGATAACCATGCCTGGCTTAGCAGTGTTAATCGTTACGTTAACGCGGTTAGCCGCGCGCTCGATCTCGATGTGGGATACTGCTGCATCCTTCAGTTTGTTCTTCAGGTATTCACGAATTTTCACGTCTTCCAACAGAAGATCGCCGAAGTCTTTGCCAGCGTACCATTTGGATTCCCAATCACGGATAATCCCGATACGAAGACCGACCGGATTTACCTTTTGACCCACACGTTATCCCTCCTTATTTTTCAGATACAACCAATGTGATGTGGCTGGTTCTTTTGTTGATCCGGCTTGCGCGTCCCATTGCACGAGGGCGGAAACGTTTCATTGTCGGACCTTGGTTCACGAATGCTTGCGTGATAACCAGTTTGTTCACGTCCAATTGGTAGTTATGCTCAGCGTTAGCAATAGCAGAGTTCAGCAACTTCTCCAGGATTGGGGAAGCAGATTTCGGTGTATGACGCAAAATTGCGATCGCTTCACCTACTTGCTTGCCACGGATCAAGTCCGCAACCAGCTGTGCTTTACGAGGAGCAATGCGTACGAAATTAGCGTGCGCTTTAGCTTCTGGCATGGATGAACCTCCTCTCATACATTAAAAAATAATTCAGGCAGATTATCTCTTACCTGTTTTCTTGTCATCGTCATGGCCTTTGTAGGTACGAGTCGGTGCAAACTCACCGAACTTGTGTCCAACCATATCTTCCGTTACATAAACCGGTACATGCTTGCGGCCATCATAGACTGCAATGGTGTGACCGATGAATTGTGGGAAAATTGTCGAGCGACGGGACCAAGTCTTGATAACGACTTTCTTGTTCGTTTCGTTCAATTCCTCGACCTTTTTGAGCAGGTGGCCGTCAATAAACGGACCTTTTTTCAAACTGCGACCCATTTGGAGTCCTCCCTTCGCGGAAACGTAGCGCAACCATCAGTCACGCTGCTTGCAAACAAGCGATTATTACTTCGTACGACGACGAATAATATATTGGCTCGATGCTTTTTTCTTCTTGCGTGTTTTGTAACCAAGAGTCGGTTTGCCCCAAGGAGACATAGGGGATTTACGACCGATTGGAGCACGGCCTTCACCACCACCGTGTGGGTGATCGTTCGGGTTCATTACTACGCCGCGAACTTCAGGACGTTTGCCCATCCAACGGGAACGGCCGGCTTTACCGATTTTCACGAGTTCGTGATCTTCGTTGCCAACGGAACCGATTGTTGCACGGCAAGTGCTCAGGATACGACGAACTTCGCCGGAGGACAGACGGATCGATACATAGTCGCCTTCTTTACCAAGAAGTTGAGCTTCTGTACCAGCCGCGCGAACCAATTGTCCGCCTTTGCCTGGTTTCAGTTCGATGTTGTGGATAACTGTACCCACTGGAATGTTGATAAGTGGCAAAGCGTTACCGATTTTGATGTCAGCATCAGGACCGGAAACAACTTGATCGCCGACTTTCAGACCTTTAGGTGCGATGATGTATGCTTTCTCACCATCAACGTAGTTGATCAGAGCAATGTTGGAAGTACGGTTCGGATCGTATTCGATCGAAGCAACTTTACCTACAACACCATCTTTTGTACGTTTAAAGTCGATGATACGGTATTTACGTTTATGTCCGCCGCCATGGTGACGAACTGTAATTTTACCTTGGTTATTACGACCAGCTTTTTTGAAAAGCGGAGCAAGCAAGGATTTCTCCGGTGTGCTTGTTGTGATCTCTTCAAAAGTCGAAACGGACATGTTACGACGAGCCGGGGACGTCGGTTTATACTTTTTGATTGGCACTGTGTTTCCCTCCTTTTCTATACAGACGTTTCAAAGAATTCAAGCTCTTTGCTGTCAGCGCTCAGCTGAACGAATGCTTTTTTCCAATCAGGACGGTAGCCGTTGTACT
This sequence comes from Paenibacillus sp. ATY16, assembly GCF_003399985.2. Classification (NCBI taxonomy): domain Bacteria; kingdom Bacillati; phylum Bacillota; class Bacilli; order Caryophanales; family Paenibacillaceae; genus Paenibacillus; species Paenibacillus sp. ATY16. Next base: position 41,411 of record NZ_NMOK02000054.1, on the reverse strand, counting down.
TGCCGTAACGCTTCGGCTTACCTGCAACACGCATTGTATTAACGCTCGTTACTTTTACTTTAAAGATTTGCTCGATAGCATCTTTAATTTCGGTTTTGTTCGCACGAAGGTCAACTTCGAACACGTAGCGTTTAACCGCCATGAAGTCGCTAGTGCGCTCCGTAATAACAGGGCGTTTGATAATATCGCGAGGATTTTTCATTATGCAAACACCTCCTGTACTTTCTCTACCGCTTCTTTCGTGATGATGAGCTTGTCATGCACCAATACGTCCAGAACATTAATGCCGTCAGCAGCGACGAATTTCACGCCTGGGATATTGCGAGCGGACAATGCTACATTGTCATCATAAGCCGGCAAAACAACAAGTGCTTTGCGATCAGCTTTCAGGTTGTTCAAGATTGCTGCGAATTCCTTCGTTTTAGGAGCCGCGAATGTCAATTGATCAAGAACGACGATCTCGTTAGCGATCACTTTCGAAGACAATGCGGATTTAATCGCCAGACGGCGAACCTTCTTAGGAAGTTTAAAGCCATAAGAGCGCGGAGTCGGTCCAAATACTGTACCGCCGCCAACCCATTGTGGCGAACGAATGCTACCTTGACGAGCACGGCCAGTACCTTTTTGTTTCCAAGGCTTACGACCGCCGCCGCGTACTTCGGAGCGTCCTTTTGTTTTGTGCGTACCTGCACGCTCAGCAGCTTGCTGAAGCAATACAGCGCTATGCAGTACATGAGAGTTAGGCTCGATACCGAATACGCTGTCCGCCAATTCGATTTCACCAACTTCAGAGCCACTCACGTTAAATACTGTAACTTTAGGCATTTCTTGTTCCTCCTTTCTTGTAAGCAATTAGTTCTTAACTGTTTGTTTTACTTTAACGAAACCGTTTTTAGGACCTGGAATGGAGCCTTTAACAAGGATCACATTACGCTCAGCGTCTACACGGATAATTTCGAGTTTTTGGATCGTAACTGTCTCATGACCCATGTGACCAGGAAGGTGTTTGCCTTTTGGTACGCGGTTCGCTTGAATCGAACCCATGGAACCAGGACCACGATGGTAACGGGAACCGTGAGCCATTGGGCCCGTGCTTTGTCCCCAACGTTTGATAACGCCGGCAAAGCCTTTACCTTTCGAAATACCTGTTACGTCAACAAACTCGCCCTCTGCGAACAAATCAGCCTTAACTTCTTGGCCAACTTCATATTCGCCCAAGTTGATACCGCGAATTTCACGAACGTAGCGCTTAGGAGCTGTGTTAGCTTTCTTTGCGTGGCCGATTTCCGGCTTGATCGCTCTAGCTTCTTTCTTATCGGAGAAACCGAATTGTACGGCTTCATAACCATCGTTCTCTTGATCTTTCTTCTGGAGAACTACACAAGGACCAGCTTCGATAACCGTTACAGGAACGACATTACCTTCAGCGGTAAACACTTGCGTCATACCAAGTTTTTTCCCTAAGATACCTTTCATGTTGACACCTCTTTTCCTTTCAATGATCAGCTATGCTTATTACAGTTTGATTTCGATATCTACACCGGATGGTAAATCCAGGCGCATCAACGCATCAACCGTTTGCGGCGTTGGGTTAACAATATCGATCAAGCGTTTATGTGTACGCATTTCGAATTGCTCCCGGGAATCCTTGTACTTGTGCACCGCACGGAGAATAGTGATGATTTGCTTTTCCGTAGGAAGCGGAATCGGCCCGGATACGCCTGCACCGGAACGTTTTGCTGTTTCCACGATTTTCTCAGCGGATTGATCAAGAATTCTGTGATCGTATGCTTTCAAGCGAATACGAATCTTTTGCTTTGCCATATAAGTCCCTCCTTCTATCGCCCAATTTCTTATCGGACATACTCCGTGAGAAAACCCGGCACATGCCCCATGGCAAAGGGGCCGGGTGTGTCGGCAACCTCTCACATCATCGCAACGTCACAGACCAACAGTCAATATTATACCGAAACAGCTGGGCAAATGCAAGGGAAAAGTTATGTCTTTTCCTATCTTTACTCAGCTTGGCGCAACAACGATTTATGTTCGACTTTCCCGCGTCCGCCGCCTGGACGAACCGTGTTTTCCACTTCGCCTATAATACACGATTATGTACAAACTCTCAAATCCATTTTTGACCTGAAAATATCTTCTATATAATAGAAGAAACGCAACAGCGAATTTCGCTATTGCGTTTCCTATTAGTGCGATTAGCCAAGAACGACACGGTCGTCGGCCATCTTTTTGCCGCTGATCTGTTCGAATTCGCCTAGCAGGCGTTCTACGGTCAGATCTTTCTTCCGGTCTTCATTGACTTCAAGAATGATTCTGCCTTTATCCATCATGATGAGCCGATTGCCGAGACGAATCGCCTGTTCCATGTTGTGAGTAACCATCAAGGTTGTCAGGTTCATTTCGCGCACAAGCGTCTCGGTCAGCGTTGTGATAAGCTCCGCGCGAGCCGGGTCAAGAGCTGCCGTATGCTCATCGAGCAGAAGAATCTGCGGTTTCGTAAAAGTAGCCATCAGAAGGCTCAGCGCCTGGCGTTCGCCGCCGGACAGAAGGCCAACCTTGGCACTTAAGCGATTCTCGAGTCCAATACCCAGACGGGAAAGCTGTTCCCGGAAAATAGCGCGGCGACCACGGTTGATACTAAGCGAGAAACCACGCTGCTTTCCGCGCGTATAGGCCATGGCCAGATTCTCTTCAATAGACATCCGCGGGGCAGTGCCTGCCATCGGATCCTGGAATACGCGGCCAATCCATTTGCTTCTGCGGAACTCCGGCAGATTGCTAATATTTTTGCCCTCGATCCGTACCTCGCCGGTATCCGGCTTCATGACTCCGGAGATGATGTTCATCAACGTCGACTTGCCGGCGCCGTTACTACCGATAACCGTAATAAAGTCTCCGGGCTTCATCGCCAGGTTCGTATTCACAAGGGCCGTCTTTTCATCTAATGTCCCCGGGTTAAAAAGCTTTGATACTTTGGATATTTCCAGCATCAGCGTCCGCCCCCTTTTTGTTCAACGCTATTCAAAAGAGCCGCTGTGCGTTTTTGGGCCATTCTCTTCTGTTTCCACGATTTCTGCAAAGACGGGAAGACAAGCGCGATAATAACGATAACGGCCGTAATCAATTTAAGATCGGATGCCTCGAAGAAATCGCTTTGATATGCAAGACCGATAATAATGCGATAGACGATTGAGCCCAGCACAACGGCGAGTGTCGCACGGAATACGGTTTTCGCGCCAAACAGCGCTTCGCCGATAATAACCGATGCGAGGCCGATAACGATCATACCGACACCCATCGTAATATCCGCAAATCCGCTTTGTTGAGCGACAAAAGAACCCGACAAAGCAACAAGACCGTTCGATAATGCAATACCCATAATCTTAGTTGTATCCGTATTAGTGCCAAAGCTGCGGATCATACGCTCGTTGTCACCCGTTGCGCGAAGACTCAAACCAAGATCCGTCTTGAAGAACAAATCGAGCAGAAGCTTAATAATAACGACGACAATCGGCATAAGCACAAGAACCTTAACTCCCGAGAACACAGTCGAGATGTCCGACCCCATAAGTCCGATGTTCGGCTTGCCCATAATCCGCATATTAACGGAATAGAGAGCGATCATCATTAAAATACCTGATAACAATCCATTGATTTTGCCTTTCGTGTGCAGCAAGCCCGTAATTGCACCTGCGGCAGCTCCGGCGCCAAATGCCGCAAGGCATGCGAGCCATGGCGAAGTGCCGTTCGTAATCAGAACTGCTGCTACCCCTGCTCCGGTTGTGAAGCTTGCGTCAACCGTGAGATCGGGAAAATCAAGGATGCGAAATGTAATATAGACGCCTAGAGCCATTAAGGAATAAAGCAAACCTAGCTCAAAAGCACCATTTAACCATACTGGCACCGGGGCACCTCCTCCACATAATAAGAGAACGGGATGAACGCGAAGGAGCGTTTACCCCGTTCTCAATTTGTTATTGAATGATGTTGTTATCCGGATCTTTTACTCCGGCTTTCATTGCATCAGTAACGGTAATGCCTTCATCAGCGGCTGCCTTCAGGTTAAGAATCAGGTCGAGCTTGTCCGGTTTCGTTACTTTCATCTCGCCCGGATTTTTACCCTTCAGAATCTCAGCGGCCATTTGGCCTACTTGGTAGCCATGGTCATAGTATTTGAAGCCTACAGTAGCAAAAGCGCCTTTCTCAACCGTATCACGGTCACTGGAGAAGAACGGAATATGGTTTTGTTTTGCCAATTGCAGAAGCGCGTCTACACCGGATACAACAACGTTATCAAGCGTGATGTACATAGCGTCTACTTTACCGATAAGCGACTCACCGGCTTGTTTTACTTCGGAAGTGTTTGTAACCGGTGCTTCGATCAGTTCGATGTTGTGCTTAGCAAGTGCTTCTTTAGCAGTAGCAGCCATAACAACCGCATTGCTCTCGCCTTTGTTAATGACCAATCCAACCTTCTTCACGTTAGGGAAGTTAGCCGCAATGAAATCCATCAGTTGTACGGCTGCATCCGGATTCGTATCGGAAGCGCCTGTTACGTTGCCTCCCGGAGCATCCAGATCCGATACAAGATCAGCGGACAGCGGATCCGTTACGGCTGCGAACAATACCGGGCCTTTGTTGCCGGCATTCGAATACGCTTGTACAAGCGCCTGCGCCGAAGGAGTTGCGATACCAAGAGCCAGATCGGCCTTAGCGCCTGCAATCTTTTGCGCAATCGACAAGTTATTCGTTTGATCGCCTTGTGCTGTATTAAAATCTATCGTTAAGTTTTCCCCTTCGACAAAACCTGCATCCTTCAAAGCTGCAAGAAAACCTTCTTTTGTTGCGTCAAGCGATGGATGCTCAACGATCTGAGAGATTGAGATCTTGTACGATTTCTTTGCGTCCGAGTCACCTGCGTTTGCAGCGTTGCCGGAGCTGCTGTTCTCGTTGTTTTTACCACTGTTCCCACATGCTGCTGTAACGAGCAAAAGTACTAAAGCAAGCGGTACCAACCATTTCTTTTTCATTTCTAGTTTGCCCCTCCCAGTTGGATATTTGTCTGAATACTTCGAATAGCGTCGATAGACGCTTATCCATTAATTCTAATGGCATGTAAAGTTATACGTCAATGGTGGGTTTTATCTGGAAATTAAAAAACCCTCTGCCGGAGGCAGAGGGCTTCATAAGAGCGGCTAATGCCGCACCTTATTATTTTTGGATAGTTGCAACAGCGCCAGCGCCTACAGTACGGCCGCCTTCACGGATGGAGAAACGAGTGCCTTCTTCAACCGCGATTGGAGCGATCAGTTCTACAGTAACTGTAATGTTGTCGCCAGGCATAACCATTTCAGTACCTTCTGGCAGGTTGATGATACCTGTTACGTCAGTTGTACGGAAATAGAATTGTGGACGGTAACCAGTGAAGAAAGGCTTATGACGGCCACCCTCTTCTTTAGTCAGAACGTAGATTTGAGCTGTGAAGTTAGTGTGTGGTTTAACCGAAGCCGGTTTAGCCAGTACTTGACCACGCTCGATGTCTTTACGGTCTACACCACGAAGCAGTGCGCCGATGTTGTCGCCCGCTTGAGCGGAATCCATCAGTTTACGGAACATTTCTACGCCCGTAACAACGGATTTGCGAGTTTCTTCAGCCAGACCAACGATTTCAACCTCGTCGCCGACTTTAACCACACCACGGTCGATACGGCCAGTAGCAACTGTACCGCGGCCAGTGATTGTGAATACGTCCTCGACAGGCATCAGGAAAGGCTTAGCTGTGTCGCGCTCAGGAGTTGGGATGTAAGTGTCAACTTGTTCGAACAGTTCAACGATTTTGTCAGCCCAAGGACCATCTGGGTTTTGCAGAGCTTCACGAGCTGCACCACGGATGATTGGAGTGTCGTCGCCTGGGAACTCATACTCGTTAAGAAGGTCGCGAACTTCCATCTCAACCAGTTCAAGAAGCTCTTCGTCTTCAACCATGTCGCATTTGTTCAGGAATACAACGATGTAAGGTACGCCTACTTGGCGGGACAGAAGGATGTGCTCGCGAGTTTGCGGCATAGGGCCGTCAGCTGCGGATACAACCAGGATAGCGCCGTCCATTTGAGCAGCACCAGTGATCATGTTTTTAACGTAGTCGGCGTGACCTGGGCAGTCAACGTGAGCATAGTGACGGTTAGGAGTCTCATACTCAACGTGAGCTGTCGAGATCGTGATACCGCGCTCGCGCTCTTCTGGAGCTTTGTCGATTTGGTCGAAAGCGATTGCCGCGCCACCGTATTTTTTGGAAAGTACAGTAGTGATAGCAGCTGTCAAAGTAGTTTTACCATGGTCGACGTGACCGATAGTACCGATATTTACGTGCGGTTTATTACGTTCAAATTTAGCCTTTGCCATTGAACTTAATCCTCCTTAATATAACTGAAGTTTTATGTGTGGGCCAAACACAAACGCCCTAAGGTATTTGTGCCCGACCTTGCATACCAATGGTATGAATTTAAGGGCTTAATAATTAAGCGCCTTTGTTTTTAGCGATGATCTCTTCGGAGATCGAACGTGGTACTTCTTCATAGTGCGAGAGCTCCATGGAGAATACGCCACGGCCTTGCGTACCGGAACGAAGAGTTGTGGAGTAACCGAACATCTCTGCAAGAGGTACCTTAGCACGGATGATTTGTGCGCCTGCACGAGTATCCATACCTTCGATACGACCGCGACGGGAGTTCAGCATACCCATAACGTCGCCCATGTACTCTTCTGGTACTGTAACTTCAACCTTCATGATTGGCTCAAGAAGAACTGGGTTACATTTTTCCTTAGCAGCTTTAAGCGCCATGGAACCAGCGATTTTGAACGCCATCTCCGAGGAGTCAACGTCATGGTACGAACCGTCGAATACAGTTGCTTTAACATCAACGAGCGGGAAGCCAGCGAGAACGCCGTTCTTCATCGACTCTTCGATACCTGCTTGGATAGGAGCGATAAATTCACGAGGAATCGATCCACCAACAACTTTATTCTCGAATACGAAGCCTTGACCTGGCTCTTGCGGAGTGAATTCAACCCAACAATGGCCATATTGACCTTTACCGCCGGACTGACGAACGAATTTACCTTCAACCTTAGCCGCGGTACGGAATGTTTCGCGGTAAGCTACTTGAGGTTTACCAACGTTAGTCTCAACTTTGAATTCGCGAAGCATACGGTCAACCAGGATTTCAAGGTGAAGCTCACCCATACCCGAGATGATCGTTTGGTTCGTTTCTTCGTCTGTATGAGCACGGAACGTTGGATCTTCTTCAGCCAGTTTGGAGATTGCGATACCAAGCTTGTCTTGGTCAGCTTTCGTTTTTGGTTCGATAGCTACCGAGATAACCGGCTCAGGGAAGTTCATCGATTCAAGGATGATCGGGTTCTTCTCGTCGCACAGCGTGTCGCCTGTGATGGTATCTTTCAGACCTACTGCGGCAGCGATATCGCCGGAGTAAACTTCCGAAATCTCTTGACGGCTGTTCGCATGCATCTGCAGGATACGACCGATCCGCTCACGTTTGTTCTTAGTTGCGTTAAGAACGTACGAACCGGATTTCAGGATACCCGAGTATACACGGAAGAATGTCAATTTACCAACGTAAGGGTCAGTCATGATTTTGAACGCGAGTGCCGCGAACGGCTCTTCGTCAGAAGAATGACGTACCGACTCTTCGCCGTCTTCGAGTGTACCTTTGATAGCCGGTACGTCGAGCGGGGATGGCAGGTAGTCAACTACTGCGTCCAACATCATTTGAACACCTTTGTTACGGTACGAGGAACCTGCGATAACCGGGAAGATTTTAACTTCACAAACGCCCTTGCGGAGCGCTGCTTTAATCTCTGGAATCGTAATTTCTTCGCCTTCCAGATATTTCATAGTCAATTCTTCATCCAGCTCAGCTACCTTTTCGATCAGCTCCGTGCGAAGCTCTTCTACTTGGTCAGCCAACTCAGCAGGAATCTCAACTTGCTCAGGATCTCTACCGAGATCGTCTTTATACTTGTAAGCTACGCGCTCGATAATGTCGACAACGCCGAGGAAATCACTCTCAGCGCCAATCGGCAATTGGATCGCAACAGCATTCGCTTGCAGACGCTCGCGCATGTCTTTAACAACATTCAGGAAGTCTGCACCGATGATGTCCATCTTGTTGATGTAGGCGATCCGTGGAACGCCATAACGGTCAGCTTGACGCCATACCGTTTCAGACTGTGGCTCAACGCCTTCTTTGGCACTGAATACGCCAACGGCCCCATCCAATACGCGCAGGGAACGTTCAACTTCTACTGTGAAGTCAACGTGCCCCGGGGTGTCGATAATATTGATGCGGTTGCCTTTCCATTGAGCAGTAGTCGCGGCAGACGTAATTGTAATACCGCGCTCTTGCTCTTGCTCCATCCAGTCCATCGTTGCAGCGCCTTCATGCACTTCACCGATTTTATGAGTACGGCCTGTATAGAACAAGATACGCTCAGTGGTAGTTGTTTTACCAGCATCGATATGCGCCATGATCCCGATGTTACGCGTATTATTCAAGGAGAACTCTCTAGACATGAATTTGTCTCCTCTCGTGTTTTGAGTTAAACTCAAACATTTTGGTTAGAATCCTACCAACGGTAGTGAGCAAACGCTTTGTTCGCTTCTGCCATTTTGTGTGTATCTTCGCGCTTCTTCACGGATGCACCAGTGTTGTTCGATGCGTCCATGATTTCAGCTGCCAGACGTTCTTCCATCGTTTTTTCACCGCGGTTACGCGAATAGTTCACGAGCCAACGGAGACCAAGCGATGTACGACGCTCTGGTTTAACTTCAATCGGTACTTGGTAGTTAGAACCGCCGACACGGCGAGCTTTAACCTCGAGTACAGGCATGATGTTTTTCAACGCTTCTTCGAACACTTCCATTGGATCTTTACCCGTGCGTTCTTGGATCAGCGTGAAAGCATCATACAACAGCGTTTGAGCAACGCCGCGTTTACCGTCGATCATGATGCGGTTGATAAGGCGGGTTACCAGTTTGCTATTGTAAACCGGATCCGGCAATACGTCGCGTTTTGTAACAGGACCTTTGCGTGGCATGAGAAAGTCCCCCTTTCTTAGTTAGTCGCAATATCCGAATATTTATCCGAACAAATTGCTAATATTATTTTTTAACTTTAGGACGTTTTGTACCGTATTTCGAACGGGATTGGTTACGGTTGTTTACACCCGCAGTATCCAATGCGCCGCGAACGATATGGTAACGTACACCTGGAAGGTCTTTTACCCGTCCACCACGGATCAATACAACGCTGTGCTCTTGCAGGTTATGACCGATACCAGGGATGTACGCTGTTACTTCTACGCGGTTAGTCAAACGTACACGCGCGTATTTACGAAGTGCGGAGTTTGGTTTTTTCGGAGTCATAGTACCTACACGAGTGCACACACCGCGTTTTTGCGGAGCGCTGATGTTCGTTGCTTCACGTTTCAAGGCGTTGAAACCTCTTTGCAAAGCAGGCGATTTCGATTTTACGACTTTAGCTTGGCGGCCTTTGCGGACCAGCTGGTTAATTGTTGGCATGTTGCCACCCCCTTCCCATGATTATGTCTTATTAATGGCAAGACATTTTACCCAATTAATTAAGCCCACAGATCCAGGCGGTTCATAAAAGAACAAATAAAAATTTCTGTCAGTCCATCATCTTTCAATTCTGCACTAACAAAAATGGAGTCTACTTTATTCTTCATCAAGTATGAGCGCTGCCATAGCGGCTCCGACATCAATCCCGCAGGTTTCCCCGAGTTCTTGCATCGTATCTATCCACTTGACCGGAACACTCAACCGCTCGCACAGATGAACAACCTTCTCTCTCATCCGCGGATCTGCATCACGAGCCACATAGACTTCGATAGCTTTACTCTGTTCGAGCATCTTAGTCGTCTGTTTCGCGCCAACCTTAAACTGCATGATATCACCTTTCCTTTTGCGGTAGAGCGATCACACAATTAGGCACACTTCGATATATTAACACCTACATCTAGAAGTGTCAAGCTGTATTACACCCTGTCCAATTGCAAAGTTTTGGTTATCTCATTTACACGGTTAAAGGTAAGGCCCCTCAACTATTATACATGTAAAAGAGCGGGCATCAACAGGGAAGACCAACCATCCCTGCCGAATGCCGCGCTCTCCTCATCTATTACAACAATATGCGAGTCCTATTCGATCGTTACAGCTTCGGATTCCAATTCGCCTTCTGCAGTTGCTTCCGGCTCATCTTCTAGGCCTACCAGCTTGATGCTGCGGTAACGGTTCATACCTGTACCAGCCGGGATCAGCTTACCGATAATAACGTTCTCTTTCAGACCAAGCAATTGGTCGACTTTACCTTTGATAGCAGCGTCGGTCAGGACGCGGGTCGTTTCTTGGAACGATGCCGCGGACAAGAACGAATCTGTCTCAAGGGACGCCTTCGTAATACCAAGCAATACCGGCTTCGCAACGGCAGGCTCAAGACCTGCAAAGATTGCTTCGCGGTTAGCTGCTTCGTATTCGTGGATGTCAACAAATGCGCCTGGAAGAAGCGTAGTGTCGCCTGCGTCAACGATACGGATTTTGCGAAGCATTTGCTTAACCATAACCTCAACGTGCTTGTCGTTGATTTCTACGCCTTGGTTACGGTATACGCGCTGTACTTCTTGCAAAATGTAGTTTTGAACGCCACGGATACCTTTAATACGCAGCATATCTTTAGGGTCGATCGAACCGTCTGTAAGCTCGTCGCCTGCTTCGATTTGCTGGCCTTCGGTTACGCGGATACGCGAGCCATACGTAATTGCATAGACTTTCGTTTCTGCTTCGCCTTGGACTTCGATTTCGCGGCGGTCTTTCGCCTCGCGAATTTCTTTCACGACACCATCGAGCTCTGTAATGATCGCTTGACCTTTCGGATTACGCGCCTCGAAAAGCTCTTGGATACGCGGCAAACCTTGCGTAATATCGTCGCCGGCAACGCCGCCGGTATGGAATGTACGCATCGTCAGCTGTGTTCCCGGTTCACCGATGGATTGCGCCGCGATAATGCCTACCGCTTCGCCAATCTCAACGTGCTTGCCAGTCGCCAAGTTACGGCCATAGCATACTTTACATACGCCATGACGTGCACGACAGCTAAGAACGGAACGGATTTGAAGTTTCTCGATACCTGCGTCGATAATCGCATCGGCTTTGCCGGAGTCGATCAGCTCGCTCTTCTTAACAATAACCTCACCCGTTTTTGGATGACGGATTGTTTCGAACGAGTAACGGCCTTCGATACGGTCGTACAGATCCTCGATAACCTCTTTGCCGTCTTGAATCTTGCTAACGGTAAAGCCTTTATCCGTACCGCAATCGTCTTCGCGGACGATTACGTCCTGCGCAACGTCTACGAGACGACGGGTCAAGTAACCCGAGTCCGCTGTACGAAGCGCCGTATCGGCCAGACCTTTACGGGCACCGTGCGTCGAGATGAAGTACTCGAGGACGGTAAGGCCTTCACGGAAGTTCGATTTGATTGGCAACTCGATGATCCGGCCGGATGGGTTGGCCATCAGACCACGCATACCGCCGAGCTGTGCGATCTGCGATTTGTTACCCCGTGCTTTGGAGTCCACCATGAGCATGATGGAATTGTAACGGTCCATCGATTTCATGAGGATATCGGTAATTTGGTCTTTCGATTTGCTCCAAATTTCGATAACACGGTCATAACGTTCTTCATTCGTAATCAGACCGCGACGGTACTGATTCATAACGACTGCTACTTTAGCATCCGATTCTTTCAGAATCTCGACTTTCTCCTCCGGAACGACAACGTCCGCTACCGCAACAGTAATACCTGCGCGCGTGGAGTACGTAAAGCCAAGCTGCTTGATCCGGTCAAGAATAATCGATGTCAAAGTTGTATGGTAGATACGGAAGCATTCGCCGATGATGTTGCCGAGATACTCTTTGCCGACGCCGCCGGCAATTGGCAACTCATTCATGATTTTGTTCAAGTCGCTGCCTTTTTCATAAACGAAATACTTATCCGGCGTACCTTGCAGCAAGTTCGCTTTGGTAGCTTCGTTGATGTAAGGGAAATCTTCCGGGAAGATTTCGTTGAAAATAACTTTACCGACAGTTGTACTAATCAGCGAGTTCTGCTGCTGCTCCGTAAAGATCGTTTTCTTCAACACTCTCGCAGGCACGAATACGCGCGCATGAAGCGATACAATACCACGTTGGTACGCGGAGATGGCTTCATTAACGGTAGCGAACACCGATCCGGAGCCTTTTGCTTCTTTGTTATCCATCGTCAAGTAGTACGATCCGAGAACCATATCCTGCGATGGCGTAACAACAGGCTTGCCGTCTTTCGGGTTCAAAATGTTACCCGATGCGAGCATCAGAAGACGTGCTTCAGCTTGCGCTTCTGCCGACAGCGGTACGTGAACGGCCATTTGGTCACCGTCGAAGTCCGCGTTATAAGCGGTACATACGAGCGGATGAAGCTTGATGGCGCGGCCTTCAACCAGAATCGGTTCGAACGCCTGGATACCGAGACGGTGAAGCGTAGGGGCACGGTTAAGAAGAACCGGATGCTCCTTGATAACTTCTTCAAGAACGTCCCAGACTTCCGGGCTTACGCGTTCAACTTTGCGTTTTGCGCTCTTTATATTGTGTGCCAGACCTTTGTTTACAAGTTCTTTCATTACGAAAGGCTTGAACAGCTCCAGCGCCATCTCTTTAGGAAGACCGCATTGGAACATTTTCAGGTTTGGACCTACGACGATAACGGAACGACCAGAGTAGTCAACCCGTTTACCGAGCAAGTTCTGACGGAAACGGCCTTGTTTACCTTTCAGCATGTGGCTGAGGGATTTCAAAGGACGGTTGCCCGGGCCTGTAACCGGACGGCCGCGGCGGCCGTTATCGATCAGAGCGTCAACGGCTTCTTGCAGCATGCGCTTCTCGTTCTGAACGATAATGTCCGGAGCGCCCAGGTCAAGCAGGCGTTTCAGACGGTTGTTACGGTTAATAACGCGGCGGTACAGGTCGTTCAGGTCAGACGTTGCAAAACGTCCGCCGTCCAGCTGTACCATCGGACGAAGCTCTGGCGGAATAACCGGAAGCACATCGAGAATCATCCATTCCGGCTCATTGCCGGAGTTGCGGAAGGCTTCGATGACTTCAAGACGCTTAATCGCACGATTGCGGCGTTGGCCTTGAGCCGTACGCAATTCTTCTTTAAGTGTCTCCAGTTCTTTCTCAACATCGATGTCTTGCAGCAATTTCTTAACTGCTTCGGCACCCATGCTCGCTTGGAAGCCATAACCGTATTTTTCACGGTAGCTGCGGTATTCTTTCTCCGACAGCAGTTGTTTTTTCTCAAGCGGCGTATCACCTGGATCGGTTACTACATAGGATGCAAAATAAATGATCTCCTCGAGGGAACGAGGCGACATGTCAAGCGCAAGGCCCATACGGCTTGGAATGCCCTTAAAGTACCAGATATGCGATACTGGAGCAGCAAGCTCGATATGGCCCATACGCTCGCGGCGTACTTTCGCGCGTGTAACTTCAACGCCACAGCGGTCGCAGACAACGCCTTTATAACGAACGCGTTTGTATTTACCGCAATGACATTCCCAGTCTTTTGTAGGCCCGAAGATCTTTTCGCAGAAAAGACCCTCTTTCTCCGGTTTTAACGTCCTATAGTTGATCGTCTCCGGTTTTTTGACTTCTCCGCGGGACCAAGAGCGAATTTTATCAGGCGATGCAAGCCCGATTTTCATATACTCGAAGTTGTTCACGTCCAACAAGGAGCAACCCTCCTTCGTCATGTATGGCTATGTCGTACAAATTGGCGGCTGCACGCCCTTCGATTAAGAAGGACGAGCAGCCTTTTATTCAAAGCTTATTCAGCGCCGGCTTCGGCGCCTTCTAAGTTGAGGTTAAGCTTATCGCTTGTTCCGTCATCTTCGTCATCGATTTCTTTCATTTCGATCTCTTCTTCATTCTCGGTGAGGATCTTAACGTCCATACCAAGGGACTGAAGCTCTTTGATCAATACCTTGAACGATTCTGGAACGCCTGGCTCCGGAACGTTCTCGCCTTTCACGATCGATTCGTAAGTCTTCACGCGGCCGACCACGTCGTCGGATTTGACCGTAAGAATCTCTTGAAGCGTGTAGGCTGCGCCGTAGGCCTCGAGTGCCCAAACCTCCATCTCACCGAAGCGCTGGCCGCCGAATTGAGCTTTACCGCCCAGTGGCTGCTGCGTAACGAGAGAGTAAGGACCCGTCGAGCGGGCATGGATTTTATCGTCGACCATGTGCGCCAGTTTGATCATGTACATGACGCCAACCGTAACTTCGCGTTCAAACGACTCGCCTGTACGTCCATCGTACAGTATCGTTTTACCGTTACGCTGCATGCCGGCTTCTTCCATCGTATCGAATACGTCATACTCGCGCGCGCCGTCGAATACCGGCGTTGCGGCATGAAGACCAAGACGCTTACAAGCCATACCCAGATGGACTTCGAGCACCTGACCGATGTTCATCCGCGATGGTACGCCCAGTGGGTTCAACACGACTTCAACTGGTGTGCCGTCTGGCAAGAACGGCATATCTTCCTCCGGCATAATGCGAGCGATAACCCCTTTATTACCGTGGCGTCCTGCCATTTTGTCGCCTTCGGAGATTTTACGTTTTTGAGCAATATATACACGAACCAGCTGATTCACGCCTGGTGGCAGCTCATCGCCGTTCTCGCGGGTAAATACTTTAACGTCTACGACGATACCGTCGGTACCATGCGGTACGCGAAGCGACGTATCGCGCACTTCACGAGCTTTCTCGCCAAAGATCGCGTGAAGAAGGCGCTCTTCCGCCGTCAGCTCCGTAACGCCTTTAGGAGTTACTTTACCAACGAGGATATCGCCGGCGCCGATCTCGGCACCAACGCGGATAATGCCGCGTTCGTCGAGGTTTTTCAGCGCTTCTTCGCCGACATTCGGAATGTCGCGCGTAATTTCTTCCGGCCCAAGCTTCGTATCGCGTGCCTCGGATTCGTATTCTTCAATGTGAATGGACGTGTAAACATCCTCTTTCACAAGCTTCTCGCTAAGAAGAATCGCATCCTCGTAGTTGTAACCTTCCCAAGTCATGAACGCAACGACAACGTTGCGGCCCAGCGCCAATTCGCCTTGCTCCGTGGAAGGACCGTCGGCGAGAATATCGCCTTTCTTGATCACTTCGCCTTTGCGCACAAGCGGACGTTGGTTAATACATGTTCCTTGGTTGGAACGCATAAACTTATGCAGTTTATGTTTCACGAGATCGCCAACCACTTGCTTGCCGTCCAGCATCTCTGTGCGGCGCAGCCAAATTTCGTTTGCCGAAACTCGTTCAATAACACCGTCATACTTGGATACAATACATACACCGGAGTCTTTAGCCGATTTGTGCTCCATACCCGTACCAACAAGTGGTGCTTTAGGAATAAGGAGTGGCACGGCCTGCCGCTGCATGTTGGATCCCATGAGCGCACGGTTGGAGTCGTCATTTTCCAAGAATGGAATGAGCGCTGTCGCAACCGACACAACCTGCTTAGGCGATACGTCCATGTAGTCAACGCGTTCGCTTGGCATGGTCAAGATGTTATCTGCTTGCTTATTGTAACGTACGATGACACTGTCATCGACAAATTTGCCTTCTTCGGTCAACTTCGCGTTCGCTTGCGCGACAACGTAGTTATCTTCTTCGTCAGCCGTCAAATACGAGATTTGCTCGGTAACGATGCCTGTCTTCGGATCTACCCAACGGTAAGGGGCTTCAATGAAGCCGTACTCGTTAATGCGGGCAAACGTCGACAAGGAGTTGATCAGACCGATGTTCGGACCCTCCGGCGTTTCGATTGGACACATACGCCCGTAGTGGGAGTGATGGACGTCCCGTACTTCGAAGCCTGCGCGCTCACGCGTCAAACCGCCCGGACCGAGAGCAGACAAACGACGTTTGTGCGTCAATTCTGCCAGCGGGTTCGTTTGGTCCATGAACTGCGACAGCTGCGAGGAACCGAAGAACTCTTTAATCGATGCGATTACAGGGCGAATGTTAATCAAGGCTTGCGGCGTAATTGCGTTAGCATCTTGAATCGACATTCTTTCGCGAACAACGCGTTCCATACGGGATAGACCGATACGGAATTGGTTCTGAAGCAATTCGCCTACGGAACGCAGACGACGGTTACCGAGATGGTCGATATCGTCCGTATTGCCTACTCCGTGAAGGAGGTTGATGAAATAGTTGATGGACGAAATGATGTCCGCCGGCGTAATATGCTTAACGGATTTATCAATGACGCCATTAGAGATGACTTTGATAACCTTCGCGTCATCAAGCGGCGAATACACGCTGATCGCTTGAAGCGGAATGCTATCCGCATCCAGCACACCATTAGCAACATGGTATGTTTTGAAGCCGACGTTTTTCTCCAGCTTGTCGAGGATCTCATCCAGCAGACGACGGTCAATCATTTGACCTGCTTCCGCAATGATCTCGCCCGTACCCGGATCAACCAGCGTCTCAGCAAGACGTTGATTAAACAGACGGTTCTTAATGTGAAGCTTTTTGTTTATTTTGTAACGGCCGACGTTAGCCAGGTCGTAACGTTTTGGATCAAAGAAACGAGCAACCAGCAAGCTCTTCGCATTGTCCAAAGTAGGCGGTTCGCCTGGACGAAGGCGTTCATAGATTTCAATCAGCGCTTTCTCCGTCGAATCTGTGTTGTCTTTATCCAGCGTGTTGCGAATATACTCGTCATGGCCGAGCAATTCTAAGATCTCAGCGTCGGTTCCGAAGCCAAGAGCGCGCAAAAGCACCGTCACCGGTATTTTCCGGGTCCGGTCAATACGAACGTAAATGATGTCCTTAGCATCCGTCTCAAGCTCGAGCCAAGCTCCGCGATTCGGAATTACCGTTGCCGTGTATGTTTTCTTCCCGTTCTTATCAACCTTCGTGCTGAAGTACACACTTGGGGATCGAACCAACTGGCTGACAATTACACGTTCCGCCCCGTTAATAATGAACGTACCGGTCTCTGTCATCAGCGGGAAGTCGCCCATGAACACTTCTTGTTCCTTCACTTCGCCGGTTTCTTTGTTGAAGAGCCGTACCTTAACGCGCAGTGGAGCAGCGTACGTCACATCGCGTTCCTTTGATTCATCGACCGAATATTTCGGTTCGCCCAAGCTATAGTCGATAAACTCAAGCGATAGATTGCCCGTAAAGTCCTGAATCGGCGAAATATCCTGGAACAACTCAAGCAAGTCGTTATCCAAGAATTTTTCGTACGATTTTTGTTGGATTTCAATCAGGTTCGGGACTTCCAGCACCTCGTTGATCCGGGCGTAACTTCTCCGCGTGCGCCGACCATACTGAACAAGTTGTCCTGCCAACTTAACCTCACCCCTCATGTCTGTCTCACAGCATCGATATCTACTGCGTCACTACTTTAAATAAAGAAAAGCCCTTATCGAATAGTTCGAAAAAAGAGCGTGTTCCGGCAGCCAACCAAACGCAGCGCGGCGCGATGGTTCCATATCAAGTAATTTTGCCCAAAATGTAAACATTATACGTCAAATGTGCAATAAATATGCATTCCGCGCCAAAATTCGCACTTGACATTTTAGTTAGCTAAAGAGATTGAGCCCAATTTAATGCTGACATTTTATAATACTACCATATCTGAAAAGTCAAGTCAAGAAAATCAAGTCATAGATTTTGTTGCTAAAAATATCCGGTAGCCTTTGTCCTTCGTGACCTCTTCCACATCGCCAAACAACGCTTCCAGCTTGGCCTCCGCAGATGGCGCGCCTTGCTTCTTCTGAATGACCACCCACATCTTGCCGCCGGGATTTAATAGATTGTACCCTTCTTCAAAAATACGATGGACAACCTGTTTCCCCGCCCTGATCGGAGGGTTGGTCAAAATCACGTCATAACGATTATCCTTCACCGATTCATAGATATCGCTTTGGATAACCGTAACATTTGAAATGCCATTTAGCTTTGCGTTCTCTTTAGACAGCTCAACCGCGCGTTCATTAATGTCGATCATGGTTACATGCCCCTCCGGCGCCAGCTTCGCCGCTGTTAATCCGATGGGCCCGTAACCGCACCCGACATCAAGCACTCTAGCAGTTGGCGAAAGAACGAGCGCATCCAGCAGCACGCGGCTGCCATAATCGACTCCGGATTTCGAGAATACGCCAGCATCCGTCACAAACCGCAGAGCGAATCCCCGAAGCTTTGTTTCATGTACTTGTCTATCATGCTTCACTCCCGGCGTTTGGGAGTAATAGTGGTCCGACATTCTTTTTGGCCTCCTGCCACTTGAGCTGCAAGTCTTGAACATGCAACGAACCCCTTGAAACGTGACGTTTCAAGGGGCCCGTTATTATAGCTTGAAGCGAAATTACTTCACTTCTACAGCAGCGCCAGCTTCTTCAAGCTTAGCTTTAACTGCTTCTGCTTCTTCTTTGCCAACTTTTTCTTTGATTGGTTTAGGAGCGCCGTCAACCAGGTCTTTAGCTTCTTTCAGGCCCAGACCAGTGATTTCGCGAACCACTTTGATTACGTTGATTTTGGAAGCGCCAGCGTTGTTAAGGATAACGTCGAATTCAGTTTGCTCAGCAACTTCTGCTGCGCCGCCTGCTACTACTGCTACTGGTGCAGCAGCTGTAACGCCGAATTCTTCTTCGATTGCTTTAACGAGATCGTTCAGTTCAAGAACAGTCATAACTTTGATTGCTTCCAAGATTTGCTCTTTAGACATGGTTATACCTCCGAAAGTGGTTGATTTTTTTTGGTTTTATGCCGCCTTCCGGGGAAGGTCGGCGGTTCGTTCGTACAAACGACGGTTTAACTTAAGCTTGTGCTTCTTTTTGCTCGCCGACTGCTTTAACCGCAAGCGCGAAGTTGCGCATTGGAGCTTGCAGGACGCTGAGGAGCATGGAGAGCAAGCCTTCGCGGGACGGAAGTTCCGCCAGTGCTTTAATCTCTTGCGCACCTACTACTTTACCTTCAACAACGCCGCCTTTAAGTTTCAGAGCGTCGTTCTTTTTAGCGAAATCGTTCAAGATTTTCGCTGGTGCCACAGCATCGTTCACGCTGAAAGCAATGGCTGTAGGACCAACCAGAATGCTGTTCAGATCGGACAATTCCGCAGCTTCAGTCGCACGGCGAACGAGCGAGTTTTTCAGAACTTGGAATTCAACACCTGCTTCGCGCAGTTGCTTACGAAGTTCAGTTACTTGCGCAACGTTCAATCCGCGGTAGTCAGCAACAACAGTGCTGGAGCTCTCACGAAGCTTCGCTGTGATTTCTTCAACCGCTTGTTGTTTCTCTTGGATGATTTTAACGTTAGCCAAACTGTACACCTCCTGTAATAGTTGTACATCCCGTTTATAAGACAAGCTTCCTCTGCCTAGGGTGCATGAGAAAGGCCTCCACAGCGACTGCGAAGGCCATGATATATCGCTGCCGTGAAGTTAATCACGCGCAAGCTGTATTTATCATAACACCTCGGTAGGAAATTAAGCCTTGCGGCACCTACTGTCTACGGTATGCGTATTCGAATTTAATTCCGTTCTCGTTGAACTTAGCGGTAAGCCGCTACGTTGACGCGAGCACCAGGGCCCATTGTCGAAGAAACGGAGATGTTTTTCAGGTAAACCCCTTTAGCTGCTGCCGGTTTAGCACGGTTCAGAGCGTCGATCAGAGACTTAAGGTTTTCGTTAAGTTTCTCTGCGTCGAAGGAAACCTTGCCGATTGGAGCATGGATTTGACCTGCTTTATCAAGACGGTATTCGATTTTACCAGCTTTGATTTCTTGAACAGCTTTAGTAACGTCGAATGTTACCGTACCCGCTTTAGGGTTAGGCATAAGGCCTTTACCGCCGAGGATACGACCCAGTTTACCAACTTCAGCCATCATGTCCGGCGTTGCTACGCAGACGTCGAATTCGAACCAGCCTTGTTGGATTTTGTTGATCATGTCGGAATCGCCAACGAAATCAGCGCCAGCAGCTTCTGCTTCTTTTGCTTTATCGCCTTTCGCGAATACCAGAACACGTTTTGTTTTACCAGTACCATGCGGAAGTACAACAACGCCACGAACCGCTTGGTCTTGTTTACGAGGGTCAACGCCCAGACGCACAGCTACTTCAACGGACTCGTCGAATTTTGCTGTAGCGGCTTTCTTCACAAGCTCGATTGCTTCCAAAGACTCGTAAGTAGCTTCGCTGTCAATCAGCTTAGCAGCTTCTACATACTTTTTGCCGTGTTTAGCCATTTGAGTTTTCCTCCTTTGTGGTTGTAGCGGAAAATTCCCCTTATGGGACTCCTCCCACTTAAACGAAGCAGTACACTTCGCCGGGCAAAGCCTGTTCGGCCGCCCACGTGTTAACCGACCGCAAGCGGCCAGTCACACAATTAGTCAACGATAGTAACACCCATGCTGCGTGCAGTACCTTCAATCATAAGCATCGCTGCCTCGACGGAAGCTGCATTCAGGTCAGGCATTTTTTGCTCAGCGATTTCACGAACTTTCGCACGTTTCACTGTAGCAACTTTCTTTTTGTTTGGTTCACCGGAACCTTTTTCGATACCCGCTGCAACGCGGAGCAATACTGCTGCCGGTGGAGTTTTAGTTTCGAAAGTGAAGGAACGGTCTTCAAACACTGTGATAACAACCGGGATAATCAATCCCGCTTGATCTGCAGTACGAGCATTGAATTCTTTACAGAACGCCATAATGTTAACGCCTGCTTGACCAAGTGCCGGACCAATCGGCGGAGCCGGATTAGCTTTACCTGCAGGAACTTGCAGTTTGACCATTTTGATAACCTTTTTTGCCATGACTTACACCTCCTTACACAAGTAATCCCAAACTACGGAAACCAGATCGTATTATATCTTCTCCACTTGAGTATAGTCCAGTTCAAGCGGGGTCTCCCTGCCAAACATGTTGACATGCACCTTAAGCTTGGATTTGTCGAGCAGAATTTCTTCCACTGTACCAACGAAATCCGCAAAAGGACCTACTTTTACGCGCACGGTTTCCTTCAGGTCGAATTCAATCTTCGGCTTAGGCTCTTCCATGCCCATGTGCTTCAGAATTTGTTCTACTTCGTCCGGCATAAGCGCGATTGGCTTGGAACCGGAACCCGTTGACCCTACAAATCCTGTGACGCCCGGCGTATTGCGAACAACATACCATGAATCGTCAGTTTGTACCATCTCCACGAGGACGTAGCCGGGGTAGACTTTGCGTTGAACGGTCTTTTTCTTACCGTCCTTTTCTACCACTTCTTCTTCCATCGGAACCAGAACGCGAAAGATTTTATCTTCCATGCCCATCGATTCGAGGCGACGCTCCAAATTGGCTTTCACTTTGTTCTCATAACCGGCGTAAGTGTGTACGACATACCATCTTTTTTCCATTCCAATCCACCTTTGGGCCCTTCTTAAACAATCAGATTAACTAGAGACGAGATCCCGATGTCAAGAAGCCAAAAGTAAATCGTCACAAACGCGATCGTTAGAAGTACGACGATCGAATAGCTTGTCAACTCTTTACGGTTTGGCCAGCGAACCTTTTTAAGTTCTGCCCAGCTGTCGGCAAAGAAACTAAACGTTGTTCCGAAGCTTTGCTTCAGTTTAGCCAAAAATGCCACGTCAACACCTCCAATGACTATCTCGTCTCGCGATGAGGAGTCTGCTCGTTACAAAACTTGCAAAACTTCTTCAACTCGATGCGGTCGGGGTGATTGCGTTTGTTCTTGCTGCTCGCATAGTTTCTCTGTTTGCAGTTTGTGCATGCCAACGTGATTATTACCCGCATTGAATTACACCTCCCGAACTGCTAAATAACGGTTCACAACGCCATATGTATATGACGTTGCAACTTCGGCCCCAATACAAAACAAAGCCTCACATCAAGGCCTACCTAAAACAATTTATCACACGGCCTATTCCAATGTCAATGGAAACATAGCCTGGGCCATAGCGAATATTATGGAAATATGGCGACATCAGGAATCTCGTCTCTACCATTATCGTCACAAATCCTGCTTTTAAAACTTAAAACGAGCCGCCCTCCGCCTCCGGCCTGATAACCGGACGAGAGAACAGCTCGCATCAAATTCAGCACGTATAAAGATTAATAAGATTAATAGCTTATCCGCTAAGATCCCGAACTTCCAAGTAACGCTCAAGTTTGCGCTTTACGCGCTGCAGGGCATTGTCAATCGATTTGACATGTCTGTCGAGGTCAACGGCAATTTCCTGATACGATCTGCCGTCCAGATAGAGCATAAGCACCTTACGCTCCAGATCGCTCAGAATCTCCGACATCTTGTCTTCAAGACCAACAAATTCTTCCTGATTAATGATAAGCTCCTCCGGATCGGATACCCTGGTGCCGCAAATCACATCGAGAAGAGTACGGTCAGAATCTTCGTCGTAAATAGGCTTGTCCAAGGAAACATAAGAGTTAAGCGGAATATGCTTCTGCCTGGTAGCCGTCTTTATCGCCGTAATAATCTGCCGTGTAATACATAATTCCGCAAAAGCTTTAAAGCTAGCAAGCTTGTCCCCTTTAAAGTCGCGGATAGATTTATAGAGTCCGATCATGCCTTCCTGCACGATATCTTCCCGGTCGGCTCCGATTAGGAAGTAAGAACGCGCCTTTGCACGGACAAAGTTCTTATATTTGTTGATCAAATATTCAAGAGCCAGACTGTCGCCGTTACGAACCGCTTCCACGATATCCTCGTCAGAACTGCAGTCATACTCAAGCGTACTCCATTTTTTGAGGTCGATGCTCACGAACTATCCCTCCGGCCTGCAAGGCGTACGCCGCTAGATTCATATGCAACCTATCTCCATGGCTTCCTGCCACAACGAGTTAAACAAGACAAAATAGCGATAAAACCGCCGTTCTCATCACTAAATATAGAGCCAGTATACATTATGTAATCTTACACCGTCAACCGATTTGCCGCTAGGGTAGAGTCGTTTTAATAGAAATTCTGTAATTTTATGGATAAAAAAGAGGACTATTTGCCGCCGCGCCGAAGACGCTCCAGCTTTGTGCGCACCTCGAGACTGAGATTGCCGTCGAGCGTGTTGCGCTTGACCGGTATGTCCTCGCGCAAAGTGAGCTCGATTTGCTTGCGATTCTGCTGAATGTTGATAAGCAGCTCGCGAGCCGACAGCCGGAGAGCTCCTTTGCCGAAAGCGACATGCTGTTCGACAAGATCGGAGGTGGCGACAAATACGTTTCGTCGTCTGGCCGTGAGTTCCGTAACCAACCGCTCAATGCATTCGTCCGCCGTTTCTTTCTCCTTCGTATAGACAATCGTAAGCTTATGATGCCGGTAAGTCGCGCCAAGTCCGGGCACTTGATGGGCATCGAAAATAACATACACCGTCATGCCCGAGAAGCCTTGGTAATCGGCCAGCATATCGAGCAGCTTGTCCCGCGCTTCCTCCAAATCGATCTCCTTCAGCTTCTCAAGCATGGGCCAGGCGCCGATCATATTATAGCCGTCCACCAGCAAAATATCATTGCGCCGGTTCATCGGCTATACACTCCGGCGCTGCCTGACCACTTCGTACATCAAAACGCCCGCTGCCACGGATGCGTTCAAAGAGTTAAGACGGCCGTGCATCGGCAGCTTGACCAGGAAATCGCATTTCTCCTTGATCAAACGGCCCATCCCTTTGCCTTCGTTTCCGATAACAATCGCAAGCGGCAGATCAAATTTCGTCTTATATACATCCTGCGGAGCGCTTACGTCCGTACCCGCTACCCACACGCCTTCTTCCTTAAGACGGTCGATCGTCTGGGCGAGGTTCGTCACACGCGCCACAGGCACATGCTCGGCCGCGCCAGCGGATGTCTTCAGCACCGTTGCCGTCAGACCAACCGAACGGCGTTTCGGAATAATAACGCCATGGACGCCGGTACATTCCGCCGTCCGCAAAATGGAACCCAGATTATGAGGGTCCTCAATCTCGTCGAGAATAAGCAGGAACGGCGTTTCGTTCAGCTCGCGGGCTCTTGCCAGCAAATCCTCAATCTCCGCGTAGGCAAAGGCCGCCGCCTGCGCAACAACGCCTTGATGCTGCACGCCCTCCACCATGGTATCCAGCTTGCGCTTGTCCACAAACTGCACGATGACCCCATGCTGCTTGGCTTCCGCCACGATCGGCTGGGTCAGGCTCTTCTGAGCGCCCTCGGCGATCCAAATCTTATTGATATCGCGTCCGGAACGAAGCGCCTCCATAACGGGATGCTTGCCGGCAATCATTTCTTCTTGGTTGTATCGTTCGCTCACGCTTGTCCCTCCTTCTCTTCCTGATAGTCTTCCGGCTGCGGCGCGACTGCTTCCTCAAACAATTCATGCAGACGTTCGATTCGTCCTTCATAGTACAAATAGCCGACCAGGCATTCCAGCGCGGTAGCCTGCCTGTAATCGGCCGGGTCCGCATTCTTAGGCGGTGCCCCCGATTTCGTATTGCGGCCGCGCCTAACGATATCCGCTTCCTCTTCCGTCAGCATCGGCTGCCATTTCTCCAGCAGCTTGCGCTGCGCCTTCGCCGATACAATCTTGGTCGCTTCCTTGTGAAGATGATGCGATTTATGATTAGGCAGCGACACCAGATACTGCCGGACCAACAGCTCGAATACGCTGTCTCCTACGTAAGCGAGCACAACCGGATTAATGAGCTGCGTCTTCTTGGCCGGACGGTGGAACAGAAGCCCCGCTCCCGCTCCCGCTCCCGCTCCATTCCCTTGTCCCGCTTCCTCTAAGCTTGCATGTTCCCGTTCATTGCTATTCAATATGACACGTCCTCCAATCGATTTGCGGCAGAGTTCTACAGGCGCCGCCAACGAATCCCTTGCGGAGTGTCCTCTAACGCAATGCCTTTTTCCGTAAGCAGGTTACGGATTTCATCCGCTCTTGCCCAATTCTTCGCCGCGCGCGCTTCCGTCCGCTCAACGATAAGCGCATCGATCTCGTCATCCAGAAGCTCGGCATCAGCACCCGCTTCAGGCAGCAGACCCAGCACCGTGTTCATTCCTTCAAGAGCTGCCAGCAGTGCGGCAATTCCCTCCGGCGAAGCGTCCGCGCGGTTCATGTACTGGTTCGCTTCCGTTACCAGCTCGAATACGGCGGTAATCGCATCCGGCGTATTGAAGTCGTCTCCCATTTTCGCTTCGAATTGTGCCTTAAGCTGAGCGATTCTGTCTTCAAGCTCCGTTGGAGCCGCACCCTCTGCCTGGCCGCCAAACGCGGAAAGCCGATGCTTCAGATTAGACGCGCAATTCGCAATCCGCTCCACGCTGTTCTCGGCTTGGGCGATGGTCTCGTCCGTGAAGTTAAGCGGGCTGCGGTAATGCGTCGACAAAATAAAGTAACGGATAGCGGCCGGCTTCACGCGCTTCACCAGCTCGTTAACCGTAATCCCGTTGCCAAGCGACTTGGACATCTTCTCGTTGTTGATATGAATGTAGCCATTATGCATCCAGTAGTTCGCAAGCTGCTTGCCGGTCAATGCCTCGGACTGGGCAACCTCGCACTCGTGATGCGGGAACTGCAGGTCATGGCCGCCGCCGTGAATATCAAGCGTATCGCCCAAATATTCGCGCGCCATCGCCGAGCACTCGATATGCCAGCCCGGACGTCCCGGTCCCCATGGGCTTTCCCAGTTGATTTCGCCAGGCTTTGCGCCTTTCCAGAGCACGAAGTCCTGAGGATTCTCCTTGCGCTCGCCAACCTCGATCCGGATACCGAACTGCAGCTCCTCCAGATTCTGGTGCGACAGCTTGCCGTATTCCTCGAATTTCGAGGTACGGTAATACACGTCTCCTTCACTTGCATAAGCATAGCCTGTGTCGACAAGGCCTTGAATAAACGCAACGATCGCCGGAATATGCTCGGTAACGCGCGGGTTCAACGTTGCCTTGTGCACACCCAGCGAAGCGATATCCTCGTTAAACGCGTTAATGAATTTATCGGCAACCTCCGGAACCGTCAGTCCCGATTGCTCCGCTTTTTTGATCAGCTTGTCGTCTACGTCCGTGAAATTCACGATGTAGTTCACGTCATAACCGACGTACTCCAGGTAACGGCGCACCACATCGAAGAAAATAACCGGGCGGGCGTTGCCGATATGAATATAGTCATAAACCGTTGGTCCGCAGACGTACATTTTTACTTTTCCCGGTTCCTGCGGGACGAATGCTTCCTTTGCTCGTGTCAGCGTATTATAAATTTGAACGTTCATGATCTCGTTTCTCCTCCAGCTACTGGCTCGCGAAGCCTCTCGACCTCGGCCTTTAAACTTTCGATTTCCTTTTGCATTTCGCGGAACATCTCAATGACGGGGTCCGGCAGCTGCTTATGATCAAGCCGGTCTCCGACCCGTTCGCCATTGCGTCTGACGACACGCCCCGGATTGCCTACGACGGTACAGTTGTCGGGCACCTCGCGCAGGACAACGGCATTCGATCCGATATTCGAATTATCGCCAACACGGAACGAGCCTAATACTTTCGCACCTGAACCGATAACGACATTGTTGCCGATGGTAGGATGGCGTTTGCCTTTTTCCTTGCCGGTTCCTCCAAGCGTTACGCCTTGATAAATAACGACATCATCGCCGATCTCGCATGTTTCTCCAATCACTATACCCATTCCGTGGTCGATGAACAACCGCTCGCCGATCGTTGCTCCCGGGTGGATCTCGATGCCCGTCATAAAACGGCTGAACTGCGAGATGATCCGCGCAATCGTAAACCATCCTCCGCGGAAAAATTTATTCGCAACCCGGTGAGCCCATATCGCATGCAGACCCGAATACGTAAAGACAACCTCAAACCGGCTTCGAGCTGCCGGGTCGTTCTCAAATACTGCCTTAATGTCTGATCTAATATGGCGAAACATGCGTGTCTCCTCTCCCCTGCGCTGCGGCCCCCCGCAACAAAAACAAAGCTAAGGCCAAGCTAATCAATGCCTGAAAATAAAAAAGCCTCCGCAGCATTTGAAATGCTGCAGAGGCGGGCGTGTAACGTCGCGGTTCCACTCTGCTTGAACGACCCGATTAAAGGACTGCGGCTCAATAACGAGCTTAAGCCCAGCCTAATCCGGCTGTCCGTCTTAAAGCCTGTAACGTTGGCTGATACGTTGCTGCCTACCCCGCGCCGCCGGCTCCGGTATACGAAGCGGTAGGATTACGGATCGGAACAAAGCTCCCAGGTGCAATTTTCCGCCCCCCGAACTAGACAACTCGCAGCCCGCATTCCTACATGCCAACTAGCTTGGCTATAGGCAAATGCTGATTGTCCTCTCTGCAAATCCGGCAAAACGTACTTTTCCTGTTCATGGCTTTTTAAGTCATCGAATTGTAATTAGTAACAGTATAGCGAATCCCCGTAAGGGTGACAAGGAATTTATGACACCGCTTGTCAACCTTGTCCGCCCCGGCAATGCTTAGCCCAGACGGTTCTTAAGGCGGTTAATCACTTTATCGCGGCCAAGCAAGGCGATCGATTGGTTCAGGTCAGAGCCATGCGTCTGGCCCGTAAGCGCAGCGCGAATAGGCATAAACAGCTGCTTGCCTTTGAAGCCCGTTTCCTTCTGAACCGCTTTGATCCAGTCTTTAATGCCGTCAACGGTAAAGGCCGAAGCTTCGCTAGCTTCGATCT
This sequence comes from Paenibacillus sp. ATY16, assembly GCF_003399985.2. Lineage (NCBI taxonomy): Bacteria > Bacillati > Bacillota > Bacilli > Caryophanales > Paenibacillaceae > Paenibacillus > Paenibacillus sp. ATY16. The sequence continues at coordinate 13,567 of NZ_NMOK02000054.1, read as the reverse complement.
TGGCAAGGAACGCCGTCAAGACAGCCGTGACCTGTTCCTCGGCAAGCACAGCCTTGGCTTCCTCTTCATCCTCAACCGTATCGCGGAAGAACAGCTCCGTAAGCTCAACGATGTCCGATGCTGCGCGGAGCTTCTCTTGATAGAGGGCGGCAAGCGCCGACACCCATTCACGGTCAACGGCATCCAACTGTTCGCCTACGCGGCCAGCCTTTTGCAGATGCGGCAAGCAAAGGTCGACAAGACGCTCGATGTCGATCTTTTTCATGTATTCGCCATTCATCCAGCTCAGCTTCTGCGTATCGAATACGGCAGGGCTCTTGCTCAGACGTTCGGCCGTAAATACGTTAACCAGCTCGTCATGCGTAAAAATCTCCTGCTCGCCTTCCGGCGACCAGCCAAGCAAAGCAATAAAGTTGAACAACGCTTCCGGCAGATAGCCGAGATCGTCGTATTGCTCGATGAACTGGATGATCGACTCGTCGCGTTTGCTGAGCTTCTTGCGGCTCTCGTTGACGATCAGCGTCATATGAGCGAACTTAGGAGCTTCCCAGCCCAGCGCTTCGTAAATCATCAGCTGGCGCGGTGTGTTCGAGATATGATCCTCGCCGCGCAGCACGTGGCTGATTTTCATCAGATAATCGTCGATGACAACGGCGAAATTGTAAGTCGGAATGCCGTCCTTTTTCACGATTACGAAGTCGCCCATCTCCGCCGTATCGAAGCTGATCGAGCCTTTAACCATATCGTCCCAAGCGAAGGTTTTGCCCTCCGGCACGCGGAAACGAACGCTGGCTACGCGGCCTTCCGCTTCAAACGCCTGGCGCTGCTCCTCCGTCAGATTGCGGTGGCGTCCGGAGTAACGAGGCGTCTCGCCGCGGCTCATCTGCTCTTCCCGCTCCTGCTCCAGCTCTTCTTCCGTGCAATAGCAGCGGTAAGCAAGGCCGCGGTCAATCAGGTCCTGCCAGTATTCCTTATAAATATCAAGACGCTCGGTTTGACGGTATGGGCCGTAGCCTCCACCGATGTCAATGCTCTCATCCCAGTCGATGCCAAGCCATTTCAAGTACTTCAGCTGGCTTTCTTCCCCGCCCGCCACGTTCCGTTTCACGTCGGTATCTTCAATGCGGATAATAAATTTGCCGCCTTGGCTGCGCGCGTACAAATAATTAAATAAGGCCGTTCTGGCATTACCGATATGTAAATGACCCGTCGGGGACGGTGCATAACGGACTCTCACTTCTTGTGTCATCGCTAATAACCCCTCTCGTATAACTAAACCATTACTTGATTATAACATCCTGGATCAAGCAGACAACCGATTGGGAGGCAATTCCTTCGCCTCTGCCGGTAAAACCAAGCTGCTCGGTCGTCGTCGCCTTCACGTTCACCTGCTCGATGTCCGCTTCCAGCGCGCGGGCGATAATCTCCGCCATCTGCGGGATGTAGGGCGCCATCTTCGGACGTTGGGCAATAATCGTCGAATCGCAGTTGCCAAGTTTGTAGCCCCGCTCCTTGGCCAGCGCCCACACCTGCTCAAGCAGCTTCAGGCTGTCGGCATCCTTGAATTCCTCGGAAGTGTCCGGGAAGTGCTTGCCGATATCGCCAAGTCCTAGCGCCCCCAGAATGGCATCGGAGATCGCATGAAGCAGCACATCCGCGTCGGAATGGCCCAGCAGCCCCTTCTCGTAAGGAATCGTTACGCCCCCGATAATGCAGGGACGGCCCTCCACCAGCTGATGTACGTCAAAGCCTTGTCCTACTCGAATCATTGTTTGTTCTCCTCTCTCCTCTGTTTCTCTAACAAAAATTCTGCCCAGGGCAGATCATCAGGCGTTGTAATCTTAATATTCGTGTAATCGCCTTCCGCAATAACGACGGGCGCGCCTGTCCGCTCCACCACCATGGCATCGTCCGTACCGAGAAAATGCTCCTCCGCCGCGCGCTCATGCGCTGCGGTCAGCAAATCACGACGAAAAGCTTGCGGCGTTTGTATCGCCCACAAGCTTCGGCGGTCCGGCGTTGAAACGATCAGACCCGTGTCGTCTACCTGTTTGATTGTGTCCTTGACCGGTACGGCCAAGACGGCTGCGCCGCTCTGCTCGGCTTTCTCGCAGCAGGCGCGTATCGCCTTCTGCGTAACAAGCGGCCGCACGCCGTCATGCACCATCACCCATTCGGCGGCCGGCGACAACGCCTTGATCCCCGCGAAGACCGAATGCTGGCGCTCGCTTCCCCCGGCTACCACGGCCGTTACCTTGCCAAGCTTGTACTCTTCTACAAGCCCGGTGCAGCGTTCCACGTCATCCGCGCCAACCACAAGCGCTATATCTGTAATCTCGTCCATCGCTTGGAACAATTCCAGCGTATGCACGAGAATCGGCTTTCCGTGCAGCGGCAAATACTGCTTGCTTTCTTTGCTTCCCATCCGCGAGCCGCGCCCGGCCGCAACGACAACCGCTCCCCAATGTGCATTCATCGCCTAATCTCCCTCGTACGTATAAACAACTACTCCCTACTATACAAGGTTACAGCGCTTTTTCCAACAGCTTCGGCTTCGCAAATATCATTCGGCCTGCCGATGTCTGCAGAACGCTCGTTACGAGAACTTCCATCGTGGTGCCGATATAATCGCGTCCGCCCTCCACAACGATCATCGTGCCGTCGTCCAGATAGGCGACGCCTTGTCCATGCTCTTTGCCGTCCTTGATAACTTGTACGATAATTTCTTCACCGGGCAGGACGACGGGCTTCACTGCATTAGCCAAGTCATTAATGTTCAGTACCGATACGCCTTGAAGCTCGCATACCTTGTTCAGGTTGAAGTCATTGGTAACGACCTTGCCTTTAAGGGCTTTCGCCAGCTTGACCAATTTGCTGTCTACCTCGCTTATTTCTTCAAAGTCTCCTTCGTAGATAAGCACCCGAACATCTAATTCCTTTTGGATTTTGTTCAAAATATCGAGTCCGCGGCGTCCCCGGTTACGCTTCAGCAGATCCGAAGAATCCGCGATATGCTGCAGCTCCTCCAGCACGAATTCCGGAATCACGAGAGTGCCTTCGATAAATCCGGTCTTGCAGATATCCGCAATCCGTCCGTCGATAATGACGCTGGTGTCCAAAATTTTATGTTCTTCAAAGCCGCCCACTTCGTCTGCCACCGGAACTGCCTTGCGCTGCTCGAGCATCGCCGATGCGGCTGCGGCAAGCTCGTCCTTCTTCCCAAGTCCGATTCGAAGCCCCAAGTAACCGAAGAAAAGAGACATCACTGCCGGAATCAACAGCCCCGGCCCACCAAGCTTAGCTACCGCCGGGTACAAAAGCGCGGACAAGAACAATCCCGCGATAAGCCCGCCGCCGCCGGCCAGCAGATCCTTCATCGGCATCTCGGCCGTTTGATCAATACCGCGCTGCATAAACTTAATGATTCGCCCCGCAGCCATGCTCGCAACAAGAAGTCCAAAAAGTGCCCCAATCGCGAAATAATACATGCTAGTTCCTTGCCAAATACCAAGCGACGATTGCGTCCAGCCTTCTATGCTATTCGTTCTGCCTTCTACTTCGAGCCCAGCCAATCCTCCAAATAATAGACCGGCCATTTGAATAATTCGTTTCATCATAAATACCACCTCCATTACAATTATGTTCCAATAATGGACGGGCTAAACGGCGGTTCGTGAATGATTTTTCATTTTGAAATGATGGCAAGGTATGCTTATAATGGAATTAGCAGTTATAGCAGATGAAGCTGATGAAAGAGGTGGAATCGATGAGTGCTCCTACACTGGAACAATTCCAGCAGCAAGTATCCGAACTATTGCTTAGACATCGAAGCCTGCTGGACGTCATGTCCAAGTTTGGTCAGTCCGGCGCATCCGTTAACCGAGCGGTAACGAAGGCCGTAACGGACTGTGGTTGTATTGAACTCAATGCGCGCAAGCAAGAGTATGCAGACGAACCGAATCTCGAGAGTGCCAAATCTACGCTTCAGAGCCATATCTCAGGCCATGTATGCGAATCCTGCCGCGACGTGCTCAAATCCGAGCTCGGACGGAATCTGTTCTACATGACCGCCATGTGCAATCTGCTTGATATTCAATTAGACGAAGTTGTCGCCAAGGAATACGATAAATGTTCTACTCTCGGATTGTTTAATTTAACGTAATAAGCAAAAAAAAAGGAGCTGCTCCTTGCCTCGTTCATGACGAGTGCAGGGAACAGCTCCTTCTTTTTATTCTCTAGGTTTATCCGGTTTTCACACCGGGGCCCCCGCAAAGTACTCGGAGTACGCTCCAGAGCATTTGCTTCACTTTGTGGGGCATTTTTATGCTGTCGTCTCGGACTGCACGTTCTCATCCTGTGCATCTTTGCCGCGGCGTTTGCGGACGCGTTTCTTCATGCGGCCGTCAACGTTTTTTTTTAGACCGTAAAGCGCATATAACAGCATAGGTACAAAGATAATTTTAGATAGCTGGTCAGGGAATTGGATTCCAAGAAAAACAGCCAACGCCACAACAAAAGGAATGGCCCAGATGGCTTTCTTTGAGATGCCTATTTTCTTGAAATTCGGATATTTAATCGTACTAACCATAAGCAAGGACAGTACCAAGGTGCTCGCTAACAAGACCGAAACTGCAATATCATCCTGGAACAGCGCAAGCGTGCACAACACGCCTCCCGCAGCAGGAATAGGAAGGCCGATAAAGTAACCCGGTTTCCCGGCTACCACGTTAAATCGCGCAAGTCTCAAAGCTCCGCAGATCGGGAACAGCGCGGTAATAATCCAGGCAATGGTCGGGTTAAGCTCTTGAAAGGCAACGACATACATAATAAAAGCCGGCGCCACGCCGAACGAGATCACATCGGATAACGAATCGAGCTCTTTGCCGAACTCGCTTTGCGCGTTCAGCGCACGTGCTACACGGCCGTCCACGCCATCAAGCAGCATTGCGATAATAACCATCATCGCGGCTGTTTCCGGCTTTTCATTAAACACGAGAATAATGGCGGCTATTCCTAAGAATAAGTTTCCGACCGTGAGAAGGCTCGGTATCGACTTAGTGATCATCTATTCCACCTCTTCTCTACTATGCCCTAAAACCGTTTACTAATGTATGTTTGGAATACGGTACACATTCCATCCATTGTATGAGATTTAAATTTGTCTGTCAATGAACATCTGCTCCTGGATCCGCTTCAAACCATCCTTGATGGCACGCGCGCGAACCTCTCCAATACCGTCCACTTCGTCAAGCTCATCAATGGTTGCCATCAAAATATGAGGCAGTCTGCCGAAGCGCTCAATTAAATTATTCATAATAATTAATGGAAGACGAGGAATTTTATTGAGCAGCCTGTAGCCTCGCGGCGACACCGCTTCCTCCACCATGGCAGCGGTATGCGTGTAGCCGAGAAGCCGTATGATCGGAGGTGCGTCCAGCAGGTCTTCCGCGCTTAGCTTTTTGAGCGCCGCACGGATTTCGCGGATTTTGTCGTCTGTATTATCCTTGGCATAATCCTTGAGCAGATACCAGGCGTCTTCGTCAACGCCGTTAACAAGCTCCTCCATCTGCATGGCGATAAGACGGCCCTCCGTACCCAGCTCGGTGACATAACGTTTGATTTCCATTTTGACGCGCAGCACCATTTCCACACGCTGCACGACATGCGCCACTTCCTGCAGCGTCACCAGCTCCTCGAATTCAAGCGCGGACAGGTTGGTGAGCGACTGGCTAAGTACGACCTTATATTTCTCAAGCGTTTGAATCGCCTGATTGGCCTTCGTTAATATAACGCCCATCTCTTTGAGCGAATAACGCAAATTGCCTTGGTACAGCGTAATGATATTCCGGCGCTGCGAGATCGATACGACAAGCTTGCCGGTCTGCTTCGCTACCCGCTCCGCCGTACGATGCCGGATACCGGTCTCGATCGAAGAAATCGAGTTGTTCGGGATAAGCTGCGTATTCGCATACAAGATCCTTTTCATATCCTCGCTCAGGATAATGGCTCCATCCATCTTGGCGAGTTCATACAAGTAGTTAGGCGAGAAATCGCAATTGATGGAAAAGCCGCCATCCACGACCTCCATTACTTCGGGACTGTACCCGACAACAAGCAGCGCACCCGTTTTGGCCCGAAGCACATTATCAAGCCCGTCACGGAACGGGGTACCTGGTGCGACTAATTGCAAAAGCTGGTTCATAATTTCTAGCTGACTTTGTTCCTTCATCATTTGCCCCCTATCCAAGTGCCGCGGACAGCGCTTCTGCTACCGTACTCACGCCGATAATCTCGATGCCTTCCGGCGGCTTCCAGCCCTTTAAGCTTTTCTCCGGCATAATAACCCGCTTAAAGCCAAGCTTCTCCGCTTCCTTCACCCGCTGCTCGGCACGGGATACGGCGCGAACCTCGCCCGTCAGGCCTACTTCGCCGAAGATAACGTCATAGGGGCGCGTAGGCGCATCGCGAAAGCTTGATGCGAGCGAGACGGCAGCGGCAAGGTCAACTGCCGGCTCATCCAGCTTCACGCCGCCCGCTACATTTAAATAGGCATCCTGCGTCTGCAAAAACATGCCGATCCGCTTCTCTAATACCGCAATAATTAATGCCATCCGGTGATGGTCGATCCCTGTGGACATCCGCCGCGGCGAAGGGAAATTCGTCGCTGCGACAAGCGCCTGAAGCTCAACCAGCACGGGGCGGGTTCCTTCCATGCTGGCTACAACCGTAGAGCCGGATACGCCAAGCGGGCGCTCCGACAGGAACAGCTCTGACGGATTGGCCACTTCGCGGAGACCCTCTTCGCCCATTTCGAATATGCCGATTTCATTGGTGGAACCAAACCGGTTCTTGACGGCCCGGAGCAGCCGGTAAGTATGATGCCGTTCTCCTTCGAAATAAAGTACGCAGTCGACCATATGTTCCAGCAGACGAGGACCCGCGATTGCGCCTTCTTTCGTGACATGCCCGACAAGCACGGTAGCGATACCTTTAATCTTCGCTACCCGCATGAAGTGAGCGGTACATTCCCTTACCTGGGCTACGCTGCCCGGAGCGGACTGAACATTTGGATCGTACACCGTCTGAATGGAGTCGATCACGAGAAAGTCCGGCTGGACCGACTCAATCGCATCGTTGATTTGCTCCATGTTTGTCTCGCAAAGGACAAAAAGGGATTCCGTTAGAGCGCCAAGCCGGTCAGCGCGAAGACGCGTCTGCCGGACGGATTCCTCTCCGGAAATATACAGCACCTTCAGCCCTTTGGAGGCCAATGCATGCGAGGTTTGCAGCAGCAGCGTGGATTTTCCGATTCCGGGATCTCCGCCAACCAGAATGAGCGAGCCTGGCACAACGCCTCCGCCCAGCACCCGGTTAAGCTCCTGCAACCGTGTTTCGATACGCGGTTCCTGCCCACTTTCTATATGTATGATGGATTGCGGCTTTTCTTTCGTCTGAGCCATGCGAAGACCGACACCTTGTGTTTTGATAACGGTCTCCTTTTCCTCCACCATCGTATTCCAAGACTGGCAGCCCGGACATTTCCCCAGCCATTTCGGCGATTCCGTCCCGCACTCAGTACATACAAACTTTAGCTTTATCTTTGCCATACAAGGCTCCTTTTAACAAGCGTTACCATTTTAAAGTTTACCATTTTATCCGTAGGGTATAAACCCCTTCTTACGAAACTATGTACGGACCAATACGTTCCAGTCAGCAAAAAAAGCCTCCTTAATCCCAACATCGGAATAAAGAAAGCTTTTGTTAAATGATGCAAAAGTATAAGCTGCAAAAGTTACGAGATTGCCGCAGCATCCTTGGATACGAGAATCCGGTGCGTCGTAAGCTGGGAGCCAAGCATAATACGCTCGCCTTCCCCATCCTTTTCTTTACCGCCATCCGCTTGTTTATTCCCCCTATGGGCATGCGCCTGACGGAAGGAATCGCTGTTCACCCATTCTTCGAAGGAAGCTTTGGTCTCCCAGGTCGTGCTTACCTTCAGTTCATCGTAGTCGGCTAATCCTTCGGTCAGCATAACCTCCATGCGAACAAAGCCAGCCGATTGCTCTATGCCCTTTGTCTTCTCGAACCGCTCCGCTACCTCTTCCCCGTGGCCTTTTTTTACTTTTATCGTATTCGTTACAACGATCATCGCAAGTCCCTCCATCTTCCGAAGCTTCTATGTTTAAAACCTTCATCGCTAAAACATCATTGCTTCAAGCATATACGATAATGATTCTCATTGTCAAATAGATCGGATAAAACAAAAGCTGCCCGGCGAGGAAGTCCTCGCTCAGGCAGCCTGGTTGATCCTTGCTTATTTTGCAGCCGGCTCTTCCGAGACAGCTTCGGATTTGTTTACGGTCAGCTCGCCGTCCTTCTCGTCGATCGTGAAGGAATCGCCTTTGCGGATCTTGCCAAGCAAGAGCTCCTCGGAGATCCGGTCTTCGATATGCTTCTGAATCGCACGGCGCAGCGGACGCGCACCGTATTGAGGATCAAAGCCCTCCTTCGCAAGGAATGCCTTTGCGGAATCGGTGAGAATAAAGTCCACCTCTTGCTCGCGCAGCCGTTTGCGAAGCTCCTCGGACATCAGCGTAACGATCTGAGCGATATGCTCTTGCTCCAGCGAGTGGAACACGATTGTTTCGTCGATCCGGTTCAGGAACTCCGGACGGAAGCTTTTCTTCAGCTCAGCCAACACTTTATCCTTCATTTGGTTGAACTCGCGGCCCGAATCCTGCACGGCTGTAAAGCCAAGCGAAGAATTACGTTTGATTTGATCCGCGCCTACGTTCGAGGTCATGATGATCAGCGTGTTGCGGAAGTCAACCACTCTGCCTTTGGAATCGGTCAGACGGCCGTCTTCCAGCACTTGCAGCAGGATGTTGAAAACTTCCGGATGCGCCTTCTCGATTTCGTCGAGCAAGACAACGGAATACGGCTTGCGGCGTACTTTCTCGGTTAACTGACCGCCTTCTTCGTAGCCGACATATCCCGGAGGCGCTCCGACGAGACGGGACGTGGAGTGTTTCTCCATGTACTCCGACATATCGATGCGGATAACCGCGTTCTCGTCGCCGAACATCGCTTCCGCGAGCGCGCGGGCCAGCTCGGTTTTACCTACCCCGGTAGGACCAAGGAAGATGAACGAGCCGATTGGGCGTTTCGGATCCTTGAGGCCTGCACGCGCTCTGCGGATGGCTCTCGATACCGCTTTAACCGCATCTTCTTGGCCGATTACGCGGTCATGCAGAATGTCTTCCATTTTGAGCAGACGCTCGGTTTCTTCCTCCGCCAGCTTGCTGACCGGAATACCCGTCCAGCTTGCCACAACCTGCGCGATATCTTCAGGCGTTACCTCGGAATCGGTGCGGCCTTGTTTTTCTTTCCATTGGTTCTTCGTTACGTCAAGCTCTTCGCGGATTTTTTGCTCCGTGTCGCGAAGGGCTGCCGCTTTCTCGAATTCCTGGCTTTGAACTGCCGCGTCTTTCTCCTTGCGGATATCTTCCAGACGGTTCTCCAGCTGTTTGAGATTAGGCGGTACCGTATACGAGTTAAGTCTCACTTTCGAGCTCGCCTCGTCGATCAGGTCGATCGCTTTGTCCGGCAGGAACCGGTCCGTAATGTAGCGATCGGACAGCTTCACGGCTTGCACGATTGCATCATCCGTAATTTTTACGCGGTGGTGAGCCTCATAACGGTCACGCAGGCCGTGAAGAATTTGGATGGCCTCTTCCGGCGACGGCTGGTCGACCGTAATCGGTTGGAAACGGCGCTCCAGCGCGGCATCCTTCTCGATGTATTTGCGGTACTCATCCAGCGTTGTTGCGCCGATGCACTGCAGCTCGCCGCGGGCAAGCGCAGGCTTCAGAATATTGGAGGCGTCAATCGCGCCTTCAGCGCCGCCTGCACCGATCAGCGTATGAAGCTCATCGATGAACAGAATGATGTTGCCGGCTTGGCGGATCTCATCCATGATTTTTTTCAAGCGGTCTTCGAATTCGCCGCGATACTTCGTACCGGCTACAACGGAGCCCATATCCAATGTCATAACGCGTTTGTCGCGCAGTGTCTCCGGAATTTCGTTGGCGATGATCTTTTGGGCAAGACCTTCGGCAATGGCGGTTTTACCTACGCCCGGCTCACCGATCAGAACGGGATTGTTCTTGGTACGGCGGCTGAGCACTTGAATAACGCGCTCGATTTCCTTGCTGCGGCCGATAACCGGATCCAGATTACCCTCGCGGGCATAAGCGGTCAGGTCACGGGCTAAGCCGTCCAGCGTTGGCGTGCTCACATTGGATGGAGAGCCATGGCTGCTGGATACCGCTTCGCTGCTGCCCAGAAGCTGCAGGACTTGCTGGCGAGCTTTGTTCAGGCTGATGCCAAGGTTGTTCAGAACCCGGGCTGCTACGCCTTCTCCTTCGCGAATCAGACCAAGCAGGATATGTTCCGTGCCAACGTACGTATGGCCAAGCTTTCTTGCTTCGTCCATCGACAGCTCGATAACTTTTTTCGCGCGAGGCGTATAAGCAATGTTAGTAGGCTGCTCTTGACCGCGACCGATCAAAGCCTCCACTTCGTCCTGGATTTTCTCAAGTCCAAGACCAAGCCCGATTAATGCCTTCGCTGCAATGCCTTCCCCTTCGCGAATAAGGCCGAGCAAAATATGCTCCGTACCAATATTATTGTGACCAAGACGAACCGCTTCCTCCTGCGCCAAGGCAAGAACCTTTTGCGCTCGCTCCGTAAATCGTCCAAACATCATGTTTCATGCACCCCCATGCTCGGTTTGACTCCGCAATTGATTGCGGATTAATTCGGCCCTGCGGTAATCCCGCTGATCGGCGCTCATCTTCTCGTTGAACGTCTGCTGCAGAAACCCGGGCTGCGTCATTACAATTAATTCATTCAAAGATTGGCTCGTGACGTGATCCAGAAGCCCCAGATCGACACCTAGCCTTACATCGGACAGCCGCTGCGCGGATTCCTTGGAATCCATCACCGCCGCATAAGACAAAATGCCGTAAGAGCGTCTTACCCGGTCCTCAATTCGAAGCCGTGACTCGGACATCAGCCTTTGGCGGGCTGCTCTCTCGTGCTCGATAATCTGCTTGGCTACCCCGTGCAAATTATCGATGATTTCGCCTTCCGTCTGTCCCAGCGTAATCTGATTCGATATCTGGAACAGATTCCCCAGCGCTTCGCTGCCTTCGCCATACATTCCCCGGACAGCGAGGCCGACCTGCGTGACAGCCGATAAAATTCGGTTAATCTGCTGCGTAAGCACAAGCGCCGGCAAATGCATCATAACCGATGCGCGTATTCCCGTTCCCACATTCGTCGGACAAGTGGTTAAATACCCTCTCTTCTCGTCGAACGCGTAATTGGTTTCTTCCTCGAAAATATCATCGATCTGATTCGCCAGCGTCCAAGCCTCCTTGACTTGAAAGCCCGGATACAGGCACTGAATACGAAGATGATCCTCTTCGTTGATCATGATGCTGACCGATTCGTTCTCGCTTAGAATGATCGCCCCTCCGCGTGACTCGTTAGCCAGATTAGGGCTAATCAGATGCTTCTCCACCAATACCCGTCTTTCCAGCTCGCTTAGCTCCGATAAAATAATCGTTTCGAAATGTCCTACCGGATCCAGCTTGCCGGATTGCCCTATTGCAGTAAGCTGATTCATGACCTCAAGCGACTGCTGATTGGTGGCAAGCATCGGGAATGGAAACTGCCTCAAGTTTCGCGCAATGCGTACTCGGCTGCTAATGACGATATCCGAGTCAGGTCCAACTCCCTTCATCCAATCGCTTAACGCTTGCTCAGAGAAACGATGACTCGCCAAGAGTAAACCTCCTTCGTGCGCCTTACAGTTCTACTATTTTACGCTCCAGCTCGCGGATTCGATCACGAATCTGAGCCGCGCTTTCAAATTCTTCTCGTTCGATGCGGCTTTGCAAATCCCGCCGCAATTGCTCAATCTCTCGCTTGTACTGAATTTGGCCGCCGGAACGCTTCGGTATTTTACCGACATGGACCGTATTGCCATGTACACGTTTCAGCAGAGGATCTAACTTCTCGGTAAATTGACGGTAGCAGTTGCTGCAGCCGAACCTGCCGATTTTGCTGAATTGCGTATACGTTAACCCGCAGTTGTCGCAGCGGATCATCTGCTGTTGCTTGGCGCTGTTCACGCCGTTAGTGCTGCTCGGATCAAAATCGAGAAGGCCCGACAGCAGACTGTGAATAGAGAACCCGTTTGGAGCGCCGGGGATGCCTTCTCCCCGTTCCCTCGCACAGGATTCACAGATGTGAAATTCGGTTTTTTCACCGTTCACGATTTTCGTAAAATGAAGCGTTGCCGGCTTCTTGCCGCATTCTTGGCAAATCAAGCCGAATCCCCTCCCTTCCGGTGTAACCTTCTCAGGCGCTTATTTGGCTAATAAAGATATCAGCATGGAGCGTAATAACCTGGCTCTGATCTCATCGCGAAGCGGCAGCTTGACAGCAATGGTCTCGCGGTCAACCGCGGCCCGAAGCAGGTTCGCTTCCCGTTTCGTAATTAGTCTTGCCTCCTCCATCTGATAAATCAGCCCCTCCGCCACGCTTTGCTCGACGCAATCGCCAATCGTTTGATGGATATGGAATTGAATCGTCTTAAGCGCCGGCAAATCTACCCGCTGAATGCGGATATAACCGCCGCCGCCGCGCTTGCTTTCAACCATGTATCCCTTCTCCAAAGTGAACCGGGTACTAATTACATAGTTGATCTGCGACGGAACGCAGGAAAACTTGTCTGCCAGTTCATTGCGTTGAATTTCAACGGCGCCTTCCGGGCTTTCCTGCAACATCTGCTTCAAGTACTGCTCGATGAGATCGGAAATGTTACGCAAATTTACCAACCTCCTGGCGACATGAGCTGTGGATGCATTTGTGGAAATGCTGCCCCAACTGACTTTGACTTTCTTTGACTTTAACTTTATTATACGCAAAAATCAGGAAAGGTCAATACATGGAATTTCAATTTTCAGATAATTTAACAATCACACTATCGCCATTATCTAGCATGGTGCGGTTGGATGCGATTTATACACAGTCCTCCGCATTAACGCGCAGCTGCAGCTGTCTTTTAAGCCGTTCATCCACGGACTACTCACATTTGTGCATAAACGGTGCGCTTAAAGTCGAGCAAGCTAAAGGCTCTATATTGTTATTAAACAAATGCAGGGGGTTTATAAACAGGATAAGGAGGGAAGTCGGCAACTATTTGGCAGGCGGAAGTTGTCTATCCACGGGGTTATTCAGTTATCCAGACCGAAATCATGCGTAAAATAGGGGATTTTCACGATTTATACACAACTTCATCAACAAAATAAAGAGAAGTTGTAATTGAGTGACTATTCACATGTGGATATCAAAACAAAAAAGCAGCTTGATCCCAATGTGGATCAGCTGTTCAGGTTGTGGATGAACCGTTGATAACTATGCAGAAACAAAAAGCCTGCCGCGTAATGCGACAGGCTCTTCATTGCTTGGCGACGTCCTACTCTCCCAGGACCCT
>NZ_NMOK02000053.1:0-181210 GCF_003399985.2 Paenibacillus sp. ATY16 | reverse complement strand
GCGCCGGCGCAGCCGCGCATGGCCGCTCGCGCAGCGGCGCCGCAGGCTGGCGCCGCGCTGGCCGGCGGCGCAGCGCTCGCGCAGCAGCATAGCGCCGCGGCGCGCCTTACGCGCGCGGCTGCGCTGCTCGCGCCTTACGCGCCGCTGACCGCCAGCGCGGACGCTATGCGCGAGAAAGCCAACCGGCTGCGGGATAGCCGGTTCACCATCGCGCTGTTCGGAGCCTTCAGCGCGGGTAAATCCTCGCTCGCGAACGCGTTGCTTGGCGAGCCCGTGCTGCCGGTGTCGCCGAACCCGACAACCGCAGCGATCAACCGTCTCGTGCCGCCTACGGCCGAGCACGAGCATGGCACGGCCCTTGTCGTCATGAAATCCCATGACGCCATTATCGAAGATCTGCGCTATTCACTGGCGCTGCTTGGCGAGGACGCATCCGAATCTGCCTTGCCGAATGCATCGGCTATTATGCTTGCCATTGATATGCTGACCCCGGATGTCATTCATGCCGGCGGACGTCCGCATTATAGCTTCCTTCGCGCAGCCCGCAAAGGATGGGAAGCGCATGAAGCGCTGCTTGGCACCCAAATCTCGGTCTCGCAGGACGAATACGAGAAGTTTGTAGCCGAGGAGTCCCGTTCTTGCTTCGTCAGCGAAATCGAGCTTCATTACGATTGCCCGTTGACGCGCCAAGGAATCGTGCTTGTGGATACGCCGGGGGCAGACTCCGTGAATGCCCGGCATACGGGCGTAGCCTTTAATTACATCAAGAACGCGGACGCCGTTTTGTTCGTCACTTACTATAACCACGCCTTCTCGCAGGCGGACCGTCAGTTCCTGATGCAGCTTGGACGGGTGAAGGATCAGTTCGAGCTTGATAAAATGTTCTTCCTGGTCAACGCAGCCGACCTGGCAGCCGATGACGAAGAGCTTGAGGGCGTGCTAAGCCACGTCGAGAGCAACCTGCTTCAGCATGGCATCCGTAACCCGCGTTTGTTCCCGGTATCCAGCCTGCAAGGCTTGGATGCCAAGATGGAAGGCAATATGGAGCTGCTCTCCCAATCGGGGATCGGCGCCTTTGAACAGTCGTTCCTTGGCTTCGTGCAGAACGACCTCGGCAAGCTGGCTGTTGACGCGGCAGAGCAGGAGATTGCAAGAGCCGCTTCCACGGTGGCCGGCTGGCTGAAGAGTGCCGCGGGCGATGCCGCGTCCCGCCAAGCGGAAAGCGAACGCTTAGGCCAGCTGCAGCTTGAGGCGAATGCCTCGATCCGGACGTTCCAGGAAAACGATCCTCCGGCGCAAATGCTTCAGGAGCTGAACGAGCTGCTCTATTACGTGGTGCAGCGGATTCAGCTTCGCTTCGGCGAGTTTTACAATTATGCGTTTAACCCTTCGACGCTACAGGATGACGGCCGCGATCTGCGCAAAATGATCTGGACCGCATGGCTGGAGCTTCAGCGTCAAGTGCAGACCGAGCTGTCCCAGGAGCTTCAGGCGACAACGCTGCGGATGGACCGCAAGTTGAACAGCCTGCTCAAGAAGCTGTACGCGAATTTGACCGAGCAGCTGGAATCGCTGATTGCCGGTTACAGCAGCGCGGCATACGCGGCTAAGGATCTTCCTACCCCGGATGCCGTTGCGGATTGGAGAATGTCCGGCGTGGATGCCAAATGGCTATGGAGCCGGTTCAAATCTCCCCGCCAATTTTTCGAGGGAGATGGCAAAGGCCAGCTTCGCAAAGAGCTGGAAGAGGCCGCTTCTCCTGCCTTGCAAGCGTGGATGAACGAGCATATCGACAGCTGGTCAGGCCTTTATACTGGCTTGTGGAGACAATGTGCGGAGGAGACGGGCGCTGCCCTTGCAGACGATTTATCCCGTTACGTGCAAGGCATGCAGACCTCCTTGTCCGACGAAGCGGATACCGAGCTGCTTGGCAGACTGCATCAGCAGATTGCGGAGCTTCAATCCTCGGCGGACGCTTAACCTTTTCATGCATTTATCGCGTTTATGCCCGCAACGGTTTATGAGCCGTTGCGGGCTTTTTACGTCTAAGGGAGGTGCAGCGCCGTGAATCTTACGGACTATATCTTCGGAAAGCAATCCTTCGAATGCAGGGTGCGAGCATGATCATTGCTAGGTTAGTTAAAGGTTACTGCTCACAAAGTCGGTTTTTTGGAACAAATACACTGTTTTTTAGATGGGAAATGCATGGCCTGGAACTATAATGAAGGGGTGATTTTCCAGAATTTATCTGGTATAGGAAGAAAGGAGGGTAACCCTGGCAACTGATTTTGTAAGCGCATCCAATCTATTTTTCTTCGGGAGGAACGAGTAAATGGCAAAGCGTGCAACTAGCGGGAAAACAATTCGTACAATGATGGCTGGCGTTCTCGCCTTATCGCTTACGATGACGGGTTCTGCATGGGCAGCTCCTGCGGCGCAAGTTACCGTCGGCCAACAAGGGGGCAAAGAACGCGTGCAATTGGAATATTTGGACCGGGGACTTGCGGCAGCTACAACGTCTGAAGGCGTGTTTATCAGCTGGAGGCTCTTATCCTACGAGGTAACGGGCAGTACGGAAAAAGGTTTAACGGGACCGGCATTCAACGTCTATCGGGACGGGGTTAAGATCGCTACCGTTACGGACAGCACCAATTATCTGGATCGGTCGGGAGCATCATCTTCCATGTATTACGTGGCGGCGGTAACCGACGGGAAAGAAACCGATCAAAGCGCGGCCGTTCAGCCATGGGAGCAGGCTTATTACGACCTGAAGCTGAACAAGCCTTCGGATGGGGTCACGCCAAAAGGCGAGGCTTATACGTATTCCGCTAACGATATGAGCGTAGGAGACGTGGACGGCGACGGGCGGTATGAGTTTTTCGTCAAATGGGAGCCTTCCAATTCCAAGGATGTCTCGCAGCGGGGCTATACGGGCAAAACCTATATCGATTGCTATACGTTTGAAGGCAAGCTGCTGTACCGGGTTGACCTTGGCGTTAACATTCGTTCCGGAGCGCATTACACGCAATTCCTGGTTTACGATTTTGACGGGGATGGCAAGTCGGAGATGATGTTCAAGACCGCCCCGGGTACTAAAGTGTTGAAATACGGAGCAGACGGCAAGGTCGAATCCGAAAAATATATTACCATGCCAAAAGCGGATCTGGAGGCCGGCTACAGCAATGAAGATGATTACCGTCTCAGCGCGCAAGGCTATTACGATCATGTGGTGAACATGTTTATGGGCTGGAGCGACCGGGAAGAGGTAAAGAACGGCAGCTGGCCCAAAACGCTGGAGGAAGCTTTCGGCATAACGCCGAAATACAGCTATCCGCTGTCTCTTGAGGATGCGCGCAGCCTGACGGATTATTTCATGGATGTCTACGCGCCAAGCCGGAGCGTAAACAACAAGCTGCGCGAATTCGAAGGCTTTATTGTGGACGGGCCGGAATACTTGACCGTATTCGAAGGGGAGACCGGCAAAGAGCTGGAGACCATTCCGTTCAAGACGCCTCGGGAAGATGACGGACTGTTATGGGGCGATTATGCGATGGGCCGGATCGAGCCGGCTAACCGGGTAGATCGTTTCCTTGCCGGAGTTGCTTATCTGGACGGTCAAAATCCGTATGCCGTTTTTGCCAGAGGTTATTATACAAGATCGACTCTCGTCTCTTATGGTTGGGACGGCCATCATCTGAAGGAGAATTGGTACGTGGACAGCGGCTGGACGCCGATGACGAATCCGTTTAACGACGGACCGCATGGCCGGGACGGTACGGATCCGGAGTATGGCACGCTAACTACCCAAGGCGCGCACTCGCTAAGCGCGGCGGACGTAGACGGCGACGGCAAGCAGGAGATTGTTTACGGCTCCGCGACGATTGACCATGACGGCAGCCTGCTCTACAGCTCGATGGATGTGATGCCTCCTCAAAGCGCAACGCCCGGCGCGGTAGCAAGATTAGGTCACGGTGATGCTTTGCATGTGACGGACATCGATCCGAACCGTCCGGGTCTTGAAATCTTTATGGTTCATGAGGGCGGAGCTTATGCTCCTTACGGTTATTCGCTGCGCGATGCAAAGACCGGGGAAGTGTTGTACGGCGGATATACCGGCAAGGATACGGGACGCGGCATGATTGGGGATGTGGATCCAGCAAGACCCGGTCTGGAAACGTGGGCAGTTGGTCTCTGGAGCGCTGACGGTCAGAAGCTGGGGAATACGGCGCCGGGAACGAATATGAGCATCAAATGGGCAGGGGACATGACGACGCAAATCGTGAATGGCGCTATCGACGTTACGCCAACCATCGATGACTGGAAGCGGGGAAAACTGCTGACGGCAACCGGTACCTTGACCAACAACTATACGAAGGGCAATCCTTCGCTTGTGGCTGATATTTTTGGCGACTGGCGAGAGGAGCTGCTTGTACGTACAACGGACAGCAGTGCCATCCGAATTTATATGAGTACCGAGCTGACCGACCGGAAGCTGTATACCTTGATGCATGATCCGCAGTACAGAGCCGAGGTTGCCCGTCAAAATACGGCGTACAACCAGCCATCGTATACAAGCTTCTATTTTGCATCGGATACGAACTTCAACAATGTTCCGGTTCCTAACGCATCCCTTCCGGGTGTCTTAAGCAGCCTGCAAAATAAGCTGGACGGTTATATCGCGGACGGCAGCGTAAAAGGGGCCATTGTCAGCCAGTTGACCAATACTCTAGACCAAGCACAACATCAATACGAGAAGGGATTTAAGGACAAAGCCGTTGAGTTTGTAGACAAATTCCGGTCTCAGCTGGAGAAGCGTTCGGGTAAGGATCAAATCTCGGATGCGGCCGTCAAAAATCTGACCTCGCAAGCTCAGCTGCTGCTTTCGCAATGGTCTAAATAATCGGAATAGAAAATTTGCGGGGTCACGGTGAAATGATTCCGCTTAAGCTCATTCAAATGCTAAATTGCAGTTAAAAACGCGAATGAGGCACTTTTGCAGGCTAATCGACAAATAAAAGGGGCTATCCCGTTTGTCATATAATGACTTATGGGACGCCCCGTTTAATCATATCCGCCTTCGGCAGCGGGCAAGGCTTTATAAGCGTCTTTTCCCTCTACAATCTTCTGAATATAATTCCTCAGCTCGAGTAAATCCTTCGCATCCTTCGTCATGTTGCAGTACTCGTTTGTCCATGACAAGGTCTTCGTCTCGCCGTTTACGGTAATTTTCCAGCTGTCCGTACTGCTTGGCGTCTGTGAACAGTTACCCTTCCGCGGAAATTGTTTCTCGTCCAGGACGGCGATTTCTTTCATTTTCCCGTAAATCGATTCAAGCTCATCGTTGCTAAAAGACAAAGCTGTCGTGGCTGTCCCCTTCGTGACGAGATCCTTGGTGACGGTGTCGTTATACGTGTTGATTTCGTTTTTATGGTCTTCCCCGTATCCGAAGCTGACCGAGAATCGGAAATCCTCCGGCATATCCTCGGGCATCTGAATCTTCTGCGTCTCCTTGCTGCATCCCGCTAGAAACGCAAAGGCAACGCTTAAAATGACAAGTATACGAATCATGTTCTCCCCCCTTAGCAAGGTTAACGCTTGAAGGCGGGAAATTGTTGCTATTGTTTCTCTCAAAATAGCCAGACCCTTTTTTTGTTGCTTTTTCAGTTATATAAATTAAGAAAAAAACGTTTGATAGGCTCTGCGACCTTTACCGGTTCATAACGATTCTCGGGCGATAAGTGTTCCAATTCGGGAATTTCAAGCTTAACGGAATTCGGAATCGTATCGTTCAAGGCAAGAATCGTTTCTTTTACGGTCTGGGGACTTTTCCCGCCGCTGACAAGCAGTAATTTAGCCTCAAGGTTCCCATAATCGCGATAAGTTCCCGCCAGCCGTCTGACTTCCCGATGTTCTAACAAGTTCTGCTTCAGCAGGGCTTCAAGCTCTCGCCAATGCTGACCGCGGATAAAAATGCTCAGCATTAGCCTGGCGTACCATAAAGGCAGTTTGGAAAGGGGAGAGTGGCCTGCTCCTCTGACAAAATGGGCAAACGCGGTTCGATGATCCTTCTTGACCATCGCCATTTCGTAATCTGCTAACCAATCCCATTCCTCCGGGCGAGAATGGATCGTTACACCTGGCTCATAGACGGCGATTGCCGAGAAGGGGTTGAATATTCGAGCTGTTTCGAGGGCTGCAAGACCACCGTAACTGTGGCCAAATACAAGCTCGGCCTTAGTAGCCTGCTGCACGGCGGCAATATCCTCGCATTCTTTCTCCATGGAGTATTCCGGACCCTGCGGGCCGCTCATCCCGCGTCCTCTACGATCGATGACGTGAACCCGAAAGGTTCCCGCCAATTCCTTGGCCAGCCTGGTGAAGCGGCTCGAATCGCTAAGTGCCCCATGGATAATAAGCAGATCCGGTCCTTTGCCTATGCTGAGAAAGCCGATTTTTGTACCGTCCTTAGAAACGACATTGGATCTATCGAATTCATGGATTCCCGCATGGTTCATTGTCATATTAACACTCCGTTCATATTTTTGATTGAAATTTAATTCAATAATAAAATGAGGACAAGAAGCATGTCAACCTTTAAATTTGCAAAAACGTTCCTTTTCGTTACAATTGAAAATAAATTCAATCAAAGGAGCCCATGCATGCCTAAACAAAAGGAACAATTCGATGAAATGAGATTGCTTACCATCCAGAAGATAAAAAATGCGGGCTTGAAGCTATTTTCAAAAAAAGGTCTTGCCGCCACAAATATCAAGGAGATTGCGAAAGAGGCGGGCATTAGCCTAGGGCTGATCTACCATTATTTCAAGTCGAAAGAGGAGCTGTATTTGTCATTAGCCAATGAAGCGATGGATAAGTCGCAGCTGGCTTTGGAGGGAATCATTAGTCAGTCCGTCAACGCCAGAGATAAAATCTCCTCCTTTATCGATTCCTATTTACACGGCGTGCAGAAGGAAGACGGGATTTATTACTTTATCATTATTTCCCAGCCATACCTGACGGGCAATGAGGAAGAAGATTTGAAGCTGAACGACAGGAAAATGCAGTCCATCAAACGTCTGGAAGGCATTATTCAAGAAGGACAATTAACGGGAGAGTGCGTACCGGGGGATCCTTTTCAACTCGCAGCAACCTTTATCTCCGCTACCCAAGGCATTGCTTCGTTCAAGCTTATGTTTGGCGATTCCTTCATTCTCCCGGAGAAAGATTTACTGCTGCGGCTGTTAATAAAATCATAATGCCTGTTACTCCGGGTACCTGTATAACCGCCAACTGGCTGCCTTCCTTTGTTTTTCTCATAATGGGATAGAACAACTTACAAGAACAAGGAGGCGCTTAATATGCGTGCAATGATGATTCCACAGTTTGGCGATGCCGAAGTATTGACCCTAACCCGTCTGGAGGTCCCTGCACCTGGACCTTTTGAAGTTACGATAGATGTTGCTTATGCCGGGGTTAATTACGCCGAGGTGTTGTTCCGGAAAGGAGGCGTCCCGAATTTGCCTCTTCCTTTCGTGCCTGGCATAGAGGTTTCCGGCACGATTAGAGAGATCGGGGAGAAGGTGACGGGCCTGCGTCCCGGTCAGCGGGTTGCCGCCTTAACGATAGTTGGCGGCGGCGGATACGCGGAGGTGGTCAAA
The DNA here is from genome assembly GCF_003399985.2 of Paenibacillus sp. ATY16. Taxonomy (NCBI): domain Bacteria; kingdom Bacillati; phylum Bacillota; class Bacilli; order Caryophanales; family Paenibacillaceae; genus Paenibacillus; species Paenibacillus sp. ATY16. The sequence continues at coordinate 173,552 of NZ_NMOK02000053.1, read as the reverse complement.
GTGAATGCGGATCTTGTTTTCCCGCTTGATGAAGCGGGAGTCCAAGTCAGCATGGAGAGCGCGGCTGCTTTCCCATCGAATGTAACGACTGCGTACATGATCATATCGCAGGTGTCCCGCATGCAGCGCGGAGAGACGGTGCTGGTCCACGCGGCTGCGGGAGGCGTGGGCAGCGCAATCGGTCAGGTAGCAAAGGCGCTTGGCGCCGGACTTGTTATCGGAACGGTCGGAAGTACGGATAAGGTGGACTATGCGAAAAGCCTAGGTTATGACGAAGTCTATTTGCGGGAGGATTTCGAAGAGCAAGTAACGGAAAGGACGGGCGGACGGGGAGTAGACGTTGCGGTTGATCCGGTTGGCGGGTTGATGAGGGAAGCGTCGCTGCGGCTGCTTAAGCCTCTCGGAAGATTAATTGCAATGGGGAATGCCGGCGACTCGGAAGACGTGAAGCAATCCCTCAATGAATTATGGTTTACAAGCAAAACGGTATCCGGCTTTAATCTGCAGCTATTGAGCATGACCGCGCCGCTGCTGGTGGCTGAATCGGCCAGAAAGGCATTGGCTCTGGTAGCGAGCGGGGAGGTGAAAGTGGATGTAACCGGCCTTCTGCCGCTGCACAGCGCCGAAGAGGCCCATAGACGAATCGAGGAAAGAAAATCCACGGGCAAAATCGTTTTAAAGGTAGGCTCCTGACAGCATACCGTTAGCTGTTAAGCAGATGCTGCATGCTCTCTTGCGTACCGGTTCCTTCCACGGGAACGTAGACGCAGCAATGCGCGCTGCCGTTTCCGTTAATCTGGGAGAAGGTATTGATATTGAAGGTGAGCAGTCCGGCTTCGGGATGAAGAAGACGAATGGTTTTGATGGTCTTATCCATAATGTCATGCGTCGACCATAAAGCGAGAAATTCCGGGCTTGCACCTATTAGTCGGTCAATCAGCTTGCGGAAGGCCAAGTCGTTTAAATTTTTCTCGTAGCGTCCGCGAAGCACTCCGGCCGTATATTGGGTATATTCTTCCCAATCCGGTAAGGAACGGCGTAAATTCTCGTTCATGAACGTCAGCCAGGCCATGCAGCGGTCTTCCGCGGGAACCGATGGGAAATCGAAAATGATCCGGCAGGCGGCATCATTCCAGCTCAAAACCTCCGTGCGGTCCGTCGCAACGAAAGCAGGGTAAGGAAGCTGACCGATAAGCTTGTTGATATCCGGAGACAGCTGGTTTACGGCCAGAGAAGGATTTGGCAGCTCCAGATTTGCCAGGTGAAGCATATGCAAATGCTCGTTCTTGCTTAGCTTCAATGCCTGGGCGACGCTGTCCAGCACTTGTCTGGAAGGGGCGGCAGCCCGCCCTTGCTCGAGCCAGGTATACCACGTGGTGCTGACGTGGGCAAGCTGGGCGACCTCTTCGCGGCGGAGCCCGGGCGTTCTTCGTTTGCCGTAACCCGAAGGGAGACCGGCTTCGGCAGGATTCATTTTCTCCCTGCGCGATTTCAGAAATTGTCCGAGCAGGACGGCTTTTTGCTTATCCATTCGGCATGCTCCTCCTCGTTTCTTTATACCCCATTATACTCGGGGATGAAGATGGAACAAGAGCAAGTCGCCGGCCAGCCGTACCCCATGCAAAGAAGCGTCCTTTCCTCGCGAAAGGGCGCATTTTTATTTTTAAAAAAATCTTTTCTTTGGCCTATTTACATATCCCTGTGTGTTTCTGTGCAAAAATGGAGGAATTGCCACACATCTGGGATGATTATGGATTATTTAGGAGGATACCCCGTTAATCTTTCCCGATTCGCCATAATCGGCTGTTTCAGCTAATTATACGTGATTATCTACTGTTTGCGCGGGTCTCGCCGTTACTGCTAATATTCATTGCATAATTATACAAATAAAGAACGGGGAGATGGATTTACTTGGACGTCTTTAGGCAATTGAAGCGGTTTTATTGGGTTGAGCGAAGGTATCTGCTGTCATCCATTATTTGTTTGATGTTTGCGACTGCGCTTGGCCTGGTGTATCCGAATTTGCTGCGTTACTTGATTGACGATGTTATCAAGCCAAAAGACTTTGACAAAGTACCAATGCTAGCTCTTTCCGTCGTAGGGGTCGTTACCTTGAAGGGCTTCATGCAGTTCCTGCACGGATTTTTCGGCGGCAGGCTCGGCAACCGGGTAGTTTTCCGCATGCGCAACGCCTGTTACGACAAACTTCAAACGCTTTCATTCCAATATTACGATAAAGCGAAAACCGGCGATTTGATGTCCAGGCTAACGGCCGATCTTGAAGCAATCCGCCAATTTATCGGCTTTGGCTTTGCCCAGATTCTGAACGTAGCGCTGATGATCCTGTTCGGCGGAGCGATGATGATGTCGATCGACTGGAAGCTGACGCTGATTACGCTGGTCACGATCCCGTTCCTTGCTTTTACGGCAATCCGCTTTGAGAAACGGATTCATCCCGCCTTCCGCGAAATGCGCAAAGCGATGAGCAATCTGACAACGGCGGTTCAGGAAAATATTACGGGCGTGCGGACGGTCAAGTCCTTTGCCCGCGAGCCGCATGAGGTAGATAAATTTTCGAAGCGCAACGAGCAATACAAGGCGAATCAGATTGGCGCCTCTTCGATTTGGGCGAAGTTTTTCCCTTCGATGGAGCTTCTCGCCAACTTGAGCGTCGTCATCCTGCTGGTGGCAGGCGGTACGATGGTTATCCGCGGCTCCTTAACGCTTGGCGAACTTGTCGCCTTCTTCAGCTTAATCTGGTACATCATAGGTCCGATGTGGGGAATTGGATTCCATATCAATAACTATACCCAGTCCAAAGCATCCGGCGAGCGGATCATGGAGCTGCTGAACACCCATATCCATGTCCAAAGCATCGAAAACGCCGTTGAAGTGGATAAAGAAGTAGTTAGAGGCCATGTCCGCTTTGAGAACGTGACGTTTAATTATCCGGACAAAACGCCCGCGGTCACGAACATTAACATTGACGCGCCGGCGGGCAAAGTGGTTGGTCTCCTTGGGGCGACAGGCTCGGGCAAATCCACCATTATTCAACTCATGATGAGGGCTTATAACGTAAAAACGGGCCGGATTACCCTTGACGGCATCGATATTCAGAATCTGGACGTGCAAAGCCTGCGCAGCCAAATTGCGCCGGTATTTCAGGAGACCTTCCTGTTCTCGGCTTCGATTCGCACCAACATTGCCTACGGGGAAAAAAACGTAACGGACGAACAAATTATCCGCGCAGCCAAGCTTGCGAAAGCGCATGATTTCATTATGGAGCTGCCGCTCGGCTATGAAACGATCGTAGGCGAGAGAGGGATGGGCTTATCCGGCGGACAGAAGCAGCGTATCGCGATTGCCCGCGCGCTTATCCGCAATCCCCGGATTCTTATTCTGGACGATGCGACCAGCGCGGTCGACATGGAGACGGAACACGAGATCCAGGCAGGCTTTAAAGAGCTGATGGCCGGCCGGACTACGTTTATCATTGCGCACCGGATTTCGTCGCTCCGCCATGCAGACGAAATCATCGTATTGGATAACGGTCATATCGTGCAGCGCGGTACGCATAACGAGCTGATTGCCGAGCATGGACCTTATCGCGACACCTATAACATTCAATATGCCGATCGGCCGCTTGCGAACCTCGATTCTTCGGTACCGGAGCGGAAAAGGAGCGTTGTTCAATGAGCAGTTCGAATAAGGAACTGAAGGATAGAATCAAGAATGCAAGCGAAAACGGCAAGAAAGAACGTTTTATTTACCAGGATGACGATGCGATCGAAAAACCGTTTAACTGGTCGCAGATGCGGCGCTTGTTCATTTATATGAAGCCGTATACGCGCCAATTGATTCCGGTAATTGTCGCCATGATTATCGGCACGATCACCAGGCTGACCATTCCGGCCTTAACCATTGTGGCGATTGATCAAGCTATTCAGCCGGAGAGCGGAGAAACGAGCTACGGTAAGCTTTATTTGGTTGCAGGCATTATGGTGGCACTATTCATTATCCAATGGGCTTCCAACCAGTATCGGATCAAGTATACGAACATTATCGGCCAGAAGGTTATCTACGACCTCCGCCATCACCTATTCCAGCATATTCAGAAGCTGTCGTTCCGTTTCTACGACAAGCGTCCCGCGGGCTCCGTGCTTGTGCGGGTAACCAATGACGTTAACGCCCTGCAGGATTTGTTCACGAACGGCGTCGTCAACTCGCTTATGGACTGCGTGCAGCTTGCCGGTATCGTGATCATCCTTCTGATCTGGAACTTCAAGCTTGGTCTTGCCGTGATGATTACGGTTCCGATTATGTTCCTTGTCTCTTCCGCGCTCCGCAAGCGAATCCGCTTCGCCTGGCAGGATGTGCGCAAGAAGCAGTCGCGGATTAACTCCCATTTGAACGAAAGCATTCAAGGGATGAAAATTACGCAGGCCTACGTACAGGAAAAAGAAAACATGCGTTTCTTCGATAACATGAATGCGGTCAACGTAAAAGCATGGAATAAGGCTTCGGCGCTTAACCAGACGTTTGGCCCGGTTATCGAGGTTACTTCGGCAATCGGTACGTTTATTTTGTTCTGGTACGGATCTTATCTCATTGAGCATCAGGAGATTACCGTTGGTCTGCTCGTCGGCTTTGCCAACTATGTCGGCAACTTCTGGGATCCGATCAACCGCCTTGGCCAAGTATATAACCAGCTGCTAGTCGCGATGGCTTCATCGGAGCGTATCTTCGAGTTTATCGACGAAGAGCCGACGGTAGGCGAACTGGAATACGCGAAGCCGCTTGCCAGTATTCGAGGCGACGTGCAATTCGATAATATCGTATTCGAGTACGAGAAAGGGCGCCCTGCGCTGCATGGCATCAGCATAAACGTAAAAGCCGGCCAGTCCATTGCGCTTGTTGGCCATACCGGCTCCGGCAAAAGCACGATTATTAACTTGCTCTGCCGCTTCTATGATCCGGTTTCCGGCGTTGTCCGGATTGACGGTCAAGACATTCGCAACATTACGCTAGACAGTCTTCGTTCCCAAGTAGGCCTGGTTATGCAGGATACCTTTATCTTCTCCGGCACCATCCGCGACAATATCCGTTACGGCTGCTTGAACGCAACGGACAACGAGATTGTGGAGGCTGCCAAAGCCGTTAACGCGCATGATTTCATCATGTCTCTGCCTGACGGATACGATACGGAAGTCGAGGAGCGGGGGAACGTTCTGTCGATGGGGCAGCGCCAGCTGCTTTCTTTCGCCCGCGCTTTGCTGGCGGATCCGCGCGTGCTGATCCTGGATGAAGCGACGGCAAGCATCGATACCGAGACGGAGCTGAAGATTCAGGAGGCGCTTAAGACGCTGCTGAAGGGACGCACGTCCTTCATGATCGCTCACCGTCTGTCAACGATCCGCAATGCGGACGAAATTATCGTTCTGGATCACGGCAGGATCGTAGAGCAGGGCAATCATGAAGCTCTAATCAAGAAAAACGGCGTTTATAACGGACTTATCGAGGCCCAATATCGATTCTTGTCGGCCTAGTATTGATTTTTAGTTAAAGAACCTCCACAATGGAAGAAAATAAACCAGACTTCGAGGAATACGAGGATATTCCGTTCGCTCGACGCTGGGTTCTTCCGGGAGGTTCTTTTTAATTATGTATGGATCACCATTGACAACGAATGCACGCAAGCTTCTTCTGCTCGGCTCGGGCGAGCTTGGCAAGGAGGTTGCGCTTGAGGCACAGCGCCTTGGCGTAGAGACTATCGCGGTTGACCGCTATGCGAACGCGCCGGCCATGCAGGTTGCCCATCGTTGCCATGTTACGGATATGCTTGACGGTGCCGCAATCAGACGGATTATCGAAGACGAGAAGCCGGACTTTATCGTTCCGGAGATTGAAGCGATTGCTACCGAAACGCTGCTGGAGCTTGAGCAAGAAGGCTTTAACGTCATCCCTACCGCACGCGCGGCTCGCCTGACGATGGACCGCGAGGGCATCCGCCGTCTGGCGGCCGAGACGCTTGGTCTCCCAACGGCTCCTTATCGGTTCGCGGATTCGCTTGACGAGCTTAAGGCCGCAGTCAAAGAGATTGGTCTGCCTTGCGTAATCAAGCCGATCATGAGCTCTTCCGGCAAAGGGCAAAGCGTCTGCAAGACGGAAGCGTACATCGAAAGCTGCTGGAATTATGCGATGGAAGGCGGCCGCGCGAAAAAAGCGCGGATTATCGTGGAAGGCTTTATTACGTTCGAATCCGAAATTACGCTTCTTACGATCCGTTCGGTATCCGGAACAAGCTTCTGCGCGCCAATCGGCCATGTTCAGAAGGATGGGGACTATATCGAGTCCTGGCAGCCTCATGATATGACTCCGGAGCAAATCAAGCAAGCGGAAGATATTGCATTGCGTATTACGGACGAGCTTGGCGGGTACGGGCTGTACGGGGTAGAGCTGTTTATTACACGGGACGGCGTTCTGTTCAGCGAAGTATCTCCTCGTCCTCACGATACGGGCATGGTTACAATGGCGACGCAGGATTTGTCGGAGTTCGCCCTGCATGTACGCGCTATTCTCGGCTTCCCTATCCCTACGATCCGGCTGCTGACGCCTGGGGCAACCCATACGCTGAAGGCGGACCGCGAATCGGCTTCCTTCCGCATCGGCTGCGTTGAACAAGCGCTCGCTCTGCCGAATACGCAGGTACGCGTCTTCGGCAAGCCGGAGACGAAAGTCGGCCGCCGGATGGCCGTAGCCTTGAGCTCGGCCGGCAGCGTTGACGAGGCGCGCGATCTGGCCCGCCAAGCGGCGGAATCACTCCATATTCAGTACGACTAATCAGACTTCTTAGCGGCGGCTTCCCTTGTGCGATAACAAGGAGGAGCCGCTCCTTTTTTGGCGAGTCATGAATGGAACTTGGCGATAACGAGCATGAATAATTTAGCGTGGGACGCGAATTTATGTTATTCTGTTAATCCATCGAGCGCATTTGACCGATATTGATAAGGGCACAAACTTCATAACCGTCGTTATACTCGTATCTTTACTAATCGGGATAAGTTGAATTAAAATAGCTTGAAGATATGGAAACGTGAAGCTTCGCAAAATTTAGGAGGCATACCCATGGCAGAGCAAGTAGATCTTTTCGCAAAAACAGCGGCCCCGGAACGGAATTACGAGGCCGATGACATACAAGTGCTCGAAGGCTTGACCGCTGTCAGAAAGCGGCCGGGCATGTACATTGGCAGCACGAGCAGCTCCGGCCTTCATCATCTGGTCTGGGAAATCGTCGATAACGCCGTGGACGAGCATTTAGCGAAATTTTGTACGGCGATCGACGTCACGCTGCACAAGAATGGCGCGGTTACCGTGCAGGATAACGGGCGCGGCATTCCGACAGGGATGCATAAGACAGGAATTCCGACGCCGCAGGTCGTATTCACCATCCTGCACGCGGGCGGCAAGTTCGGCGGCGGAGGATACAAGAAATCCGGCGGTCTGCACGGCGTAGGCGCTTCGGTAACAAACGCATTGTCCGAGTGGCTTGAAGTGGAAATTTTCCGTGACGGGAAAATACATAAGATGCGCTTCGAATACTGGGTAGACGATAAAGGCAAGGAGCATGTCGGCGAGCCGGTAACAGGGCTTGAGATTACGGGGAACACGAACCGAACGGGTAGCAAGGTAACGTTCAAACCGGACGCGCGCGTCTTCCAGGGCGGCACCTCGCTGAACTACGATACCCTGGCCGAGCGCCTGCAGGAGATTGCATTCCTGAACTCGGGCCTTAAGGTTACGATCAAGGACGACCGCAGCGGCAAAGAGGATATTTTCCACTACGAAGGCGGCGCCCGCCAGTTCGTGCAATATTTGAACGACGACAAGACCGTCCTGCACGATGTCGTTCATTTCACGGGAGAGAAGGACGAGATTGAAGTGGAAGTAGCACTTCAGTACAACGACGGATATACCGAGACGATCGCATCCTTCGTAAACTCGATCCCGACACGCGGCGGCGGTACGCATGAGACCGGTTTCAAAACCGCTTATACGCGGGTTATGAACGAATATGCCCGCAAGGCTGGTCTCCTGAAGGAAAAGGAAAAGAATCTAGAAGGCAATGATCTGCGCGAAGGCATGATGTCGGTCATTAACATCAAGATGTCCGAGGTCGAATTCGTCGGCCAGACGAAGGACCAGCTGGGCAGCGCGTCGGCTCGCAGCGCGGTAGACGCCGTAGTCTCCGACAAGATGCAGGTGTTCCTGGAAGAGAATCCACAGGTCGCGCAAATGCTGCTGAAGAAGGCGGTACAAGCCTCCAAGGCAAGAGAAGCGGCACGCAAAGCGCGCGAAGAGATCCGCAGCGGCAAGAAGAAGAGCGAAAGCTCCAATCTGAACGGCAAGCTGACGCCGGCTCAGTCGAAAGATTTCTCGCGCAACGAGCTGTTTATCGTCGAAGGCGATTCGGCGGGCGGCTCGGCGAAGCAGGGCCGGGATTCGAAGCATCAGGCTATTCTGCCGCTGAAGGGCAAGCCGATGAACCCGGAAAAAGCGAAATTGCTGGATATTCTGAAGAACGAGGAATACAAAGCCATAATAAGCGCGATTGGAGCGGGCGTTGGCCCGGAGTTTGACGCGGATGAATGCAATTACAGCAAAATCATTATTATGACCGACGCGGATACGGACGGCGCGCATATCCAAGTGCTGCTGCTGACGTTCTTCTATCGGTACATGAAACCGCTGATCGACACCGGGCGCGTCTATATCGCTCAGCCGCCTTTATACAAGATCACTCGCAAATCGGGCAAGCTGGAGACGGTCCGGTATGCATGGACGGATGACCAGCTGCAAAATTATTTGAAGGAATTCGGCAAGAACTTTGAGCTTCAGCGCTATAAAGGGCTTGGCGAGATGAATCCCGATCAGCTGTGGGAGACCACGATGGATCCGGAGACGCGGACGCTGCTGCAGGTGCAGATCGAGGATGCGGCAAAAGCGGAACGCCGCGTGTCCGCCCTGATGGGCGACAAGGTTGACCCGCGCAAGCGTTGGATTATTGAGAACGTAGACTTCACAGTATACGTAGAATAGGAGGTAACGGCATGGGCATGCTTGAACAGTTTTTACCGGCCTATTTGGAAGAGGTCGTCGGAGACCGATTCGGCCGTTATTCGAAATACATTATTCAGGACCGCGCGATTCCTGACGTAAGGGACGGGCTTAAGCCCGTTCAGCGCCGCATTCTTTATGCGATGTACGATTCGAACAATACCCCGGACAAGCCATACCGCAAATCGGCGAAAACGGTCGGGGACGTTATGGGTAACTACCATCCTCACGGCGATTCTTCCATCTATGAGGGCATGGTGCGGATGGCGCAGCCTTGGAAGATGGGCCATGTTCTGATTGACGGACACGGCAACTGGGGCTCGATGGATGATGACCCGGCAGCGGCAATGCGTTATACCGAAGCGCGTTTGTCGCCAATCGCCATGGAAATTTTGCGCGATATCGATAAACGAACCGTCCAATTCAAGGACAATTTCGATAATACGACAAAAGAGCCGGTTGTTTTGCCTTCACGTTACCCGAACCTGTTGGTGAACGGTACAAGCGGGATTTCGGCAGGCTTCGCAACGGAAATCCCGCCCCATAGCCTGCGCGAGACGATCGACGCTTGCATTGCCGTCATGGCTCGTCCGGAAATGACCGTCGAAGAGCTGATGGGCATCGTGAAGGGCCCGGATTTCCCGACCGGCGGCATTATTATGGGCGAGGAAGGAATCCGCGAGGCTTATACGACGGGCAAAGGCCGCATCTATATTCGCTCGAAGGTCGAGATCGAGGATGTCCGCGGCGGACGCCAGCAAATTACCATTACGGAAATTCCTTATCAGGTCGTAAAATCCCGTCTTGTCAGCGCGATGGAAAATATCCGTCTCGAGAAGAAGGTAGAGGGGATCTCCGAGGTTAGGGACGAGAGCGGACGCAACGGGCTTCGTATCGTTGTCGAGCTGAAGAAGGATGCGGATGCGAACGGTATATTGGCATATTTGCTGAAGAAAACCGATCTGCAGGTCACTTACAACTTCAACATGGTTGCGATTGTGAACAAAGCGCCGCAGCAGCTTGGCATCAAGCAGATTTTAAGCGCGTATATCGACCATCAGAAGGAAGTCGTGACTCACCGGACCAAATATGAGCTTGAGAAAGCCGAAGAGCGTGCGCATGTCGTGGAAGGCCTCGTAAAGGCGCTTAATATCCTCGACGAAGTAATTGCGACCATCAAGGCTTCCAAGAACCGCGCTGACGCGCAAAACAACCTCGTAGCGAAATACGGGTTCAGCGAGCGGCAAGCGGATGCCATTCTGACACTCCAATTGTACCGTTTGACGAACCTGGAGATTACGTCGCTGGAGAAGGAATTGAAAGAAACGCAGAAGAAGATCGCTTACCTGCGTTCGATCCTCGAGAGCGAGAAGAAGCTGCTTGGCGTAATCAAGGATGAGTTGACGGAGATCCGCGAGAAATACGGCATCGACCGCCGCTCGTCGATCCGCGGCGAAGTGGAAGAGCTGAAGGTGAACCTGGAGGTTATGGTTCAATCCGAAGACGTAATCGTTACGCTTAGCGAAGAAGGCTATATGAAGCGGACAAGCATGCTGTCGTTCACCCGGTCGGGCGGCGATCTGCAGACGGCAGGGGTGAAGGAAGGCGACGCCATCAGCAGCGTTTACGAAGTAAATACGATTGATAACCTGCTGCTGTTCACCCGCAAAGGCCAGTACTACATGCTTCCCGTGCATCAAATTCCGGAGTTCAAATGGAAGGATACGGGTACGGCGGTCGTCAATATCGTACCGATTCCGAAAGACGATTCCATCATAGCCATTATTCCGGTGAAAGATTTCAATCTGCCTGGAGCATCGCTTGTATTCGTTACGAAACGCGCCCAGGTGAAACGGACGGAGCTTAAAGAATACATGACCACCCGTTCAACCGCCATTGCAGCCGCCAAGGTTGCGGACGGAGACGAGGTTATCCGAGTGATGCTAAGCGACGGAACGAAGCAGCTGCTGCTCGTCAGCAAGCTTGGCATGAGCATTCGATTCAGCGAGCAGGAAGTAAATGCAATGGGGCGCGTCGCAGCAGGCGTACGCGGCATGCAGCTTAGAGAAGACGATGAGCTGATTGCGGCGGAATGGGTTGCGGATGACGAAGGCGAAGTGCTCGTCGTGACGGATTTGGGTTACGCGAAACGCACGCTGCTGCTTGACTATCCGCTTCAAGGAAGAGGCGGCAAAGGCGTTCAAACCTTCGAATTCAAGGAAGGCAAGCGCGTGAAGCCGAACGGCTCCGCACTCGTCGCAGCTTTGTACTGCAAGGAAGAGTTAGGCATTATAGCGCTTACATCGCAAGGCGGCCAGCTTGCGGCGTCTTCGGAAAAAGCGCCGATTGAAGACCGGAAGTCCATTGGACGCATCCTGCTCCCGCTCGAGAAAAACGATGTTATTGCGACGATCTTTATCAGACCTGAGATATCTCCTCAATCATAAGGCCGGTTAGGCGGATCAAACCGTTCAATCAACCGAATGATTGCATCAAACATGACCCACATTGGCACCAGCTCATCCGGGCGGTCAAGCCATTGTGGGTCTTTTATGATGCCGTAGGCTTTTATCTTGCGAATGATTTCTGCTTTTTGGTCATCCATAGGGATCACTCCTTCATGCATCGATTCGACGAATTGGTCAGATGCCTATGCCCATTGTATGTCTACTGTTGTCAGAATGTTCGACTTTATCGCGATTAATGACTCAAATTATTAATCGGGTTAACCTTTTATTCGACATTAGCGAATGTTATAATTGGTATAAATGAGAAAATTGGACAGGAAGCGGGTGCTCATATGGTTTCAGAAGAATTTACTCGGCTGTGGATGAAGATGACAAGAGATTGGAAGGATAGTTTGGAAGATGGACTTGCGCCTCTGACGGAAGGTCAATTGAATGTACTTGATATTTTGCTGCGGCATGAGCCAATGAAGCCTTCTGAACTGCTGCAGTATCTTGCGACAACTCCTGCTGCCATTACAACTTTGCTCGACAGGATGGAGCGCAACGAGTTAATTGTACGTACAAGAGACAATCAAGACCGCAGGATCGTATGGGTTTCCGTATCGGAAAAAGGAAGAAGCGAGGCCCAGCGCGGAGCGGAAGTCCGCTCCAAGCTTATTGGAGATTCGCTGGACCGTATTTCTTCCCATAACCAGCAGCTTCTCGTGTATCTGCTGGGCAAGGTTGCAAATGCTTGATTAGCGTGAATCCGTGTTTAACATAGCGCGCAGACGATTGCGAAGAACCTTAAGCGTTTGCTTCATGGAGCTGTAGTCATTCTCCGTAAGCAAGCTGTCGCTGGCCGCTGTAATCGTCTGCTCGACCGGCAGGATGCGGTATTTATAATAGCTGCCCGACAAGTAACGGTGTACCCATGTAGGAGTTGCTTCAATATCCGATAGCTCGATTGAGCCGTCGGATTTATTTTTTCGTACGGTTACTTTATAGATTACGCCATAATCCTTAGTGTCGCCGCGCTGTGCGGAGATGAAATTGCCCATAGAATAAATAATAAGTCCGTGTCTTTCATGTCCGCTCGCGTCGGTGGCATCAAGTACCTCGTACGGCTGTATAACATGGGGATGGGAGCCGGCAATGATATCCGCTCCTTCGGCAACCAGCTTGCGGGCCAACTGCTTCTGCTCATCGTTAGGCGTGGTCTGATATTCAATGCCGAAGTGCAAGGCTATCGTTACGAAATCCGCGCCAAGCTCTTTCAAGCGATGAATATCGTTTATCATTTTCTGCTCATCGATTAAGGAGACGGCGTACGGCTTGCCCTTCGGAAGCGGGATTCCGTTTGTTCCGTAGGTGTAAGCGAGCAGCCCCATCTTGATTCCGTTATGCTCGACAATGACGGGCGTATCCGCTTCTTCCTGGGATTCCGCCGTACCTTTGATGACAAATGGATATTGCTTGAGATGCTGCAAGGTGAGCATCAGTGCTTTGTCGCCTTTGTCGAGCGAATGATTATTGGCATTGGTCAGGATGTTGAATCCGGCATACTGCAGCGCGTCCAGCAGCTCCACCGGGGCATTAAAGCTTGGATAACCCGTATAGCCGTATGCGGGGCCGGCAACCGGTGTCTCCAGATTCGCCATTACCCAATCGCCTTGTTCAAGAATCGGTTTGACTTCGTCGAAGAAATAATTGAAGTTGTATTTCTTAGTTTTGCTGTCATACGCGCCGGGAAGCTCCGGCTTATGCATCATGATGTCGCCTACGGCCATCCATACGGCTTCCTCGTATTCCGGGGTTGGCACCGGCGTTGGCGTCGGCTCCGGCATCGCGGTTGGTGCAACCGTAGGGTCCGGAGTGGCTGCAGGCTCTACGGAAGGCTCAGGACTGTTTGAGACGACAGTTGGTTTGACGGAGTCCTGCTTGAGAGTTGCGGTAACGATAATCAAGATACTTGCTGCCGAAAGCAGCAGGAGAAAGAAATGAATGGTCAAGCGCTTCTTGCTTCGCATTCTGCGCATGAAGGGCGAATCCCTCCTTAAAGGTAGATGCTGGATGCTTCCTCGAGCTGATCGCTTGTCCACCAGGACCATGCGGGAGAACCGTATGGAACGGACCGGAAGCATTGAAGCTCTTTCGTAACCGGATGAGGCGCTTCCACCGAAGTAGACCATAGGGCGATATCGGTTACGGACGCCGTGACCGGAGCGCCGTATTTGCGGTCTGCGACAAGCGGACAGCCGATATAAGCCATTTGAGCCCGGATTTGATGCGGTCTGCCGGTATGCAGCTTTACGGCGATCAGGGAGTAACCTCCAGCCTGTGCGCATACCTTGTATTCCAGAATGGCTTCTTTCGCTTCGGCTGCGGGTTCTTTGAATACGGTTACTTGATTGCGTTTGGCGTCTTTGCGTATGTAATGGCGAAGTCGGTCCTGCTGCTTAGCCGGTTTGCCGTGAACAACGCAGACATACGTTTTACCGAAAGTGCGGCTTCTGACGGCTTCGGACAAGCGGGACGCCGCCTTGGAGGTTTTCGCGAACAGCATCGCCCCGCCAACGGGCCGGTCCAGTCTGTGAACGAGGCCGAGGAAGACATTCCCCGGCTTGTTATGGCGGATTTTCAGATCCTGTTTAATTAGCGTCAGCATGTCAGGGTCCCCGGTTTCGTCCTCTTGGGACGGGATTCCGGGGAGCTTGACTACGGCAATGATATGATTATCTTCATACAATACCGGTATTTGAGTTGCTTCGTTCCCTGCAGCCATTATTCCGACTCCCAGCGCCCAAGAATGCCGCAAGGCAAATGCAGGCCGGATTGGGTGATCGGCAAGCCGATTTCGCCGGAGTTGATCATGCCGCCGAATTTGCCCTTCATCGTCGTATGCAGCAAATTATGGAGCACGGTCGGAGACAGGCCGGTCGTATAGGAGTTGATCAGCAGGAACAACGGGTTATCCGAAAGGATAGTCGTGCAGAATTCCAGGAACGGATAGAGGTTCTCTTCCAGCTTCCAGGTTTCGCCGTTAGGTCCGCGTCCGTAAGAAGGCGGATCCATGATGATCGCATCGTATTGGCGGCCGCGGCGCTGCTCGCGCTGCACGAATTTGAAGACATCATCGGTAATGTACCGGATTGGCGCGCTTTCAAGGCCGGATAGCTGCGCATTTTCTTTCGCCCATTGCACCATGCCTTTGGAAGCGTCCACGTGCACGACTTCCGCGCCGGCTGCCGCTGCAGCAACCGTAGCTCCGCCGGAGTAGGCGAACAGGTTCAGCACGCGGATTGGACGGCCTGCGGAACGGATTTTGTCCATCATCCAGCTCCAGTTCACCGCTTGTTCGGGGAACAGGCCGGTATGCTTGAAGTTGGTCGGCTTAATGTGGAACTTAAGCTCGCCGTAAGCGATGGTCCAGCGCTCGGGCAGGCTGGATTTGAACTGCCATTGTCCGCCTCCGGAGGAGCTGCGGTGATAATGTCCGTCTGCCTTTTTCCAGGCTCCGGATTCATCGGCGATTGGCCAAATGATCTGAGGATCCGGACGGCGGAGAATATATTGGCCCCAGCGTTCAAGCTTGTCCCCCGCACCAGTATCAATGACCTCGTAATCAACCCATTTATCTGCTACGTACATGTTATTGTAATCCTTCCTTG
This sequence comes from Paenibacillus sp. ATY16, assembly GCF_003399985.2. Taxonomy (NCBI): domain Bacteria; kingdom Bacillati; phylum Bacillota; class Bacilli; order Caryophanales; family Paenibacillaceae; genus Paenibacillus; species Paenibacillus sp. ATY16. The sequence continues at coordinate 158,320 of NZ_NMOK02000053.1, read as the reverse complement.
GTGTATAATTTTCGTTGTATTATAATGAAAGTCTTCGACTATTATAACGAAGCGCACCAGATGAAGCAATTAGGTTCATGCTTACGAAGCAAGAATCGCCACAAAAAGCGCGAGACAATTCTTTAGGTTAACGCTTACGAAGCAAGAATCGCCGCAAAAAGCAAAAAGCGCGTCAATTCTTTTCAGGAGGGACTTATTATTCGAGAACAAGGGTGGTTAATCGGTTTAACGGCAAGCTTGATTATCTTTATCGCAGATGCAATGCTGGCTTCGCGCCATAATGTCTCGCAGCTGGATGAATCGGTTGCGGATTGGTTTGCAAGCATACATAGCGGTACCTTAACCGATGTGTTCAAGGCAATGACAACATTGGGGTCAACGGTAGGCATTATCGCAATTACGCTTTTTCTTGCGATATGGTTTGCCTGGAAGCAGGGGTGGAGGAGCGCGGTTCTGCTCATTGCGGGGGTAGCGGGAGCCTATGCGGCGAACACGCTGGTGAAATCAGGCTTTGACCGGGCAAGACCGGCAATGGCTTGGGGAATCGAAGCTGACGGATCGAGCTTTCCGAGCGGCAATGCCATGCTGGCTATTGTGATGTACAGTCTGGCGGCGGCCTGGGTTGTAGCGGATAGCGGTATAAACCGTACGGTGAAGTGGATGACGGCTATGATCGCTATTGCATTGATCATACTAATGGGAGCATCGCGTTTATATTTCAGCGTGCATTACGCCACTGACATAATCGGCGGTTATGCAGCCGGATTTGCAATCGTATGCCTCGTAATGGCTCTTGCCGGGGGGAAGAGGCTTAGTAGCCGCTAGTCATAGTTGGACAGCGGCTAATTAAGACTCCCGGATAGCATCCAGCATTTTGTCGATGGATTCCTTGCGTTTGTCTTCGTCCATGTTATTGAGCAGACGGATGATCTCAGCTGCATCTGCTGCTACTTGAGGCTCTGTACCGCGTGTATCACCATCGATAATAAAATCCGTAGTGACTTCAAAAAAGGACGCTAGCTTAATCAGAGTCTCGTACACGGGCTGCCGGTTGTTGATCTCGTAGTGGCTGTAAGCGGATCGCGTTATTCCGATGGATTGTGCAACTATTTCTTGCGATAAGCTTCGCTCTCGGCGCAGCTCCTTTAGGCGATCTCCCATCGTCAAGGTCATTCGCTCCTCACATTGGTATCAATCAAGCAATATGTTACACTCACTAATAGTAATTTATGATACGAATCGTATCATTGTCAAGCTTTATATGAGAAAGTTACTAATATAATAGAAAAAAATAGGAAAGGGGATTGGAAATTATGGTTTTGATCTTTGAATGCGAATGCGGCAACAAAACAGGGCTGTTTGCAACCGGAGACCGCGACGAAACAGGAAGAGAATTTATCGAGCTGGAAGACGATGACCGCATGACTTATATCGTCGGAGAAGACGGAGTACTATTTAAATGTAAGTTTTGCGGATACACTTACCGTATGGACAAGCTATAAAACGCAAAAAAATTATCAAAATGCATATTGAAATCCGGCCATGTTCGGAGTAGTATAGAGGATAAGTTGTACGTACAACTTATCCTCTATTTTTATTTTATTTTCAGATCATGTACGTACAAATTCATTCTCAGCTAGGAGGAATTATGGTGTTATCCATTAAACCTTATCAATTTTGGTTTGTAACAGGCAGTCAGCATTTGTACGGTCCAGAGACTTTGGAAGAGGTTGCCGTGCATTCGCAAAGCATTACTGCGGGATTAAACGAATCTTCTAACCTTCCATTTGAGATTGTATACAAACCGGTAGTGACAACTCCGGAGGAAATTTACAAAGTTTGCATTGAAGCGAAAGCGGATCCAAATTGCGCGGGCGTTGTTGCCTGGATGCATACCTTCTCGCCGGCGAAAATGTGGATCAGAGGACTTTCCGAGCTCCGCAAGCCGCTCCTTCATCTGCATACGCAATATAACCGCGATATTCCTTGGGATTCCATTGACATGGACTTTATGAACACGAACCAGTCGGCTCACGGCGACCGCGAATTCGGTCATATTTTTGCCCGTCTTGGCCTTGACCGCAAAGTGGTTACCGGACATTGGCAGGAGGGCGAGGTTCAATCCCGCATCGGCGCATGGATGAACTCCGCAGCAGCGTCCATGGAGAGCAAGAACCTGAAGATCGCAAGATTCGGCGATAATATGCGTCAAGTAGCCGTTACCGAAGGCGATAAAGTCGAAGCGCAAATCCAGCTTGGCTGGCAGATTGACGGCTACGGCATCGGTGATCTGGTTGCCAGCATGAACGAAGTGAGCGATGCAGAGGTACAAGAACTGCTGAACGAGTACACAGAGCGTTACGAGATTGCAAGCAGTGTCCGCGACAATGCAGCAGCTTGGGCAGCTATCGAAGAGCAGGCAAAAATTGAGCTTGGCATGAAGCGTTTCCTGCAAGCAGGCGGTTATACGGCATTCACAACAACCTTCGAAGACCTGCATGGCATGAAGCAGCTTCCGGGTCTGGCTGTTCAGCGCCTGATGGAGCAAGGCTATGGCTTCGGCGGTGAAGGCGACTGGAAGACTGCAGCGCTTACCCGCATTATGAAGCTGATGGCCGGCAATGTTGGCACGTCGTTCATGGAGGATTATACTTACCATCTGGAAAACGGCAACGAGATGATTCTTGGCGCTCATATGCTTGAGGTATGTCCGACAATTGCGGAGAGCAAGCCTCGCATTGAAGTTCATCCGCTCGGAATCGGCGGCAAAGCCGATCCTGCGCGTATCATTTTCGACGGTAAAGCAGGCGAAGCCGTAAACGCATCCCTGGTCGACCTAGGCAACCGTTTCCGCCTTATCATCAACGAAGTAGACGCGGTGAAGGTAGAGAAGGAAATGCCTAAGCTTCCGGTTGCCCGCGTGTTGTGGAAGCCGCGTCCATCCCTTCGCGATTCGGCTGAAGCATGGATCTATGCAGGCGGCGCGCATCATACGGTGCTGTCGTATGTCGTAACGACGGATCAGCTTGTTGACTGGGCAGATATGCTCGGCATCGAGGTTGTCGTTATTGACAACAACACAACAATCCGCCAGTTCCGCCAAGAGCTGCGCTGGAACGAACAAAGCTACGGCCGCCGTTAATCCGTAAGGCAGGCAAAAGGGCCATTCCACTTGTCATTGACAATGGGATGGCCCTTTAATTTATTTTATAAAACGGATTTCATGAGTAACACCTGGTACAGCGAACTCCAACAGTTTTTGGCCCTCTTGAATGAGATCTAGCTGTTCCTCTTTCGTGAGAGGGCGGAATGGATCGATATGGAGTGCGGCTAGCCCGGTGTCACGCTCGATCGACCATAACCCTTCGATATAACCGTTCAAAAGAATCGTTGAGCGGAGAATGCCGTTAGCCGTGAAGATTCGTTTGCCATAATGACGGTTCATTACTCGCGAGCGGTCGGAAATGCCAAGCAGAATGGGATCAAATTCTCCGAGGAAGCGGACCGGAGGTATGTTGCCGGGATCCGGACGAGGAGCATCGGGCAGATCAAATAATTCATTTCCTAGTTCATCTCGGAAAATAACAAGGCCCGGTCTAAGCTTCTCGAAATAATCCTTAAGTCGAGTAAGCCCGGACCAAGCTTGAATATCCTTAACGGATGCAGGGCCGTAAGCACTCAGATATCGCAGTACAAGCTGTTCGACGTCCGGCTGCTCAAGCATAGGCTGCTCCATCCAAACTTCAGCGGAAGTATGAAGGGCCTGACCGCTTTCTCCCCACAATCCGCGTGGCGGAACTTGAACGAGAGGGACATAGGTACGTACAGCTGCTGCAAGTGCCTCCGGATCGGAATCCCGCCAATACGGGACTAGCAGCTTGCCGATCTCGCTGAAGGTAAGGGGCTGCTCCTCTACGAGTTTTCTTCCTTCCGATGCAAGGATGTTCAAATCAACTGCGGCAAGCCGTTTGCCGAAGCTACCCTTGAGCGCGCGCTCTTGAGCCGGCTGGACCCATGGTCTGAGAAGCAGGCAGTCATTTGCCGATACCAAATGAAGAGTGGAGCGCATCAAAGCGATCCTTACTGCCAACCGATTCGAGATAAGCGTGGATAGATCGTCTGGGACAAATCCCTCAAGCCTTGTCCAAAGCGAGTAGTAAGGTGCTTGGGGAGCTTGGGCCTGCAAACCGATAAACCATTCTAATGCATGGTAAACAGGCGTATTCGAACGTTCGAGCAGCATTTGCCTTGCAAGGATAGCCCGGTTTAGCTCCAATGAGCTTATGGGCATGCCTTTACTAGTCATGGTTACCAGCGCCTTTTTATTCAGAATTGACTTCCAATTTAGTATCTATTTCCAATTTAGAATCTATTTCCAATTAGAGTAGCTCTATTCGGCGAAAGTTACAAGACTAATAAGGATTAAAAAGAACAAAAGGGATTGATCCACAGAGATAAAATTGTTTTAATTAGAAGAAAATGTATGATCGGAGGTGTGTTGTGTCTGCGATTCTTGAGTTAAAGAGGACGAATCAATTCTCAAATTGGCTTAGAAATTTCAAAGTGTTCTTAAACGGCACCGAATATGAAAAAATCGCTAACGATGAAACCATCCGTTATGAGCTTGAGCCGGGAGAGTACGAATTATATCTGAAGATCGATTGGTGCGGGAGCAATCGTTATTCGTTCACTATACAAGAAAAAGAGACCATTAAATTAGAATGCGGATGTCCAATCAGAGGCTGGAAGTTTCTGTTACAACCATTTATAATGCCATATTATCTCTTCTTTAATCTAGACAAATATTTATATATCAAATAAAAAAGCCGGCAACAGAAGTGGGGCGTCAACCAATTATTGGCGACCCCGGACTTCTTTGCCGGCTTTTTATTGTTATCTCGAAGTTACTGCTGTTTTCTCGCGAGCGGCAGCAGGTGCGGCAGCCCGGTTCTTTCTTTCAATGACCAAGCTGACCAGGTAAACAAGCATAAAGATGACCATGGCTACCGCTGCCCAACGGTACATCACCGAATAGCTGGAAGCCGAAGCGACGATACCGAGCAGCATGGAGCCTACGGCTACCCCAAAATCAATCGTATTGTAATACAAGCTGTTCGCGAAGCTGACTTGATGAGGAGCTGCCTCGCGCAGCATCCATGCTTGCGTTGTCGGCTGGATGGCGCCAAAACCAAACCCGTACAGTAATGCGGATACGATAATCAACGGAAGGGAGTCTGCATAGGACAAGATGATTAAGCTGGCAATGACAACAAGCGCGCCTGGGATAACGATGGGCATCGGTCCGCGGCGGTCAAACAGCTTGCCGGAAATCGGACGGATAATAAAGACGGTAAATACAATAAATAAGAAGAACAGGCCAATCTGTTCAATATGTTTTTGAGCGCCATAGAGCGCAATAAATCCAAGGATACCGCCGTAAGTAACGGACATTAACACATTAAGAATAGCGGGCACCATCATACGGCCGGTTGAAGATCCGGAAGCCGATTCTCCTGACTCGGACTTGTTTGCCGATGGGGCGGGCTTGGCAGGCTGCTTTGGAATGCTGCGCATAACAAGAAGCAACGGAATAATAAGAACGAGGGCAATCGTACCGATCATCGCGAGGGTCGTAAATCCAAATTGCTTAATGACGGAAAGACCAATCATAGGACCAAGGGACATAGCGATACTGGTCGATAAACCGAAGTAACCGATGCCTTCTCCGGTTCTTTTCTTCGGGATAATCTGCGATACCAGGGTAGGGATAATGGTACTCGTCATCCCGAAGCCGATACCAAACAACGCGCGAAGAATAAGAAGCGATGTCATGGAGCCCGCGAACGGGTAGAGGACAGTTGCTATTGCTGCCAATACAAGACCCACGAACAAAATAACATTACGGTGAACCTTGCGAAGCAAGGCAGCGGTGGCAAACCGCGTAACGATTGCGGCTAAGGCGAATAGGCTTGTTACAAGACTAAGCGCGAAGTTATTCGGATGAAATTGTTCTTTCGCGTAAGTAGGGAATGGAGACAGCAGCATTTGCAGGCTCAAGAACAGCAGTAAATAGCTGACCGTTAAGGTTACGAATGACCGGCTCCATAGTTTGTCTGGTTGTATGTTCATGTTGCTCATTACTCCTTTTCTTGATCGATTAAGCCTTTTGCATGTTCATTTAATTTTTTCAGAAGGCTTGTCATTTGCTCGTATTCGTCCGTAGACAAGACTTGCGCGATTTCGACCATCGTGCTGTATTCAATCGGTTCGATGGCATCCGCCGTCGCTCGTCCTTGCTCGGTGATAAAGACCTGGAAGGAACGCCGGTCATGCTCGCTGGCACGCTTCGTAACAAAGCCTTTTGCCTCCAGGGAATCGAGGATTCGGGTTGTTGTAGGCTTGTCTTTGCCCGCACGGTCGGCAATTTCCTTCTGTATTAAGCCGTCTTCCTCGCGGACACGGTAGAGAACGGCCCATTGTTCGGGCGTCAAGCCAAATTCCTTAATGCGGGAGCTAAAGAAATTCGTCAGCTTCCGGTAGGTTGCTCCGAGCAGGAAGCCAATCGAATGATCCAATCCTTTCTGATGCATAGCGAATCACGCTCCAAAATTAGTTGTTATAACAACTATATGCCTGACAACTAATTTTGTCAATTCGAAAATAGTGGATTGGAAACGGAGAATGCGGGGAAAATAAACGGACTACACATAGAGGAGCAGAAAGAGGAATGAGAAAAACATCAGCATGGATCCATACCTTATGGATCGCAGCCGTTTTGTCCTTGCTGGTTGCGCAGCATCCGGCTGAAGCACAGCAGGGGCCGTTTCATTTCGGATTCAAGAAAAGCGTAGGTGGACAGCTGCCGTCCATTAATGAAGAGGGCTTCAAGGATATTGTCATGAAGCATGGGGCGATTTTTCTCGGGGACACAACCAAGAAGGAGCTGTACATGACCTTCGATAACGGGTATGAGAACGGGTATACCCCGAAGGTGCTGGACGTGCTTAAGGAGAAGCAAGTGCCCGCGATCTTTTTCGTGACGGGGCATTACGTGAAGGACCAGCCGGAGCTGGTGAAGCGAATGGTCAATGAGGGACATCTGGTTGGTAATCATTCCTGGACGCATCCGGATATGACGCAAATCTCGTCGAGCCAGATCCGTACAGAGCTCGAAAAGGTAAGAGAGCAGGTGCAATCGCTTACCGGTCAGCAAGCCATGACCTACCTGCGGCCGCCAAGAGGAATCTTTAGCGATAATGTTCTTGCGGTAAGCAAGGATTCCGGATATACGAACGTATTCTGGTCCGTCGCTTACAAGGATTGGGACGTCAATCAGCAAAAAGGAGCGGGCTTCGCCTTTAATCAAGTTGTCGCGCAGCTTCATCCCGGAGCGGTAATCCTGCTTCATACCGTATCCAAAGACAATGCTGCCGCGCTCGGCTCGATTATTGACGAAGCCCGCAAGCAAGGCTATGAATTTAAAAGTCTCGATCAAATGACTGTCAAGACGTATGGCAATTAATTCGAAATAAGATGCTCGGAAGGTTCAAGAACGATGGACCAGCCGAACGGATCTTCAACCGTACCCTTTTGAATACCGGTCAGCGTGTCGTACAGTTTTTGCGACAGCTCGCCGGTATTTCCTTCGTTAATGACGTAACGCGTACCTTCCCAAGACAATTCTCCGATCGGAGAAATAACAGCGGCAGTACCCGTACCAAACGCTTCAACAAGACGGCCTTCCTGATGAGCCGCAATCACTTCGTCAACCGACAGCTGTCTTTCTTCTACCGGCACGTTCATATGCTTGAGCAGACGGATGATCGAGTCGCGCGTAATGCCGTCCAGGATGCTTCCGTTCAGTGCAGGGGTTACAACCGTACCGTCAATGTTGAAGAAGACGTTCATGCTGCCGACTTCCTCGATATATTTGCGGTGAACGCCGTCCAGCCACAGAACCTGGGATGCGCCTTGCGCATAAGCTTCTTCTTGCGCTTTCAAGCTTGCCGCGTAGTTGCCGGCTGTCTTCGCGTTGCCCACGCCGCCGCGTACCGCGCGAACGTACTTCGATTCCACGTGAATTTTAACCGGATGAATGCCTTCCGCGTAGTAAGAGCCTACCGGGGACATGATGATCATGAACATGTATTGCGTCGATGCGTTAACGCCAAGCTGCGCTTCGGTTGCGATAACGAATGGACGTACGTACAGGGAAGTTTCCGCGTCGGAAGGGATCCAGTCGCGGTCTGTCAAGATAAGCTGCTTCAGTGCTTCAAGCGCCAGTTCCTCGTCAACGGCAGGGATGCTGAGACGCGCATTGGAACGGTTGAGGCGCGCCATGTTCTGCTCCGGACGGAACATACGGATTTTGCCATCGCCGGTCAGGTAAGCTTTAAGGCCTTCAAAGATCGTTTGGCCATAATGGAACACTTTTGCTGCCGGATCAAGCGAAATCGGCTGATAAGGGACGATGCGCGGGTTGTACCAGCCGCCCTTGGCTGCATCATAGTCCAAAATGAACATATGGTCCGTGTAGTACTTGCCGAATCCAAGCTCGGATGCTTTAGGTTTTTGCTTTTTGTTAGTAGAAAGTTCTATGGTAATGGCCTTGTTCATCGTCTTTGATCTCTCCTTGTTGCTCGTTTATAGTTGAATCGTACCATGCCAGCCGATATATTTAAAGTATCTGTTTTATCGCGAACGCATACCGAAAAGGTATATTGGGGGCTGGTTATGGATATTCGACAGTTAAGGTACTTTTTGGCGATCGCCAAGGAAGGACAAATTACCCGGGCAGCGAAAGCGCTTAATATGGAGCAGCCGCCGCTAAGCCGTCAACTGAAGCTGATGGAGGATGAATTAGGCGTAACTTTGTTTGACCGGAGCGGGAAGGGGCTAAGTCTGACGCATGCTGGCGAGCTTCTGCGGGATAAAGCAGAGAAGCTGCTGCAGGAATTTAACGAAACCATGCATGAGGTTAAGGAGCTCGACGCGGGCTTGCACGGCATGCTGGCTATCGGTTCGGTTGTGTCCTGCATTTCGCTGTTGCCGCCGCCCATCGAGCAATTCCGCAGACTGTATCCGAATGTAACGTTCAAAATCTGGGAAGGCGATCACTTCATTCTCGGCAATCTGCTGGAGAAGCGGGATATCGAGCTGATTGTGGCGAGGCTTCCCTTTGAATCGACGCTGCATACGCAGCCCTATTCGGTGCTTCCGCTTCCTTCCGATCCGTACGTAGCCGTTCTTCCTGCCAACTGGGTGAGTGCCCCGGATAAAAATACGATGCTGATGAGCGAGCTTGCGGATATGCCGTTTCTGACCCTCAAGACGGACAAAACAATCGGGATGCATCATCGCGTAATGATTGAAGCGAGGGCGCATGGCTTCGAACCAAAGGTCATCTGCGAATGCTCCAGCGTTGCGATCATTGTAGCCCTTGTGGCGGCCGGTATCGGCGCGACGGTATTTCCCAAATCGGTTATGGCCTCGTTTCCGCTTCCTACCATTAAAATGCTTACCATATCGGATGCCGATTTTCAATCGGAGGTCGGCATTATCTGGCTGAAGGACCGGTACCTGTCGAAGAGTGCCCGGAACTTCATCCGTTTGTTCGAGGAATGAAAAAAAAGAATGCAGCATCGTATGCTGCATCCTATTCTTTATCCGTTCACTTTGATCTCGAGAAGTTCATATTTGATGACGCCGATTGGCGCATCCACGCTGATGACGTCCCCAACGGATTTGCCCATAAGCGCCTGGCCCATCGGGCTCTCGTAAGAGATCTTGTTCTCGAATACGTCGGCTTCCGCAGGTCCTACGAGGCGGTATTCGATTTTCTCCGCGACTTCAATGTCGTTCAGAACCACAATGGAGCCTACGCCAACTTTCGTTGTATCTTTCGAATTGGATACCCGGGCCGTCTTGAGCATTTTCTCCAGCTGCGCAATGCGGGTCTCCATGAAGGCTTGGTCGTCTTTCGCCGAATGGTATTCGCTGTTTTCCTTCAGGTCTCCATAGCTGATGGCTACTTTCAGACGATGCGCCAGCTCGGAGCGTTTGACCGTCTTCAGCTCTTCCAGCTCATCCTCTAATTTTTTTAGTCCTTCAGGGGTTAAAATGATTTCGTTTTGTGCCAAGCTCGACAACTCCTGCCATTGATTTTCGTTGATTCGTTTCCTACATCTTACACTATCCATTAGGGAAAAGAAACTTGGGCAAAGCTCCCAGCAGGAATATAAAACTAACATATTTCTAACTAAAACGAAATCGAAAACTCAAATTTATAGTGTAGGATATGTCGTGCTGGCATCGCGTATATCTTTTTTCGAACGGACCTCGATCAACATGAACAACCGCTCAGACAGAGGTCTTTTTGACATGCCGCCGCCGACATTACAGAGAGGGAGTCATTGAGAGAAATGCTGAAGAAGAGATTCGAACTACCCAGGTTATTTCAAACGCGGAAAATTGCCCACCGCATGTTGATCACGACGCTGATTATCGCGATTGCGATTGTTGCGTCCATGTCGACAGCTTTATTTCTTGCGAACTCCTCGTTGTTCAAGAGCCAGATCAAGAGGGAGCTTGCCCAGCAGGCCGATGTCATTACCGCAAGGCTCGACGAAGATCTGCAGTCCAAGGTATCCAAAATCAACGCCCTGGCGGGAGTTGGGCAATACTATGGCGGGGATGCCGGTAAGCACCGGGAATTGATTGAGCATTTCATTAAAGAAAACCCCGAATTGATGTCCCCGGGCTATTCGCTTGACATGACAGGCAAAAATTTTGTTGCCACGCAATCCGGCGACAAGATTGATTTGTCGGAACGACCGTATTTCAAATCCTTGTCGGAAGGCAATTTGACCGTCAGCGATCCGCTGGTGAATAAACTCGATCCTTCCAAGGTATCTATCGTAATCGCAGCACCTCTCAAACAGGATGGAAAAGCTTACGGCTTCTACGCATTCGGTTATGAAATTAACAAAGCCGCGGCGATTGTAAGCGAAACGAAAGTCGGAAAAACCGGCTACGCGATTCTGCTGGACAGCAACGGGCTTGTTGTCAGTCATCCGGAAGCAGACTTGGTCATGAAGAAAACCGTCTACGACATGAATATGCCGGAAACGGTGAAGGCTTTCGAAATGGCCAAGCAGGGCAAGGACACGAACTACTCCTATACCTTTAACGGGGAGAAAAAGATCGGTTATGCCGAAGCGACGCGGAACGGCTATGTCATTCAATTATCGATCTCGGAGCAAGAAGCGATGCAGCCCGTTACGAACATGCTCTGGAAAACGATCGGCGTTGCTCTCGCGGTAACCCTTCTTGCTCTTATCGCTACCTATATATCCGCCAATCAAATGGCGAAACCGATTGTCTACATATCGAATGTCATTAAAACCCTCGCAAGCGGGGATCTGCGGCCAAGACTGGAAGTCGAGGCGAGAAACGAGCTTGGCCAGCTTGCGGATAATATGAACGAGATGCTTGATTCGTTCTCCGATACGATCGGCAAAGTCAGCTTCGCGGCGGAGCAACTGGCCGCTTCCTCCGAAGAGCTGACTGCTTCATCCATTGATTCCGTCGATATTTCGAGCCGTATCGGAGAAGCGATACATAATGTGGCATCAGCCGGGGAGAATCAAATGATCTCTGCCGAGCAGACCTCTACTGCGATGGAAGAGATGGCTTCCGGCGTGCAGCGGATTGCGGAATCCTCATCGGTCGTTGCGGAAGCTTCTCAGACCTCGCTTGAAGAAGTGCAGCTTGGACAGGTTGCCGTCACTCATGCCGTTGAGCAGATGAAGCTTATTCACGCGTCCGCAATCAAGTCGGCCGATGAAGTCCGGGATCTGGAGCTTAAGTCGAACCAGATCGGCAGCATTGTATCGGTTATTCAGGAAATCACGAATCAGACGCAGCTGTTGTCGCTTAATGCATCCATTGAAGCTGCACGGGCAGGGGAGCATGGAAGAGGTTTTGCCGTAGTCGCCAATGAAGTGAAAAAGCTGGCGGAGCAGTCGGCGCAATCCGCGTCCGAAATTACGGCGTTGATCCAGGAAGTACAAGGAACAACGATACGCGCCGCACATGCGATGAATCAAGGCGTGAATGATGCAGAGATTGGATCGGAGCTTATTAATGAAGCGGGCGAAGTATTTGGCCGCATGACCGCAACCTTCCAGGAGATCTCCAGTCAAATCCAAGAGGTGTCTGCCGCATCGGAGCAAATGTCCGCGGGGACGGAAGAGGTTACGGCGTCGATGACCGAAATTGTATCGATGACGCAAACCACGCATAACCATTCTCAAGATATTTCGCAGGGGGCATCGAAGCAGCTGTCATCCATGAAGGATATTTCGGCGTCTGCCGAGGATTTGAGCCATATGGCACAGCATTTGCAGGAAGTGCTGTCGAAATTCAAAACGAATTAACAGGTTTTGATTATTTATATCGAAAATGGTACAGTATGGAAGGGTAGCCATCCAACGATTTTATAATCGTCATACAAGGAGAGATTGAGATGTCAGTTGATGCTTATTTGAACTTTGACGGAAATTGCCGTGAAGCGGCGGAGTTTTATGCCGAAGTATTTGGACTGGACAAGCCTAAACTGATGACGTTTGGCGAAGTTCCTCCCAACCCGGAATATCCTTTGCCGGAAGAGGCGAAAAACTTGATCATGCACACGCGCCTGAATATTGGCGGCAGCAACGTGATGTTCTCCGACGTATTCCCGGGCATGCCGTTTACGGTAGGCAACAATATTTCGCTGGCCTTCGTGGAGGAAGATGAAGCCAAACTCCGTTCGGCCTTCGATCGTTTGAAGGTTGGCGGCAACATCGCGATGGAGCTGCAGGAAACGTTCTGGAGCAAGCTGTACGGTCAGGTTACCGATAAATTCGGTATTCATTGGCAGTTCAATCTCGGAATTGGCGAATACTAACTCATAGTTATCTAACAAAAATAGAAGGAACCAGTAGTCTGTTTGGGCAGGTACTGGTTCTTTTTTTATACCGGAAAGGAGTATCGCATAAGGCATGATTAAGAAGATGACGCATTCCAATAAAGATGATTATAACAAGTCCAACGAAAGCTTCCTTGTAACCGGACGTATAATCCCCAAGTATGAAAACGATCATTGGACCTATACGGAAGAGAGCTTTTCTGAACCGTACTTGAAGCAATATGAGAACGATGATATTGACGACTCGTATATGGAGGATGCCGAAAAGGCTGTTTTTTTCTACTACGCGGACGATAAATGCATTGGCCGGATTAAACTCCGTTCCAATTGGAACGGCTTTGCGCTTGTAGAAGATATCGGGGTATCCGCCAGCAGTCGTCAGCAAGGCATCGGAACCCGATTGCTAGAAAAAGCGGTCGAGTGGGCAAGGCAAAATCATCAGATTGGTCTTATGCTCGAGACGCAAGACGTTAATTTATCTGCATGCCGTTTCTATGCCAGGAATCATTTTATCATCGGCGGGGTGGATACGATGCTCTACTCCAAATTTTCTACGGCACGGGAGAAAGCTATTTTTTGGTATCGCAAATTTTAAATACGGTTTAGCAGAGAGTAAATGTAAGTATCATGTGCCTTCCCGTCTTGGACCATATAGTCCCTAAGAATGCCTTCTTGTTGAAACCCCAGCTTTGTCAGCAGATGATTCGAGGCTACGTTTTCCTTAAACACTACGGCAACAATGCGATTGAGCTTAAGTTCTTGAAATCCGAACCGCAGAACTGCGGAAATCGCTTCCGAAGCGTATCCATTCCTCCAGGAATCGGGAAGAAGCTCATATCCAACCTCGGCTCTTCTATGCTTGGGAGACCACTGATTAAAGCCGACGGTACCGATAAGATTCTTTTCTTCCTTACGTTCAACTCCCCAGCGAATGCCGCGCTTTTCCGCATAGCTTCTTGAGAAAAAATCAATAAGTGCCTGTGCCTGGTCCATATGCTCCAATGCTTCTTGTCCGTAATACATGGTAACCTGTTTGTTCGAAAAGCAAGCAAAGATGTCCGATCGATCCTCGCAAGTGATCTCTCTTAATAGCAAGCGGTCAGTCTCTAGAACAGGGAACATGCGGTTCCTCCTTCAAGCTACTTTGCAAAACAAGAACAAATGTTCTATAATGGGCGTATGACTACGACAAAGAGATTATCGAAGAGAGGTACTCCATTGGCTGAGCCGTTAAAAGATATGTACGACGAAGCTTTCCTGCGGCAATTCGCGGATAAAGTGCTGGCCGCTTATCCAGCGTTTGAGAAAGAGGCTTTTGTGACTGAAGTTATGAATGAAGAGTGGAACGAGCTAGCCTTGAAAGGGAGGATCAGACAAATCTCAACGGTACTGGGCAGGCATTTGCCGGCAAATTACGGCGACGCGCTTGCAGTCTTGTATGCGATCTGCGAGGAGTGCAGCGGATTCCCGTATCTGTTCTTCCCGGATTTCGTTGAGGTGTACGGAAGAGCTGAAGAGCATTGGGAGCTGTCCATGCAAGCCTTGGAGAGATTTACTCCGAAATCTTCGGCGGAATTCGCCGTCCGCGTGTTTTTGCTGCGTGATCCCGAGCGTATGATGAAGCAAATGCTGACCTGGGCAAGCGACCCGAATGAACATGTGCGAAGACTGGCAAGCGAAGGCTGCAGGCCTCGTCTTCCATGGGGCCAAGCTCTTCCCGTCTTTAAGAAAGACCCTTCGCCGCTGCTTCCGGTACTGGAATTGTTGAAGGCGGATCCTTCGCTTTACGTGCGCAAGAGCGTTGCCAACAATCTGAACGATATCGCGAAGGATCATCCGGATGTTGTACTGGGCATAGCCCGGCGCTGGCAGGGGCAGAATCCTTACACGGATTGGATTATCCGTCATGCTTGCCGGAATCTGGTTCGCCAAGCACATCCGGAGGCTCTGGCTATTTTCGGTTATGCAATGTCCGATGATTCGACCCCCATTGTTACGTCCGCAGATCTGCAGGCCCGTCCTTCCATTCTGGCAATCGGCGATAGCTGCAGACTGGAATATGCCTTGCAAATCCAAGAGGGAGAGCCGATGCATCTTAGGATTGAATACGGAATAGATTTCGTGAAATCGGGCGGCAAAACTTCACGCAAGTTGTTCCTCTTATCAGATAAGACGGTTCCGGGTGGTTCAAAGCTTTCTGGCAGCAGGGTTCACCGGTTCGCGGATTTATCTACCCGGCGGCATTACGCGGGAGAGCATCGTATTATACTGATGGTAAATGGTATTGAAACGGCTTCCACGGTAATTGATCTGCGACCGCCAGCTGAATAGAGAGAAGAAGAGCTATGCGTTGGCATAGCTCTTTATTTCGGTATAAAGCCTCGCCCTCCGGGTCTTCCGGCCAGAAAAAGCTGTCCTCATCCTGCAAAATCATAACCCCGGCAATCTCACCATCCATAAAGGCCGCAAAAAAATTGTTTATCGTAAGTCCTTCCATCAAGCTGTGCGCTTGAAGATCGGCTTCATCCCACATCCGTTCTTTGTTAGCGGCTATCCAACTTGCGCCTTCCATTAATACCTCAATAAACAGGTCAATCTCAGATTCGCGAATGCTTCGGATTTCCACGAATGGATTACCTCTTCCCCTGTGAAGTTAGTACGAGATCATTGCGCCCCGCTCGTCGAATACGGCAGAGGGATTCCAGGCCACTTCCCACAGATTGTTCTCCGGGTCGGCGAAATACGCCGTACGGCCTCCCCAGAACGCATCGCTAGGCTCTCTTAATATCGTACCGCCAATCTCTCGGATTTGTTCAATGACCGAGTCTACTTGCGAAGGCTCGTCCAAGTTAATGGCAAATGAAACCGCACGGTAGCTATTTCTGTCTTGGGTAAAGGTTATTCCGGCATCCTTGGCGAGTTCTTCAATCGGGAATAGGGTCAAAATGACGCCTGCGGTTGTAAATGCAGCATAGTTATCCGAACTGTGGGCGGTTTCCTCCCAGCCAAGCTTCTGGTAGAAAGCACGAAGCGCAGGCAAATCGTAAGCACCAATCGTGATCAAGCTGACACGCTGAGGGATCATATCGGTTGTCCTCCTGAAAAATATGAAATATTGGAATATGGAACCAATTATACCGTTTTGGAATTTGGAGAGGCAATAGAGAAATGCGAACAGCTAGTTATGTTAAAAACCTTTTGCACGTAAATATATAGGTTGCAGCAGCGGTTGTAATTGTACGTTGAGCCTTTGGAGAAGCACGGGGAGGTGGAACGGTTGAAACGCCGGAAACCGATGAAAGGCGCTTTGGGAAACCAGAATAGACATAAATCCAAAATAAAAGGATTTGGGCAAGAAACGGGTACGGTTTTGCAACTTCTGCAAGAGTTAAGGACGATTATACCGATTGTGTTGAAGGTAGCTCCAACTCCCCAAGCAATCGTATACCTTCAGGAGCTTTTAAGCAGGCTGCTGAAAATAACGGAGTGCTCGAGAATAAAAAATGCGAACAAAGCCCGTCTGGTTGCCAGAATAGAGCTGGCACTTGTAACGGCTAAAATAACTCCTTTTGCAACCCTGAGCGTCGGTATTGCCTTACAGCAACTGATGAATGTTTTGTTGTCTATCGTAAGGCAGGGTTGTCTGGATCCCAGTTTTACGAGCCGGTTCATAACGATTATTTCTTCTATTCAGGCGATATTGGCGGATGCGTTAAGATGCCATTGCCAACCGGGTGCGACGGGTGCGACGGGAGCGACGGGAGCGACAGGTGCGACAGGAGCGACGGGTGCGACAGGAGCCACGGGAGCGACGGGTGCGACAGGAGCCACGGGAGCCACGGGTGAGACGGGAGCTACGGGTGCGACAGGTGCGACGGGGGCGACAGGCGAAACAGGAGCTACGGGTGCGACGGGTGCGACAGGAGCCACGGGAGCGACGGGTGCGACAGGGGCGACGGGAGCGACAGGCGAAACAGGAGCTACGGGTGAGATGGGTGCAACGGGAGCGACGGGTGCGACGGGAGCGACAGGCGAAACAGGAGCTACGGGTGCGACGGGTGCAACGGGAGCTACAGGCGAAACAGGAGCTACAGGAGCCACAGGGGCGACGGGAGCGACAGGAGCACGGGTGCGACGGGCGAGACGGGAGCCACGGGAGCGACAGGAGCGACAGGTGCGACGGGAGCGACGGGAGCAACAGGAGCAACAGGAGCAACAGGAGCAACAGGTGCAACAGGAGCAACAGGAGCAACAGGAGCGACAGGTGCAACGGGAGCAACAGGAGCAACAGGAGCTACCGGCCCGAACATCCTGACGGAAGGGTTTTCGGGATTTATAAGTACTCTGAACTTGGCGGCAAGTCAGCAGTTGACCAACTGGTCGACGGCTTCGCCGTATTTTACAAGCGCCAGCTTTAACGCCGTCACAGGCAATTATACCGTTCCGGTTACAGGCAGATATGAAATCCTGGCGACGATCAACTACTCAACAACAGCCGCAATAACCTTATCTCTAGGAGCAGGAATAAATCCCTCCTTTGCCGTGCAACGAACTTCGCCAACGGCTACGACGCTTATTAGCGGATTATTCCCGCTTCTCAATGTTAACGTTACGCTTCTCAACCTAAGGGCTATTTTGGGGAATGGCACGGTTACCTTATCCGGCGGCGTAACTTTGAATGCGGGAGACGTAATCGGCTTGTTTTACAATGCGGATGGGTTAACCGTTGCGCTTATATTAGGCGGGGCGAACTCGGGAGGGATTGTCTGGAGCATGCATCGTTTAACTTAAAAAGAGACAGCAGCACGATGGTTCCTCAGGCCAACGTGCTGTTTTTTACCCTTAAAAAGCGGTGTCGTAATACTTTTGCCGTGTTCCTTGATTGGAAGACATGTGAAAATGCGATTAGAAGTTGTGAAGGAAGAAGGGAATGAACCTTATGGCCATCGTGCAGTTGAAATCTACGAATCCGAAATTATCTTATCTCTTAAAAAAGAATCCGGGCTCCGGCATGCAAATCCGTTCCGTCCGGAAAGGTATGGCCTTTGGCTGGTATACCGACGACTCGGCTTACAATGTCTATTTCAAGGATGCGGACAATGAAATTTCCTATAAAGAAAGCGAAGAGGAACAATTCGAATACTTGAATGTTTCCAGGTACAATACGCCGTTGTTTCCGCTTAATGCCATCAACGAATATTTTTCGGCACCTTACAAAACCCGGCATGAAGAGGATATAGACGGATTCGTGCATGCTTTCCACATCAATATGGTTCATGTGGAATGGGTCCGCTACGTCGAGATGTTCGAGAAGCACATGCGGGATTGCAGCTTCGAATATCAATCGTTATCCGGCAAGAGCTATGCGTTAACGGTCACAACCGAGAAGAGCTTGTATCATCTCCTTCATGTGGTTAGCGTCCTCTGCTTGTTTCTGGCCATGTCGGGCAAGGAGTATATCGATATCAACGATGAAGTTCTGGACAAATATATTCATAGCATTCAAGAAATTGATGCTCCCTTTTATATTCGCAGCCTATTCGCTAGAAACTTCCTGCAGTCCAAGTCGAGCTTCTGGAAATACAAACAGGCGTTGGAGCATACGGAACGTTACGCCATTGACTTTGATTTCGGCGGAACGGCGTTCCAGAGAAGGAATTATATCGGCAGCTCCCTTACATTCGATAAATCTATATTGGATGTCGGCTGCGGGGAAGGCTTTTACGCGATACCTTTCTCCAAAAAGATAGAGGGAAGCTATTATGCGATCGATATTAACGAGGAGCAGCTTGCAGCCGTTGAACGTAAAGCGAGATCGAAAGAAATCGAGAACATTGCGCTTTACCGGTCGATTGAGCATTTCTTGGAGGATTACAACGGGGAACAGGTCGATATTATCCTGACCGAGGTTATTGAGCATATGAGCATGGATGAAGCCAAGCAACTTATTCGAACGATTTGTGCCCATATCGAGTTCGATCAATTTATTTTGACAACGCCTAATGCTGACTTTAATCCCTATTACGAGCTTCAGAACATGAGGCACGAAGATCACAAATGGGAGATGACGCAAAAAGAATTCCGGCAGTGGTTCGAGGATATCCTTCATGAAATCAAATGGGATATCGAATTTATCGCAATCGGCGATGGAGTGAACGGCATCCAAACAACGCAAGGCGTTATTTTGAAGAAAAGAGGGGCATAACCATGCAGATCTTAACAAAAATCCATACCATCTTTCTAATGGTCGGCTCAACGGAATG
Source organism: Paenibacillus sp. ATY16 (assembly GCF_003399985.2). Lineage (NCBI taxonomy): Bacteria > Bacillati > Bacillota > Bacilli > Caryophanales > Paenibacillaceae > Paenibacillus > Paenibacillus sp. ATY16. The sequence continues at coordinate 139,087 of NZ_NMOK02000053.1, read as the reverse complement.
CGGGAAGTCTACCTTCGCGAACGAAATATTGATTCCGGGCCTGAAGTTCCGGGATGAAGAGAAGGGCATTACACCCAATATTCAATATTTGTCCTCGGATTCCATCCGGCAGGAGGTATTGGGCTTTGATTACGATAAATATGACCGGGTTATGCTGGAAGCTAGCGATCAGGCTTTTCAATTGTTGTTTACCAAGCTGAAGCTTGTAACCTCCTTTCCGGTCAATGCGGAATTCGTCATTGTAGATACAACGGGGCTGGCAGAGGATTTCCGCGCAAAAGTGAGAGAAATCGCCCATGAGAACAACTACAATGTGGAAGTTATCCTGTTCGATTATCGCAACCGTGCCGATTATTACGCCTCCGAGCGTTCCAAAAAGGTGATCACGGCACACCTTAACCGTCTCAAGACCGAAGTGCTGCGTTCTTTATCCAGAGAAGGCTATTCCGCCGTTCACAAAATAAGGGCCAAAGATTTCTACTCCGCCACAGAGAAAAAAGCAAATCCCGAATACCGTGTTCGTATCGAGAATCTGGATGAATACCTGGCAACCGCGCTGCCAAGCCGCTATAAATATATCGTGGTAGGGGATATCCACGAATGCCTGGATACGTTTCAATCCTTGCTGCGCAGCTACGGTTATCAGATTGAAGGGAATACTTTGACGCCTGCCGACCGTGTCAAAGACACGAAAATCGTCCTTGTGGGTGATTGGATTGACAAAGGAAAACAGACCAGGGAAACGATTCGGTTTCTTTATGAGAATCGGGAGCATTTCTATTTTGTGCTGGGCAATCACGAAAATTTCGTTCACAAGTATTTAAAAGGGGATGTACAGGGAGTCGACCAGGAGCTGCTGCATACGTATTTCGACTCCACGCAGGTACTTGCAGGCGATACGGAGCTGCTTGATCAATTTCATCAGCTTGTTGCGGTGTCGAAGCCTTTTTACCGCCTTGTTGGCGGCAGCGGTTCCTCTTTTTATGTCACTCATGCGCCATGCCGGAACAAATATATCGGCAAGCTGGACACGCATTCGGTTCACCATCAGCGGAATTTCCGGATTGACCGCGAAGCTGACTTGGAATCGCAGCTGAAATTTCTGGAGGAAGAAGCTGTGAGCAATTATCCGTTTCATGTATTCGGCCATGTCGCCGCGAAGAATGCGTTCCGGATCAAAAATAAAGTCCATGTCGATTCCGGCTGCGTGCATGGTAACGCACTAACCGCTGTGAGCCTGTCTTATAAGCCATTTTATAAGTCCCAGCCATCCAAACAGGCTTATATGACCGAGGAGCTGAAGCCTTTATTTGTGTCGGTACGAAAAGTAGCGGTTCAGGATTTAGGGGAAGAGGAGCTGCGCCGCCTTCGCTATGCCACTCATCACAAGATCAATTATATTTCCGGAACTATGGCTCCGGCGGATAAGGATGATTCGGCGGGCCAATTAGAATCTATCCGCAAAGGTTTGCAGTATTACGCGGAGCGCGGTGTGAAGGAAGTTGTGCTGCAGCCGAAGTATATGGGCTCGAGATGCAATATTTATCTCCATGCCGATGCAGAGCAATGCTTTGCGATCAGCCGTAACGGATACAAAATCAAGAAAGTGGATATGAACGGCATCTATTCCGGGCTGCTTAACAAAATTGGCGGTTTTATGAGAGATCATGCAATAGAAATGCTTATCCTCGACGGCGAACTGCTTCCTTGGCAGGCAATGGGGGAGAGATTGATCCAGCGGCAATTCAAGCCTATCGAGAAGGCGCTAGAGACCGAGATCGCTTTTCTGCAGCAGAACGGATTTGAAGAGGCTCTTCATCAGTTAACCGAAGGTTACCGCGCAAGCGGCTTCGAAAAGGATCAACATCATACGCCAAAGGCGGAGTTAAACAAAAAATACGGATCGATCGCCTATCAGAACTATAAGCATCTGCCTGCCGTTGTTGATTCCTATGTGCCGCTGGATGTCCACCGGGCTGCTTACGAAACCTATAAGCAACAAATGGAGCTGTATGCGGAAGAAGGCGAGCTTGCCTATAAGCCTTTTGCTCTGCTGAAAATCATTTATAAATCCGGTCAAGAGGAGCTTCCGGTAAGCTGGAAAACCTCCGAAATGTATCGCTTTCTCTCGGACGACGAATTCCTGCTCCTGGACTTGACGAATGAGCACGCAGCTGAGCAAGCGGAGCAATTTTTCTCCAAGCTGACCGTCGAACAGAAGATGGAAGGAGTGGTCATTAAGCCGGAAACAAACGGAGATCAGGTTGTTCCATTCCTCAAGGTTCGGAATGCGGAGTACTTGTCCATCGTGTACGGGTATGACTATCGATTCCCTCATAAATACAACAAGCTGATGAAGCAAAAGAATGTCAGTCAGAAGCTTCGCACCTCTGCTGCGGAATTCCGGATCGGTCAACGGATGCTGGCCATTCCCCACGCAGAGATCTCGCCGGATAATGAGCATTACAAAAATATCGCAGCAAATCTGCTGTTCGAGGTGGCCAAAGAGAAGGAAATCGACCCAAGGCTATGAGTAGATTATTTCAGGAAAAATGCACTGTTCAGGTGCGTTTTTTCTATTGCTAATGTACAGACAAGCTTGCCGAATGGCACATATAATCTAGTAGAAAAAGGATGGAAGGTGAGCAGCGGATGAGTGATGGATTAACAGGTTATACGGGATTGACAGGTATGACAGGACCACCCGGGCCGCAAGGCATTCAAGGACCGCCCGGACCTCCTGGACCAACAGGATTAACGGGAAGAACCGGCGCTACGGGACCAACCGGGCCAACCGGGCCAACAGGACCAACGGGATTAACCGGACCGCCCGGGCCGCAAGGAGTACCGGGACCGTCGGGTAATCCTTTTACAAGCTTTGGAGACGCCTGAATAGACTCGGAAATTAAGCCGGTGAGCGGTGAGGCGATCGAGGTGACGGAGCTCTATGATTCGGAGAATACGGATTTGCGGTACGGTGCCATTGTAGTGTCCCATGCCGGCTTATATCTGGTCTCGTATTCCGTTAACGCTACGGTACCTCCCGTGTCGAATGTAACTTTTATCCTTTTCGTAGATGGTGAAGGTATTGGCAAAACAAGAGGAAGGCTTGGCAATGGCAAAAATGGGGATTCCATTACGGCTGGAATAAGCAGAACCATGTCCTGTCACTTCCTGAAGGAGCGGCAATCAGCCTGGTCGTAGAGAGCATGACGGGCAGCGTTGCCGTGTTCGAGCCTGTCCTGACAGTCATTCGGTTAGGAGATCCCCATGGTATTTCCAATATTTTATAATTTCCTATCCTGTGCTATTCTCTCTTTATCCTAATATTGAGGGTGAAGCGAATGACGATGCCTGAGCAAGTCCAAACGGTATTGGATCAATACTTCGCCAGAATGAACAAGGATCTGCCCGGCCTATTGGAAGCCTTCTACCTGTTCGGATCCATCTCGCTTGCCTCCTTTCAGGAAGGGGTTAGCGATTTGGATTTTGCGGCAGTCACCTACCGGCCGTTAACGGAGCAAGAAGTGAAGGTCCTCGAGCGGATCCATTTCGATCTGGAGAAAAGCCGTCCGAAGATCAGCTTGGACGGCAGGTACATATGGAAGGCGGATTTGGATAGTATCGAAGATCAGGATTGCCCTTACTATTATTTTAATAGCGGCAGGTTGGTCGGATTAGAGCGGTTATCCAAAAATTCGGTTGATGCGTTCCAGCTCAAGCATTACGGAATGGCGATAATCGGGCCGCCTCCCCAAACCTTCGGCTATACGATTGATTGGGATGTATTAACCCGTAACATGAAGCTGAATCTAGAGCACTATTGGCTGAACTGGAAAAGACGAGCTGAGAAATTTCCTTCCTTGCCTTACTTCGGCATGTTCATGAAAGGCTGGATGATTGAGTGGGGTGTACTTGGCGTTTCCCGCATTTATTACACGATTAAGGAACGGGATCTGATCTCGAAATCAGGGGCAGGTCAATATGTCATGCGGCATGTACCGGCAAGATGGCATCTTATTTTACGGGAATCCATTCGTTTGCGAGAGGGCAACTCCAAATCCTTGTACCTTAACGTCTTCAAACGCAGACAAGATGCCTTAGCCTATATGGACTATATGATTAAGGAGTGCTTGAATGAATAAGATCGCTGCCGTTATTTTCGATCTCGACCAAACGTTGCTGGATAAACATCAATCCTTAATCGGATTCGCCAATCATCAATATGATGCTTATGCTCTGGAAGCCTATCGTATAGACAAAGGGGAGTATGTTCGAAAGTTTACGGAAATGAATCATGTCGTTCGTCCGAAGGAAGAGGTCTATAAGGATCTAATCGGGTTTTTCGACATGGCCAGCTCCTTGCTTCCCGTTATGCTGGAGGATCTGAACCGTAATTTTTCGAAGCATGCTATCGGTTATCCGGGGCTTACGGAAATGCTTATCGGTCTGAAGAAGGCCCCATTCAAATTGGGCATGATTACGAACGGAAGAGCGTTTTATCAGCGGGACAAAATACGGGCTTTAGGCATCGAGGATTATTTTGACGACATTGTCATCTCGGAAGCGGTAGGTTTGCGGAAGCCGGATCCCGCCATTTTTCAATTATCCCTATCCAACCTGAACGTATCCGCAGCGGAGGCCGTTTTTGTAGGCGATAACATGAAGAAAGATATAATACCGGCGAAGGAGCTGGGGATGAGGACCGTATGGAAGCAAAGGGCCGATCCTAACGAGTATACGGACTTCGCATGCGATGATTTATCGGAGATACCGAATCTTATCTATAGTTTCATTCAGACAAAAACCGGGTAACACTTTCGTGTTCCCGGTTTTTCCATTACTTTTTATTAGCGGCCAGAAACTTCTCCATCTCATCCCGGTTCGCATTGTCGCCGGAGGGAGCGGTGTTCGTTACCCCCCAGTAATCGCGCTGGACGGTATCTTTATTAGGGAATGCGTATAAGTCCAAATCATGCAAAATACGGTGCATGAAACGCAAAGCATCCGGATCATGCTTCTTGCGGGCAATATCGGCAAGCTCGATCAGGTTGTTCATATCAATCTGCAGACCTTCGACGCTAGACAGGGCTTTGCCAATGTCTTCGTAATTTTTGGCGTTGAAGACTTCCGACGCGAGAAACTCCTCCCAGGCGGTATCGTTGTCCGGCTTGAAATTATCCAGTCCGCCGCCCGTTACCTTGAGATCAAAGGTCGAATGATACTCCTTAATCTTCCCGATCGCTTTACCTTCCGTCGAATTCGCCGCAAAGTCAACTTGCGGAACATGCAGCGGTTGTACTGTATCCGTTGTTTCCGTTTTATCGGTTGTTTCAGTCTTATCCCCACTATCCATGGCTTTAAGAACGTAATTCGCGCCGATGGCTCCCGCACCGCAGATGAGTACAAAAGCGATTGCAGCGCCAATCAGATTCTCTTTTACTCGCAATGTATAAATCCTCCCTTAGCTGACTGTTACAATCGTAACGTTTAGTGTACCAAAATATGAACCCGTATGGAAATGTTCGAAAGTACCAATGTGCTCACTTCAATCCTTCTAAAGTCTTTATTTCAAATATACATTTTCGTAAAGGAGGGTCAGGATAAGTCGGCATCCCTTATGGTATTACTATTACCATCTTCCTGAATTATACAATTGTACGTCTTTCTGTTTGGTAAGTTGCGGTGGGAAGGGGGAAAAAGAAAACCTCAGCTGTCCGCTGAGGTCCCTATGCCTGTTGAGCAAATTACTCCGGGAGAAACTGAAAAGATTTAAAGTTGAATCGGCTGCCCGGCAGGAAAATGAAGGTGACCGTCTGAAGGCCGGTGATCCGCTCGAGAGCGTATTCTTTCTCGAAATAATCTTCCGTATAGGCAAACTCCACCAGCTGAGTAGTTTCGCCTTCGGCACCGCTGAAAAGGATATGGATCGTATTGTTGTCGATAGGCGATTGACCGCGGATGGCTAGCTTCCTTGTGCCTGTGTCCCCAAAATCCATGTCCCGGAACACAAGCGAGACGTTGTTGCCAATGTTCTCGATTGCCTGATCCGCCAGCGTATACGTATCGCCGTAAATCTGGTTATTCTCCAGCGCTTCCAGTCGTTCAAAGGCTTTCATTGCCTTCTTGAAGCGGAAGCCCTTCAAATGAATCTTGCGATGAAGAACAAAGCTGAGGGACGTAATGCCTGTAAGCCGGCGTGGCAGACGATACGTCTCTTCCTGGTACACATTCCATTTGGATGGCTTTTGATACGCCAGCTGGGCTAGCAGGGAAGCCGAGGGCTCGCCAGGGATGCCTTCCCACATATCGATGGCGAACCGTTCGCTGTCGAGCGAGAAGATTGGCAGCGTAATCTCGTCCGCGCCGTAGCTTCCAAAGTCGATGTTGTCAAAACAGATCCAGCTTTCGCCGTCCCGGCTTGTCGCTACGCCGCGTTCATTCCCGTTTGTCAGATTGCGGCTGGCCTCGCTATGGTAGCCTGCGGATACGAATTCGTACGGATTAATAAAAGCTTGTCCGACACCGTCAGTCCGAAACTCCATTAAAGAATAAAGACGGATACGGTCTGCTCCGTTCTTTGTTGCGCATCGGAGATAGAACTCGCCGTCGCTAACGGCATGAACGGCTGCGTGATGCCCGTCTGCCTCCAGGGTCGCTATATTGGCATCAACGCCGGCAGCGTTCGTAACCCGCCACTCCACGTCCCGATACGCGGCTTGGCTTGGATGGATAACGACTTGTACCGGCAAAGCGCGGTCCTCCGCCGAAAGCTCATTGCCTTGCGGACAAATGATTTCCAGCTTGCGTACGGGAATCTCGTCGTCGGAAACGGCTGGTTTGCTTGATGGATCGTCAGCTTGTCCAGGCGCATAGGCATACAGAGTATATTCATTACCCGGTGTTGCCGGCTCAGGAGCAGCAGCGGTCAACGTCACTTCGCCGGCAGTTAAACCTTTGGATTCCGCCCTCACGGTAATGGTTCCGCTCTCCAGCGTAGGCGCAACGACCGCAAGAAGCTTGCCGCTGAACATGCGGCGGTTCGTTCCTTTGTATGAATCGTAATCGGTGCTGTCCCCGTTATCGAGCCCAACGAGTCGGCCGGGACCTTCTACGGTCACATGAATGCGGTTATTTGCATTGGCTACCGGCAAGCCATCCCGGTCAAGAGTTGAGATCTCGATAAAGACCAGATCCGAGCCGTCGGCCGCCAAAGTTGTTTTGTCCGGTGTCAGAAGGATGGTCTCCGCATCACTGAAGGAGGACTGAATGTCGGTTGCAATCGCATTGCCCGAATCGTCATAAGCAACAGCCCGAAGGATGCCTTTCGTATAAGGAATCCGCCATTCTCCCAGCAGCTGTTGGCCGTGGACATGATCAATGTCATAAGTTCCAAGGGAGTTATCGTTGAAGAAAAGCTCGATCCTTGGCGCATTCGAAGAGACGCGTACATCGATAAGCTGTCCTTCCGAGAAATCCCAGTAGGGGAAAATATGAACCATCGGCTTCACGCGATAATCGGTCCATTCCGCCTGGTAAATATAGAAGGCATCCTTCTTGAAACCGGCTGTATCGATCTGCCCGAAGTAGGAGTTCTTCGTATGGTAAGGGGTTGGCTCTCCGATGTAATCGAAGCCGGTCCACAGAAATTGCCCGAGTGAGAAGGCGGCGTCACGGTCGGCGATAATACAGGCTTCCGTGCTTTTTGCCCCCCAGCTGGTCGAGCTGTTGCCGAGCGAGGAGCATTGCTCGTCGTCGTCCGCCAGAACGGACTGGGCAAGCGGGAAGTGATAGATCCCCCGGCTTTGCACCGTCGAACAGGTCTCGCTGCCGTAAATGTACCAGTCCGGATGCTCCTCATGATGCTGCTTATAGTATTTGTCCCCGTAATTATAACCGGCGAATTGAACCAGGTCGGCGCATTTCCGGGCATTCTCCCAAGGCATATAGTTTGAACCGATCGTGACAACGGCATTGCCCTTCGGATCATGGAATTGCACTTTGTCCCGCAGCTCTACCGTAAGCGTCTGCCCGCGTTCATCGGCATGGGTATCGTAAATTTCATTGCCGATACTCCACATCAGCATGCTTGGATGGTTCCGGTCTCTGCGGACCCAGCTGGCGATATCTTTTTCCCACCAGTCCTTGTAAAATCTCGCAAAGTCATACGGCGTCTTCGCCCGTTCCCACATGTCGTACGCTTCGGAGACGATAAGCACGCCCATCTCATCGGCCAATTCCATCAGCTCAACCGCCGGCATATTGTGGGCTGTCCGAATCGCGTTAACGCCCATTTCCTGGAGGAGGGCAATTTGTCTTCTTAGAGCCGTCTTGTTGACGGCGGCACCAAGAGAACCAAGGTCATGGTGCTGGCAAACCCCTTGAAGCTTGACATGCCGGCCATTCAGGAAAAAGCCTTTCTGGGTATCGAAATCGAAGGTACGGAATCCGAAGGTTTGCTCTTCCGAATCCAATACGTTATTTTCAACGATTAATTCCGTTTGGAGCTTGTAGAGGTTCGGCTCTTCCAGATCCCAAAGCATCGGCTGATGAACCGCAAGCACCCGGTTAAAGGTTACGGTCGAGCCAGCCTCCGGTTGAACAAGGGTTTCGGATTGGCTGATTACCGTCGCTGCGGCATCCAGGATCGTATGCCGAAGCTTAAATTCGGAAGAATCGGTGAGATTCCCAAATGCAACCTCGGTATCAATATCAACAGACCAGGCATCGCCTGTATTTTTTTTGGCGGATATATAAATACCGTCAGAGGCAAGGCGTGTATCCGGTGAGGCAATGAGCCACACCGGCCTGTAAATTCCTGCTCCGGAATACCAGCGGGAGTTCGGAGATTCATGAACGACCTGAACGAGAATTTCATTATCGCCTGTTATTAGCAAGGAGGTGATATCGAATTCAAAGGTCGAGTATCCATTCTTCCACGTACCGGCAACACGACTGTTCACATAAACCGTCGAATTCATGTAAACGCCTTCAAATCGAAGGGCAAATTTCTTATTTTCGGGCAGGTCTTCGAAGCTGATAACTTTACGGTACCAGCCGACGCTATTCTCATACAGGTTGTTAGAGTCATAAATTAACCAGTCATGCGGGAGGGTAATAGGGGACCAATCGATACCGCCTTGCTTGATGGCGTCTAGCTCCGTACCAAGCGGATGCTTGGAGAAATACCAGTCATTATTCAGCTTTTGTTTCCGGCTCATGAGAGAACTCCTTTCATTCTGACGCATCTATTTCGATAGTGGCATCAGGTATGCGGGAGTGCAACGAAATTAAACGAAGAAGTAATTTTATTGGAGTATCATATTTAATTTTCTAAGTAAGCAATTAAACAATTGTGCAAAAACGTCGGGTCCTTTAAAATCAAGAAATAGGTCCCGGATAGATAAGAGCTGGAGGACTTCGGGTAACAGAAGAGGAGATGATACCAATCTCAACGATTCGATTGCACTTATTGCATGCGCAAATTGCACAGCAGTCGGTAGCCGTAAGAACCAGCAAGGGAAAAGTATGGAGCGGGAAAATCGAAAAGGTAGAGGAACAGTTCGTGCAGCTGCGTTACCAGTCCAACGTGCTTGTGCATGTTCCGATCTCTGTTATTGAGGAAGTTAGGCAATATTAGGCAATATTAGGCAAGGAAGAGGCGAGCCTGCATAGGTTTGCCTTTTTTAAATTTTAAGAGCTCATAAGCTGCTTGCCGTTAATCTTGTGCAAGAAAAGTCGGATAGGGAGAATTCCCTTTTGTTAATCTATTGGTGAGGAAAGGAGGGGAAACGGATGAATACGCTGGAACAAATGAATCAGGCTTTGAAATATATCGAGGATCATTTGGCCGAGGAGATTGATCTCAAGGAAGCGGCCAGAAGGGCACACTGCTCGGAATACCATTTTTCGCGCATGTTCTCGTTTCTTGCCGGGGTTTCCTTGTCTGAATATATCCGAAGGAGAAGACTGACGTTGGCGGCTTTTGATCTGATGAACTCTTCATCCAGAGTAATCGACGTGGCGGTCAAATACGGTTATACCTCCGCGGATTCGTTCAGCAAGGCATTCCAGGCTGTTCACGGGCTTACACCGTCCGAGGCAAGGCGGCAAGGGCAGTCTTTGAAAGCTTTTCCCCGCATGTCCTTTCAATTAACCATAACAGGGGGAGACGAAATGAATTACCGGATTGAAGACAAGGAAGCGTTCCGCATTGTTGGGCTGATGAAGCGGGTACCGATTGTATTCGAAGGCGTGAACCCGGAAATTGCCGCGATGTGGCAGAGCTTGACCGAGGAGCGGATCCGCGAGCTTAAAGCATTGTCCAACGTGACACCTACAGGCTTAATAAGCGCCTCCGTAAATTTCTCCGAGGGCCGTATGGAGGAAAAAGGAGAGCTAGACCATTATATCGGTGCAGCAACGAGTTCCGCATGTCCGGAGCATTACAGCGAACTGCTGGTTGAAGCCGGAACATGGGCCGTATTCGAAGCGGTAGGGCCATTCCCGGCAACGCTGCAAAATGTTTGGGGGCGCATCTACTCGGAATGGTTTCCGTCCTCGAATTACGAAGCGGCTCAAGGTCCCGAGATATTATGGAATGAGCATAAGGATACCAGTTCGCCGACGTTCAGGAGCGAGATCTGGATACCGGTCATTCAGAAGGATAGATCAAGCTAGAAGAAGAGGGAGCCCCTCTTCTTTTTTTGCTTTACATAGGAACATATGTTTGGTAGTATTTTGTTTGTGAGTATACTTCCAGTAAATGGGTGATTGAATAGTGATGAAGAAGGCGAAAGTCGAGAATTCTCTTACGGTCTTAGTGGTATCCAATCTGGCTAATTCACAGAACTATTATGCGGAAGCATTAGGGTGCGAAGTGAATGACTATTGGGTTATTCGGGATAACTTTGGCCTAGGCTTCAAGCTTATTCAAGCGGAGGACAGCAAGGATGTGCGTCCAAACAAAGGGATATGGAATACGTATGCTTACGTACAGACCCATCAAGAGCTGGATCTTCTCTATGCGGAGTTGAAAGCAAACGGGGCAATCATTGAAGCTGAGCCTGTCCTATCCGAGCATGATTGGGGAGTGTGGAAGGAATTCTCGGTGAAGGATCCGGACGGTTATGTCATCGGATTTGGTTCCGGGAATAAGAATGAGCAATGAAAAAATATTGTTTTTATAATCAATTAGTTATATAAATACGATTTAACGTACATTATAATCCAATATATAAAGCGCTTTCATTAATTAGCGAAGTCTGCAGCTTCCTAAAAAGGTGCTTACCTCAGCCACACAACTCCATGCAGCGCCTGCCCGTATGCCACATCGCATCATCCAACATGGTTTAACAGCCGTCTCTTCTTACACAATCCTTTAAAGATCCGACTCGTAGCGCAGTATAAAATGCCTGACGGAAGTCCGGATTTCTGCTGCTTGAACCTGCCCGTTCCCGGATTCCGATCTCCTATCGAAAAGAGGAAAGATAATGGGGAAAAAGTTAAAAAGGATGTGGGTAAAAACAATAGGCTTGGCTCTATTGGCCTGTTTGATGATCATAGGGGAAGCGAATGCTTTTGGCCCTTCAACGATGTATACTTCGCCTTCCACGGATCCCGGTCCGGGTACTCTGTATCCAAGAGCCATCCGGTTGCAGTACAACGGAACCTCAAACGGCACCATGCTGGCTACCTTTGAGCATTATGTCAACGGTACGCCAACGTTCCCGATTTATCGCAGTACGGACGGAGGCGTATCCTGGACGAAGATTTCGGAAGTAGCCGATACCGTGAACGGATGGGGTCTCCGGTATCAGCCCTTCCTGTACGAGCTTCCTCAAGCCATCGGCAATTTGCCTGCGGGAACGCTTCTTTGCGCCGGCAATTCGATTCCATCCGATTTGTCCCAAACGAAGCTTGATTTGTACAAAAGCACGGATAAAGGCTTGACTTGGACTTTCGTGAGCTCGATCGCTACCGGCGGCCGCGCGGATCCAAATGGCTCATACGATCCGGTGTGGGAGCCGTTTCTTCTCGTCGCTAATAACAAGCTGATTATGTATTACTCGGATGAGCGTGATGCCGCTCATAACCAGAAGCTGGTTCATGTAACCTCGACGAACGGCACGACTTGGAGCACGGCGGTCGAAGATATCGCTCTCGCCGATTCGACGAAACGTCCGGGCATGACGACGGTAGCCAAGCTTGGGAACGGTAATTATATTATGACCTACGAATACGGCGGATCGCCTAACGGCAATTTTGCCGTCTATTACAAAATCTCTTCCAACCCCGAGAACTTTGGCGCAGCTACCGATCCCGGCACTCTGCTGAAAACGAGAGACGGAATTGTTCCTACCAGCTCCCCTTATGTCGTATGGGTGCCGGGTACGGGGCCTAACGGAACAATCGCCGTAACCTCCAATTCAAGTAACGAGCTATTTCTGAACTCCGAGAACGGGGCATCCGATACTTGGACGCGTGTAAGCACGGTCGTTCCGCAAGGCTACAGCCGCGCGATCCTGCCACTTGCCGACAATCACAGCGTATTGATTCTGTCGGGCGGACCGCTTGGCAGCGGACACAACTCGGTGACTTACGGCAGCAAGGACCTGGGAGATGCGGCACAGCTTCACCAAATCGAATCGGGCCGTTATGCCGGATACTATATCCGCCACTACAATTTCCTGGCCCGAATCGATGCGAATCCGTCTCCGGTTAATGATTCCAAATTCAGAATGGTGCCGGGACTTGCGGATTCGGGCGGCGTTTCCTTCGAGTCCGTCAATTTCCCTGGCTACTACCTGAGACATTACAACTATGTCATGCAATTAAGCCGCAACGACGGTACAACAACATTCCAGCAGGATGCTACGTTCTATCAAACGGCGGGTCTTGCGAACTCTTCGCAGGTATCGTTCCGATCCTACAACTTCCCGACCTACTATCTCAGACAATCCAATTACACCGCTATGCGGATTGATCCGCTCAGCTCGTCCAGCTCTACGACCGATAAACAGGATGCCACGTTTATCATCCATTAATGCAAAAAGCTGCCGGAGACGGCAGCTTTTTGCATGCAGCAGCCACGAGACTACCCACGAGACTACCGGTACGTATGCTTGATAGCACTTCGATACAAATTGGGTGTTACCCCTTTATGCTTCTTAAACAGCTGGGAGAAATACGGAGCGCTAAAGCCGCCGATCATTCGGCCGATCTCGTTAATGGAATAATCCGTATTCTCGAGCAGCGCACACGCTTCGCGAATCCGGCGTCCCGCCACGTAATCGGAGATGGTCATTCCGGTCTGCTGCTTGAACAAGTGCGATATATGGTAAGAGGATAAATGAAGCTCCCGTGACAGGGATTCCAGGGATATCGTCTGACGGTAGTGCGTTTCGATCCAGTCTAGTATTTTCTCGACATGGCCGGAGTTTTTATCCATGGAAGCGTGCGTATCTTCTAATTCAAATACATGCAGTTGAAGATGCTTAAACAGGGCTAGAAGAAAAAGTACCCGATCCTCTACGCTTGGCTCGCCTCCGGTAAGAGTTCGCATTTTATCATAGTCCGACAGCAAATTCGCTAAGGTCTTGTCATCGCAAAACGTAAATACCTGGCGCCTGAGCAAGCCGTACATTAATCTTCGCAGAAAAGCTTGCATTTTGGGATAAGGCTGCAGATAGGGATCCAATATGCGGGCATCAAAGGTCAGATTGGTTCTTATATAGGTAGCGCCGTCCTTTAATGGAACATCTACTTTATGAAGCTGGTAGGGCTGAAAACAAAATAACATGTTATCCTCAAGCTTATACTGCTGGCTTTCAAGCGTTACCGTGCCGGATCCTTCGTGGATGTACAGCAGCTCTATCCCTTGATGCGCATGCAGCATCAGCCAATTCTCGTTGCGGGTTTCATATCTATGAGTAAAGGAAAAAGCGTTAGCGCCAAGATCCATAGGCTGAACATTTGTTGGCATTACGTACCTCCCGGTAGGGCTAAAATCGCAATTTAGCTACATTATAGCACAACTCCCCTTAAGCCCAAGAGATTTATAATGAGGCCATAAACCTTATCGGGAGGGCATCGAAATGTGGAAGAAAGCCATTGAAGATACGCTGCGAGTAACTAGAGCCAATATCGAACGGTTTGGGAGTAAATTCCCGCATGTCAGCGAGAACAGCAGCGGTCAATACGTACTCATTGAAAACGAAGGCTGGACGGAAGGCTTTTGGCCCGGGGTTCTATGGCTGAGCTACGAGTATTCCGGAGACAGGGCTTACCGGGAAGCAGCCGTGCAAACGGTTAATAGCCTAGGGAAGAGGCTCGAGAACAACCTGAGTCTGGACCATCACGACATCGGCTTCTTGTATTCCTTGTCCGCAAAGGCGCAATGGATCTTGGAGAAGGATGAAGCCGCCAAGCAAATAACGATAGATGCCGCGAAAGTACTGATGAAGCGCTGGCGCGAAAATATGAATATTTTGCAGGCTTGGGGACCAAAGGATGATCCGATTAACGGCGGGCGCATGATCATTGACTGTATGATGAACCTGCCGCTGCTTCACTGGGCTTATGTGCAGACCGGGGACAAATCGTTCAGGGAGGCCGCGGAGCAGCATACGGAGATGAGCCGCCGCTTCCTTGTGCGCGGAGACGATTCCTCTTACCATACCTTCTGGTTTAATCCCGAGACCGGCGATTCCAACCGGGGGGGAACCCATCAAGGCTTTAAAGACGGCTCGACTTGGACGCGCGGGCAAGCGTGGGGGATCTACGGCTTTGCGCTGGCTTATCGTTATTTGCGAAAGCCGGAGTATCTGGAAACGGCCAAGCGGCTCGCCAACTATTTTGCAGACCGAATTCCGGAAGATGGCGTAGTGTATTGGGACTTTGACGCGCCTCAGGTGCCGGAAACCATGAGGGACAGCTCGGCTTCGGCCATCGCGGCCTCCGGTATGCTGGAGATTTGCGGCTTCCTGCCGGACAATGATCCCGCGTACAAAAAGCTGATGCAAGCGGTGAACCGCTCCATGGAAGGACTCGTCAGCCATTACTCGACGAATGGAGAGAAAGAAGCGGAAGGCTTCTTGAACCGCGGTTCGTATTCCGTTCGCACGAATACTTCGCCGGACGATTATACGATTTGGGGCGATTACTTCTACCTTGAAGCGCTGATGCGCCTTGAAAAAGGCATTCCGGGTTACTGGTACGAACGTTAGCGTTATTAGAAATGGAAATGAAGACAAGACTGCAGGGGGCAAAAACGATGGCTGAAGTTAAGCAGGATCGCGAGCAGTGGATAGAATGGATGCTTCGAATCGGAAGGCCGGTATTGGAAGCTTTAGCGGAACGCAAGCTGAAGGAACGGATGCCGGTTCAAGCGTTCACAGACGACCGCAGCGAATACACATACCTGGAAGCCTTGGGGCGGTTGCTGACCGGAATGGCTCCCTGGTTTGAAATGACCGGCTTATCCGGGGATGAGGAGAAGCTGCGAAGCGGGATGGCGCAATTGGCGAGAGAAGCCATTGACGCGGCAACGGATCCGTCATCGCCGGACGTTATGAACTTCGCCGGCGGCTATCAGCCGATTGTCGATTCCGCCTTTTTGTCCCATGCCCTTGTCCGGGCACCGCATGAATTGCTTGGCAAGCTTGAGAACCGGGTAAAGCAAAACGTAGTCAGCTGCTTAAAGGCGACGCGCTCAAGAAAACCGGGCTATAACAACTGGCTGTTATTCGCAGCCATGACCGAGACGGCCTTGTATCTGCTCGGCGAAGATTGGGATCCGATGCGCATCGATTATGCCCTCAAGAAGCATCAGGAATGGTATTTGGGCGATGGAGTATATGGGGACGGGCCGGAATTCCATTGGGACTACTATAACGGATTTGTCATTCAACCGATGCTGGTTGATATTCTCCGGACAGTCGGACCGGAATTGCCGGAGTGGGAGCAGATAACGACTGTTGTTATCCGCCGGGCGGCCCGCCATGCGGCGCAGCAAGAACGCTTGATTTCTCCGGAAGGCACTTTTCCGCCGATCGGGCGCTCGCTTGCTTACCGGTTTGGCGCGTTTCAGCTGCTGTCGCAGGCCGTGCTTCAAGGCTGGCTTCCGTCAGACATTGCTCCTAATCAGGCAAGATGCGCGCTGACGGCGGTTATCCGCCGTATGATGGAGCAGCCCGGGACCTTCGACGAGGGAGGCTGGCTTCGAATCGGATTCTGCGGCGACCAAGAGGATATTGGCGAAGGATACATCTCGACAGGCAGCTTGTATCTATGCGCAGCCGTGTTCCTGCCCCTTGGCTTGAAACGCGAGCACCCGTTCTGGCAGGGCGAAGCGGACTGGACTTCCAAGAAAGCATGGTCCGGACAGCCGTTTCCGATAGATAAGGCCCAAAAGTAAAAATAAATAACCCCCGGTTCTCGCTAGGCAGCGAGGACCGGGGGTTTTGTTTACCCTTGCTTTAAACGAAGCATCATCGTCCAGAGATCAGGTGTCTCATAGCCGAGGCGCCAAGCGCCAACGCCGGCAAGGTCGTATTTAATCGCGAGGTTGATACGCGCCTGCACGCTGCTCGCGGTTTCCGCCCAAAATACATAGGTGAAGCCGTCCTTCACGTATTTGTATTTGGTCTGACCGGGAGTGGCAGGATCCGAGACGCCAACGGCATTCGTGTCCGCGATCAGCTTAGGAATGTCGCTCATCAGAACCGCGCGGTTGCTAACGAGATTGCCGGAGCCGTCAAGCTTCCATTCCCGCACGTAGAACGGAATGCCCAGCATCAGCTTGCTGCGGGGTACGCCGTACGCCAGGAACTGCTGAACGCCTTTTTCCACCCATGGCAGGCTGGCTACGGAACCCGCCGTTGAGCTTCCGCTCCAGTGCTCGTCATACGCCATAATGATGATCGTGTCCACCACTTGGGCAAGCTCGGCATGTTCGTAGGCGGTGAGATGATCCCAGCTGGTATCGCCGCGCGGCAGGTCGATGGAGACCTTCAGCCCTTTGGCGTGCGCCGCTTTCGTTAAAGCGGTAACGAATGCGGTGTATCCAGCCCGGTCCGTACCCGCAACCTCTTCGAAGTCGATATTAACTCCGTATACGCCCAAGGCATCAAGCTTTGTTACCAGACCCGAGATGAATTGCTGCTGAGCATTCGAGTTCGCCAGGAAAGCCGTTGTCATCTGCTTATCGAAGTCGTTCGACACAAGCGGCATCACCTGTATGCCCTGAGCCTTCAGCGTCGTTACGATCGACGGATCCGACAGGTCCGTTAATGCGCCGCTGCTATCCTTCAGCTCAAACCATGACGGGGAATCGATGGACAGACCTTGCGTCTTCGACGTTTGATTCAGAATCGTCTGACTGTTGGATGAACCATTCCATGCCAGATAGACAAGGTTTTTGGTATTGCTCCATAATTTGCGACCGTCTGCATTGATGACATAGCTGTTGGAGTAGCTTTTCGCGTAAGCGACAGCCGATGCGCGTGTAAAGAATGATTTTAACTTGTTATTGCCTTGATAGACCGAAAGATAAGGCACGCTAGTCCACCAGGTTGTTCCGTTATGTTTGACTTCGGAGTTAAAGAAATATTTGGCATATTGCAAAGCAGGCTGCAGAGCGACAAAGGATTTGATCGTTTTACCGCTTTGCTGAACATCGTAAGCCGGCACATTGGAATGCACGACAAGTCCGGACACCTCGTTTACAACGGTGCTGCTTGGAATAGCTGCTGCCGCTTTTATCGCATCGTACAGAAAAGCATACGTTTTTGTCCCGTCCACCGGTACCTGATCTACCTTAATGGAGTAGACCGGGCTGCCGCTCCGTATTTTTTTCTCCGTAGCATCCGTCATGTTGTCCCAGATCCAGCTATTCGAGCTGAGCTCCATAATATGGGCGTTTGTCCAGCGCTTCGCTTCCTGCTTGGCTGCATCGAGGGTCGTATAACCCCAATTCGCGTTTGTTTTGTCGCCTTGATAGAGCTGATATTTCGGATAGGATTGATAAATCCAGCCCGGGCTTTCCAGATCCCGGATATGTACGCCTTTCATCTTCTTGGCTGCGGCCATTGCCTCGTTGTACGTGCGGTATTCCCATTTGGTGCTGGAAGTGCCGCCTTGATAGATTTTGTACCTGGGCAGGTTGTCCCACACCCACTCACGGCCCGTAATCGCTTCCACATGACTGTACTCGAAACTCGACGCGTAAGCAATCGCCTGTTTATCGGTAGCAAATTCACGCAATGCACGATCGTTCTGATAGACGCGATACTTGGTCATTGTGCCGGAAACCGGGCTGGCTGCCATGCTGATCGCGGATGTCCCAATGGTTTGGGCAACGAACAGAAGCAGAACCGCCGCCGATAGTTTTTTGAACATGCTTCTTTATCACTCTCCTCTCAAAGTCTACTAATTTAGACGCAATTGAGAGAGATAGGTTGCGATGAATTTCAGCTGGCTTTCAGGTGTAAATAATGGCAATCGTTGCGCAAACCTTGCGAGGGACGGATAAAAGAGGTGGAAAAGAATAACAATAAGGTCATGCAGGGAAAATCTGGATGAGGTGATGGCATGGCACAGCTGTTCGAACGGCTGGACCTGAAGGAATGGCTGGACGGGGATAGCGTAGAACCGGTGGAGCTGGAAAAGAGCCTTCGGGAAGTGTGGGGCGTCAACCGGTATCTTGGCGGAAATCCGGCTTTGTTTGTTCATCTGGAAAGGTTGATGCGCAAGCTGGCGCCAAGCGAACCGGTGCGGGTATTGGATGTGGCCACGGGTCTTGCGGACCTTCCGGTTGCATTTGTTGACTGGTGCAAAAAAAGAGGCAGGAACGTTTCGCTTGTCGCCGTGGACAACCATCCGCAAATTGTGCAGCTCGCTGCCCGGCGGACGGATGCGTATCCATCCATTGAAGTCTTGCATGCGGACGGAACGGCCCTGCCTTTTGAAGACCGAAGCTTTGATCTGGCGTTCTGCAATCTTGCTCTGCACCATTTGGACGAGCAATCAGCGATAAAGCTGTTCGCCGAAATGGCTCGCGTAACCCGCGCAGGTTGGGTTGTAACGGATCTGGAACGGCATCGGCTCGCTTATCTGGCGGCCAAGCTGCTGGCCAGATTCGTATGGAAAAGCCCGGTAACGAGACATGACGGACCGCTGTCTGTCATGCGCTCCTTCACTCAGCAGGAGGCACGGCAGCTCGTTCAGCTTGCTGGCGTAAACGCGGCGGTGCATAAACATTTTCCGTTCCGGCTAGCCGTGGTTGGCCATGAATAGGTATGACGTCATTATTGTGGGTGCCGGCCCGTCCGGAAGCGCATCCGCCAGATTGCTGGCTGCCAGCGGCGTTCGCGTGTTGATGCTGGATGCGGAGGCCTTCCCGCGGCGCAAGCCTTGCGGCGAGTCCTTGAATCCCGGAGCGGTTGCCGCCCTTGGGAGAATAACGGGGCATTCGCATGCCCGTGAAGCCTTTGATTTCCCGTCCAGTCCGATACAAGGCTGGAAAGTAAGCAGCGGACGAGCCTTGCTTGAAGCCGTTTATCCGGAAGGACAGTACGGAGCGGGATGCCGCAGGGAACAGGTCGATTTATGGCTTGCCGAGCAGGCCAGCCGCGCTGGTGCGGTATTTGAGCAGCGTACGAAGGTGGAGCGTCTGATCTGGGAAGGAGAGAGGGCGGCTGGCGTAATCGCCCGCTCCCCGGAAGGCAAGCCGATGTCCATAAGAGCCTCCCTTGTCATCGGAAGCGACGGTCTGCGGTCCGTTGTGGCGAGAAACGCCAAAGTGAACCGGTACGGATCGCTTCGCAAGGCCGCTTTTACTGCGCGTTTGAATGGGGTGCGAGGTTTAAATGGCAGGGTCGAGCTGTTTACGGCCGGCGATGGAAAAGTCATTGGCCTCGCCCCGATTGGCGCCGGGCTGGCGAATATGACCGTTGTGCTTGGCAGCGCCAAGGCGGCTTCATTAGCGGTCAAGGACCTTTCCGGCGTTGTCCTTGGCGAGGCGAGGGCTGTGCCGGAGCTGACGGAACGGCTGCGGGATGCGGAAATCGAAGACGGCGTGCTGACATGCGGTCCCTTCGACAGACCGGTCATTCCTCATGACATAGCGGGCATGCTTCTGCTCGGCGATGCGGCGGGTTATTACGATCCGTTAACCGGACAAGGGATCTATCGGGCATTAAGAAGCGCGGAGCTTGCCGCACCCGCAATCGTACGTATGCTTCAGACGCGCAGTCACGAGCCGCTGCGTCAATATAGAATGGACCAGCAGGCCGAATTCGCAGCCGGTTCCCGATTGCAGCACATCATTGAACGTTTAAGCAGACAGCCTATCTTATGGCGTTCAGCCCTTAGAATCGTTGGCACTTCCTCGCTGCTGACCAATAAGCTTGCGGGGATCATCGGAGATTGCCCGAAGGAGACGAATACATGTATACCCGTAATGAAATCACCATAAATTGCGATAAAGAAACGGCTTTCCGTTATGCCCGGCAAGTGGAGAATTGGCCGGCGCTGCTCCCGCATTACCGGGGAGTCCAGTTCGAGCAGGGCGGCAGCGACCGGGGCGGACTCGTCATGATGAGAGCGGTAAGGCCGTTTAAGCCGTTTAAATGGCCGGTCTGGTGGGTTAGCGAAATGAAGGTGGACGAGCAGTTATGCTCGGTGTATTACAAGCATGTTCGCGGCGTTACAGCCGGAATGGAAGTCGAATGGCTGATAGAAGCATTGGATGAGAAGGAGCCGGTAAAGGTGACGATCATCCATCGTTGGCTGCAGCCGCCGCTTGGCAGAAGACTGGCAGCCGACATGATCGGCGATTTATTCGTATACGCGATTGCGGACCGGACTTTGCAGGGCCTGAAACAGCGGATCGAAGAGCACGGGAACGAGCAGGACATCCAGGAAGAGGTGGGCTAATATGAACGAGATTAGAGCGGTGGTAACCGGCATCGGCTGCGTAACCCCGATTGGCATAGGAGTCGAAGCGTTATGGGCAGGCGTGCAGCGGGGAGAAAGCGCGGTCAAACCGATTGACCGATTTGTGCCGGAAGGGCTTCGCAGCCGGATTGCCGCGCAAATTCCGCATTTCGACGCGACGGCATTTATGGATAAGAAGCGGGCGCACCGGATGGACCGTTACTCCCAGCTTGCGGTAGCCGGCGGCATTATGGCGCTTCGCGATTCCGGACTGGATGCGGAGGATCTGGAAACCGAGCGGGCCGGCGTCTTTATGGGCTCGGCTCTAGGCGGTATCGCCTTTGCGGAGGAACAATGCGGGCAATATTTCCATGGCGGCTTCCGTTCGGTGTCCCCAACGCTTGGGTTTTCCGTATTTGGCGGGGCAGCCTCCTGCAATCTGGCCATGGAGTTCGGATTTACCGGACCAAACGAGACGAATTCGATGTCCTGCGGCTCGGGTGCGGTTGCCATCGGCAGGGCATTGCAGGCCATCAAGCGCGGCGAAGCGGATGTCGTGCTGGCGGGCGGCTCGGAAGCGCCGCTTGCTCCTTTATCCTTCGGCGCATTCGATATGCTGCGCGCGATGTCGACTCGCAATGAAGAACCGGCAAGCGCAAGCAGACCGTTTGACCGGAACCGGGACGGGTTTGTGATGGGAGAAGGCTCCGCTATTCTTGTTATCGAGGCCGAGCATCATGCCCGTGCCCGCGGCGCAAGGATCTATGGCGAGCTTGCGGGATTTGGATTAACAAACGACGCCCATCATATGAGCGCGCCGCTTCCCACGGGCGCGCAAGCTGCCCGTGCGCTTAGGCTGGCGCTCTCGAGCGCGGATATGTCGCCGGATGACGTCTCGTACGTCAATGCGCACGGATCTTCAACGCTGCTTAATGACGTGACGGAATCAAAGGTGATCCGAAGCGTATTCGGCAGCCGTCCGGTTGCGGTCAGCGGAACAAAAGGCTTGTACGGGCATCCGCTTGGAGCTTCCGGCGCAATAGAAGCGGCGATTACGCTGCTTTCCTTGAACCAGGGCTGGCTTCCGCCAACGACGAATTTGAATGATCCGGATCCGGAGGCCGAGATTGATCTGGTCGCCAGGCAGGCCAGAGAAGTGAAGGCAGAGGCAGCCGTATCGAATTCCTACGGCTTCGGCGGAGTCAATGCGGTATTGGCATTCCGCAAAGCATAACGAAAAGGCCGTTTCCATGTCACATTGGAAGCGGCCTTTTTTTCTATTACAGCTCTTGCACGTGAGGCTTTACGGGCATTAACGATTTCTCCCATAGATTAAAATTGTAAATATTACCATAAAGTATATTAGCAAACACGCGTACGATTGTAAATGCCATTTGAATCAAGCATCACTTGCCCGCAAGCGAATATTGTAATACTAGGATGGATGGAGTCGAAGCGATATAACCGGATCGGAAGGGCGGGAACCAGCATGGAAATACCCGTATATCGCCCGCAAAACCATGTGCGATTTATTACGGCAGCCGCTTTATTTGACGGGCATGACGCATCAATCAACATTATGAGGAGGATTCTGCAGGCCTCCGGAGTTGAGGTTATTCATCTCGGCCATAACCGGTCGGTTCAGGAAGTAGCCAGCGCAGCGATACAAGAGGATGTCCAGGGTATTGCGATAAGCTCTTACCAAGGCGGTCATATCGAATATTTAACCTATATGATGGATGTGCTGAAACAAGCCGGAGCCGGGCATATCAAACTATTCGCAGGCGGAGGCGGCGTTATTATTCCCTCCGAGATTGAAGCGTTGGAGCGTTACGGCGTCGCCAAAGTGTTTTCCCCTGAAGACGGGCGCAGGATGGGGCTGCAGGGGATGATCAATGCCATGATTGAAGCTTGCGATCATCCGACGCCGAGACAGGCTGAACAGGATCTTAAGCTGGTGAAGCAGCGCAACTGGGGAGCGATTGCAAGACTGATCTCTTCGGCCGAGGATATGGCGGCGGGCGTTTCTGCCGATGACTGTACCGTCAACGTATTGCAACAGCTGAAGGAACAAGTTCCCGGCGTGCCTGTGATAGGGATAACCGGAACGGGCGGCGCCGGCAAAAGCTCCTTGACGGATGAGCTTGTGCGCCGGTTCCTGGACTATTTTCCGAACCGTTCGATTGCCGTCATTTCGGTAGATCCAACAAAGATGAAATCGGGCGGGGCTCTTCTTGGGGACAGGATCCGAATGAACGCCATACATGATCCGCGGGCTTACATGCGCAGCATGGCGACAAGGAAATCCAGGTCGGAGATCAGCGAAGCCACAGGTGACGCGATCGCGATCGTCAAGCAAGCGGGCTACGACTTTGTAATCGTCGAGACTAGCGGAATTGGCCAAGGAGATGCTGCCATTGTAGAGCTATGCGATATCGCTATGTATGTTATGACCAGCGAATACGGAGCACCTAGCCAGCTGGAGAAGATTGATATGATTGATTACGCCGACATTATCGTCATTAACAAATTTGAACGCCAAGGATCAGAGGATGCCTTGAGGGATGTCCGCAAGCAATACAAGCGAAGCAGAAGGCTTGACAGGGTTCCTAGCGAGCAGCTTCCCGTATTCGGGACGATGGCGAGTCAATTCAACGATCCCGGCGTAACGATGCTCTTCCGGCATGCGATGCAGCTTGCCCAGGACAAAATGGGCGGAAGCTGGCCGGTTCGGCTGGAGGATTCCGGTATTAGGGCAACCAAGAGAAACCTGATTATTCCGCAGGAACGAACCGGATATTTGCGCGAGATTGTTCAGACGGTCCGGCAGTATAAGAAGGATATCGAGGATCAGGTTGCGGTTGTCCGCACGCTTGCTCAGCTGAAGGGCACGAGGCAGCTGATTTATGCCAATCAGGAACGGATTCTAACGAGAGAGGAAACGGCTCTCTTCGCGGATAAGCTTGATGCGATGGCAGCAGAATGGGAAGAACAGCTGCACCCGGATTGCAGAAAGCAGCTGGCCGATTGGCCGACCATTCGCAATCTTTACCGGCCGGTTGTACTGGAATCGCTTTCGGGCAGCGCGGTGCCCAGAGTCAGTCTCCCCAAATTCCATGAGTCGGGCGAGCTTCTCCGCTGGCTTCTGAAGGAGAACCTGCCCGGGTATTTTCCTTATACGGCTGGCGTATTTGCCTTCAAGCGAACCGACGAAGAGCCTAAACGCCAGTTTGCGGGAGAAGGATCACCCGAGAGGACGAACCGCCGGTTCCATTATTTATGCCGGAATGACGAAGCCAAGCGGTTATCCACAGCCTTCGACAGCGTAACCTTATACGGCCAGGATCCGAGCGACCGGCCCGATATATACGGAAGAATCGGTAATAGCGGAGTTAATGTGTGTACCCTTGAGGATATGAAAAAGCTTTACGAAGGCTTTGATCTATGCCATCCTTCCGTCAGCGTATCGATGACGATTAACGGACCGGCGCCTATCCTGCTGGCCATGTTCATGAATACGGCGATCGATCAGCAGGTGGAAAAATTCGCGGCGGAGAACGGCCGTCAGCCCGATGAAGCGGAATACCGGAGCATTAAGGCTGGAGCGCTGCGATCCGTTCGCGGTACGGTGCAGGCCGATATCCTGAAGGAGGACCAGGGACAGAATACCTGCATTTTCAGTACGGAATTTTCGCTCAAAATGATGGGAGACATCCAGCAATATTTCATCGATCACGGCGTACGGCATTATTATTCCGTCAGCATAAGCGGTTACCACATCGCGGAGGCCGGCGCCAATCCGGTCACGCAGCTGGCGTTTACGCTTGCGAACGGCTTCACCTACGTCGAGTATTATTTGGCGCGAGGCATGTCTATCGATGATTTTGCTCCGAATCTATCCTTTTTCTTCAGCAATGGCCTTGATCCCGAATACAGCGTTATGGGGCGCGTGGCGCGGCGCATTTGGGCAACCGTCATGAAATTTAAATACGGGGCTAACGAACGCAGCCAGAAGCTGAAATACCATATCCAGACATCAGGCCGCTCGCTGCACGCGCAGGAGATGGATTTTAACGATATACGGACGACGCTGCAGGCGTTAATGGCTACCTACGATAATTGCAACTCCTTGCATACCAATGCGTATGACGAGGCGGTCACCACCCCTACGGAAAATTCCGTCCGCCGGGCGATGGCGATCCAGCTTATTATCAACCGGGAGTTTGGACTGGCGAAGAACGAGAATCCGCTGCAGGGCTCTTTTATCGTGGAGGAGCTCACCGACCTGATGGAAGAAGCGGTGCTGCAGGAATTTTTGCGCATTCATGAGCGCGGCGGCGTTCTTGGCGCAATGGAAACCCAGTATCAGCGGGGTAAGATCCAGGAAGAATCCTTATTCTATGAGCAGAAAAAGCATGCCGGGGAGCTGCCGATTATCGGAGTGAACACGTTCCTCAATCCCAACCCCGAAGAGTTACGCACGGATATCGAGCTGGCACGGTCGACGGAAACAGAGAAGCGGGCTCAAATCCGCCAATTGCAGGCTTTTCAGATGAAACACCAGGAGGAATGCTCGGGCGCCTTGGAGGCTTTGAAGGAGGCGGCGGTATCCGGAGGCAATCTGTTCGAAGCCTTAATGGAGGTCGTAAAAAGCGCATCGATTGGCCAAATTACGGATGCGTTATTTGAAGTTGGCGGCCAGTACAGAAGGAATATGTAAGGACAGGATAGAAGATATAGGAAAATGCGGCTTGTGAGAGAAAACGTAAATGCAAGCTTAAACGAACCGGAGGAAAGCGCTCGTGCTTGTGCTGACATTCCTATTAACTTTGATGAACTCGATATTGCTGCTCATTATATACCTGAATCTGCCGAAGCGGGATATTGCGCAAGAAGCCGTTGATCAGGCATGGGCGAATGACCGAAAGAGACAAGAGGAGAAGCAGTCTGGCGACGCTTAGAAACTCTTGCGCTTGATTGAAGTAGAAAAGCCTCCAACCCTTAAGGATTGGAGGCTTTCTCATGCCCGGTTAGTCTTCGATATCCGCCCACATTTCCTCTTCGTCCACATCCAGCTTAATGTTGGTTCGGAAGACTCGGCGGTTGTACTGCCGGTACATATATTGCTCGATGGCTTCGAGCAGATTCGCTTCAATGATATATTGGCTCCGACCGCTAACCCATACTTCCGCGGTGAAGCCGTACTCTTCGTCCCAAGCCAGCTGCACCTCCACGTCCGAAGGTTGCACGCCTCTTCGATCTGCCATATGCAGACAAACGGCATTAATAATTTCGTCCGTGTAAATTCGTATCATTTAGTAAGGTCTCCGCGTATCGGGATTGTTTTTCTTCTTGAACATTCGGAACAGCGAAATAACGATTCTTACCAGAACAAAGATCGCAATCAGGTTAATGAGGAGGCCGAAAAATTGACCCATGCCGCCCATATTGCCAAGCAGACCGCCGAACAGCATGCCCGCGAGACCGCCGATTAACATCCCTTTCATAAAGCCGCCGCCGCTGAAAAAGCCTTTGTTCGTTGTTGCTGCGCCGGTTTTGTTCGTTGTTGCGCCAGCCTTGGTACCGGAATTCGACTCCTGTACGTTTGCTTGTTTCTTAGGCGTTTGCGTGTAGCTTTGTTTTGGCGATTTGAATCCGCCGCCTCGTTTTGCAGCATCCGCTTGGCCTAGACCAAATGTCAGGAACAAAGCGAAAGCCATGATGACCAGTAACCCTTTTTTCATTGTGTACGTCTCCTCCTGCTTCAATGTGTAGCTCAATCATTGCTATGATACACATTTACGGCTAATATTAACGGAGGTTTCAAAATATTTTTGTACACAATGTACCAAAACATATATATGCAAAGGAGAGAACCCCTATGAATTATCCATCTGCCTACGTATCGTACTTAGCGGAGTTTAACGGGACGCGGGATTTCTTCGAATGCCATGAACTTCTGGAGGAGTACTGGAAGGAGCATCCGGGCGATCCGCGGGCATTGCTCTGGGTGGGACTCATCCAGCTTGCGGTTGGGCAATATCATGAGCGGCGGGGCAATGCGAAGGGTGCGTTAAAAATGTATGAAAAGGCGCTCGGAAAGCTGGATCGAACCTCGCTTGAACGGTTAGGACTGGATGGAACGCGGGCTATCGCGGATCTGTCGCGCAGATACGACTATCTGCAAATGGGTCAATCGCTGCCTTACCAAGACATAACGCTTATCGTAAAAGACCCCGAGCTTGAGCGGCAATGCATTCAGCTTTGCCAATCCTTGCAAGCGGAATGGGGAAGCAGCAGTCCCATGGATGCGGATGCGTTAATTCACCGTCACAAATTGCGAGACCGCAGTGACGTTTTGGCGGAGAGGGCAGCAGCCATCGAAACGAAGAAAAGGAACCGGACCGCGGAATAACCACGGTTTCGGTTCCTTTTTTGATTGGTCTATTTTTGGTAGCCGTCCACGATCAGGTCAAGAGCGCCTGTGTCCG
Source organism: Paenibacillus sp. ATY16 (assembly GCF_003399985.2). Classification (NCBI taxonomy): domain Bacteria; kingdom Bacillati; phylum Bacillota; class Bacilli; order Caryophanales; family Paenibacillaceae; genus Paenibacillus; species Paenibacillus sp. ATY16. The sequence continues at coordinate 111,659 of NZ_NMOK02000053.1, read as the reverse complement.
GGTGAATGGCAAGGCCGTGCACCGGGGTGTTCGGCGGAAGAAGCGGGTGGTTGCGCACGATGCTAACGCTCTTCTCAACGCTGTCGCGCAGGTTGTCAAAGCCGGTCAGCCAGCGGTTAAGGTCTACGCCGGAATGACGGAGCGTATTGATCGTTTGCTCGGAAATGCCGCGTTCCAGCATATGGCCGACTACAGTATCCGGATCGATGCCGGTCATGCCGCAGCCGTGGTGCGCAATAATAAATACTTCGTCCGCTTTCAGCTCATACAGCGCGACAAGGACGCTGCGCATAATGTTGCCGAATGGCTGCGTAATAATCGCGCCGGCGTTTTTGATAATTTTGGCGTCGCCGTTTTTCAGGTTCAAGGCTTTAGGAAGCAGCTCGACAAGCCGGGTATCCATGCAAGTGACTACAACGATTTTGCGGTTAGGGAACTTATCCGTAAGATATTGCTCGTATTCCTTGTTTTCGACGAAAGCCTTGTTGTGGTTCAAGATTTTTTCCAGATTGTTCATGTGAATTACCTCCTAAATAATAACGATTAAATATTAGTTCTTCAGAAAACGAAGGTCAAGCGTATAGATCTGGCTGTCGCTCTTGAGGCTGTACGCATCGCGCGCGGCATCGTAATCAATGCGGAGCTCCGGCTCGAAAAACACTTCGTGACGAGGCTCGTACCAGAAGGGGAACGGGTCGCCTTGGGCAAGCCGGTCATCCGGGCCGCCTTGTTCAATGAGCTGAAGGGTTGGAACGCCGCTGACGACGCAGCCGCAGCCTTCGGTATCATGAAGCAGCTTAAGCTGCTTGCGGCCATCCTCTATGTAAGGGGTCAGCGACTTAGCGGCAGCAGGAGTAAAGGTTATGCGCATGTAGTATTCTCTCCTTCTCTCTACTCTATTAACGACAAAAAAAGGTTAAAGTTGATTATACGTTTTGTAATCGTTAAGATCAAGATAGGCTCCGTTCAAAATGAGCAAATTTGGAATAGGGAAGGTGGATGGAATAATGACCGTACATAAGGAAACAACCGCAAAATTTTTGGAGACAATCCGTAAAATTAAAAGCTACGAGGAAGCGTTAGGCGTTCTGTATTGGGATCTTCGGACCGGGGCGCCGCGAAAAGGAATGGATACCCGCTCGGAGGTTATCGGCGCTTTGTCCGGCGACATGTTCAAGCTTTCGACCTCGCCCGAGCTTGGCGAATATTTGAACGAGCTGGAGCAGCCTGCTGCCCGGGAGCAATTATCCGATATTGAACGGAAGCTCGTTAGCGAAACGCGCAAAGACTACGATCGTAGCGTCAAAATTCCACCAAAGCTCTATCAAGAATACGTTGTGCTTGCTTCGCAGGCGGAATCCAAGTGGGAGGAAGCCAAAGCAAGCAACGATTACGCCAGCTTCCAGCCGCTGCTCGAAAAAGTAATCGATTATACGCAGCAATTTATTGATCTGTGGGGGCCGAAGGCAACCCGTTATGATACCTTGCTTGACCAATATGAACCTGGAATGACGACGGTTGAGCTGGACCGCGTATTCGGCGGCTTGCGCGAGCAGCTGGTGCCGCTTGCTGCGGCAATCGCGGCGTCCCCGCATCAGCCGGATACTTCCTTCCTCGGGCAAAAATACGATAAGCAAGCGCAAAAAGCGTTCAGCTTGTATATCTTGAACCAGATGGGCTACAACTTCGAAGCCGGCCGCCTCGACGAAAGCGTTCATCCGTTTGCAACCGGGCTTAACCCGGGCGATGTCCGCATTACGACCCGTTACCTGGAAGACGATGTGACCAGCGCGCTGTTCGGTACCATTCATGAAGGCGGGCATGCCTTGTACGAGCAAAATATTATGCCCGAGCTGATCGGCACTACGCTGTGCACGGGCACCTCGATGGGAATCCACGAATCGCAGTCGCGTTTCTGGGAAAATGTCATCGGCCGCAGCAAGCCGTTCTGGGAGCAGTATTTCGGCAAGCTGCAGGAGAAATTCCCCGGCCAGCTCGATGTATCGGTGGAACAGTTCTACCGCGGCATCAACGTCGTTCAGCCTTCCCTGATCCGGATCGAAGCGGACGAACTGACATACAACCTGCACATTATTATCCGTTACGAGATCGAGAAAATGATCTTTAATGAAGGCGCAAAAGCAGCCGATCTGCCGGCGATCTGGAACGACAAGTACAAAGAGTACCTGGGCATCGTTCCTCCGTCTAATGCGGAAGGCGTGCTGCAGGACGTTCACTGGTCCGGCGGCGCGTTCGGCTACTTCCCGTCGTATTCGCTCGGCAATATGTACGCCGCGCAAATCGCGGACACAATGGAGCGCGAGCTTGACGGCTTCTGGAATCTGGTCGGCCGCGGCGAGCTGCTTCCGATTAAGGAATGGCTCACCGAGCGCATCTACAAGTACGGCAAGCTGAAGTCGCCGTCGGAGCTGATCCAAAGCGTTACCGGCAAGCCGCTGGATCCTCAGCATCTGGTCACTTATCTCGAGCGCAAATATAAAGATATTTATAAGCTGTAATGGAAAGCAGCCGTCCCTTGTTGGGGCGGCTCTTTTTTTTGTGTTCCGTTAGCTTTTGTTTAAGGATCACAACTTCGGAGTGCCCACTTGCTATACAGGGTCTCCATTGTTCGGAATGCACCGACTTTTTTGCTCCTGCATAGGCTATCGTACTTACTACTTACTTTATTTGAGTAATCACGGGAGGTTAACGGATGAGAAGGAAGCTATGGCTGTCGCTGCTCCTCATTGTGGCGCTGACGACAACAGCCGCGCTGGCCGGCTGCGGCAAGGGAAGCTCGGAGAAGGTGAAGCTGACCATCGGCGAAGTAACGAGGTCGGTCTTTTACGCTCCGGAGTATGTAGCTCTGGCGAAAGGATTTTTTGCCGATGAAGGGCTGGACGTTACGCTGACAACAACGGCAGGCGGGGACAAAACGATGACCGCGCTGCTCTCCAACACGATTGACGTTGCGCTTGTCGGTTCGGAAACGTCGATTTATGTGTACCAACAGGGCTCTGACGACCCGGTTATCAACTTTGCTCAATTGACGCAAACCGACGGTACGTTCCTGGTTGCCCGGAATGATGCAAACTTTGATTGGAACAACCTGAAAGGCGCGACGTTCCTCGGCCAAAGAAAAGGCGGAATGCCGCAAATGGCGGGCGAATTCACGTTAAGAAAGCATAACATTGACCCGCATGCGGATCTGGAGCTGATTCAAAACGTCGATTTTGCCAATATCGCGCCTGCATTCGCTTCCGGCACGGGCGACTATGTACAGCTGTTTGAACCAACGGCTTCCGTATTCGAGAAGCAAGGAACGGGCAAGGTGGTTGCCTCCTTTGGCGTAGAAAGCGGACATCTGCCTTACACCGTCTTTATGGCGAAACAAAGCTATATCAAGAAAAATAACGCCGCGATCCAATCGTTCACCGATGCCGTACACCGCGCGCAGCTGTGGGTACAGGAAAACGATGCCGCAACGATTGCGGACGTTGTAGCCCCTTACTTTGACAACGTGGATAAAGACATCCTGGTCAGCTCCATTGACCGCTACAAACAACAAGGCTCCTACGCAACCGATCCCGTAATTGACGAAGGCGAATGGAATAACCTTCTTGACGTGATGACTCAGGCCGGCGAGCTGAAGGAACGTACCGAGTACGGCAAAATCGTGGATAACAGCTTTGCCGAGAAATCGATAGAAGACGTAAAGAAATAAAGTAAGGGGGAATTTCGATGGCTGGCGAAGATAATCGGCTGGAGCTGAAGGATGTGTCCCATGTCTACGTCAACGAAAAGGGTGCTTCCTTGGCCGTCGAGAATTTGAATTTGACGGTTCGGCGCGGTGAGTTCGTCAGCCTCGTCGGTCCGAGCGGCTGCGGTAAAACAACGATTCTCAGCATGCTTGCGGGTTTATTTCCTCCAACCGGAGGGCAGGTGCTTCTCGCGGGAGCGCCTGTCCTTGGCCCGTCAAGGCTCGTCGGCTATATGCTGCAGCAGGATTTCCTGTTCCCGTGGCGGACGATCCGGGATAATGCCGCAATCGGCCTGGAAATTGCCGGCGGGAAGACGGCCGCGGCGATGAAGGAAGTAGACCGGCTGCTGACGGAGCTGGGGCTGCCTGGTTCGGGCGGCAAGTACCCTCATGAGCTTTCGGGCGGCATGCGGCAGCGTGTTGCCTTGGCCCGGATGCTGGCGACTAATCCGGAAGTGATGCTGCTGGATGAACCTTTTTCCGCGCTGGATCTGCATATCAAGCTTCAGCTTGAAGATCTGGTAGACGAAACGCTTAAGCGTCTTGGCAAAACAGCCGTTCTCGTTACTCACGACCTGGCGGAAGCCGCGGCCATGAGCGACCGGGTAATCGTGCTGGCCGCTAACCCGGGCAGAATCGTGAAGGAGCTTGTGGTGCCGGACGAAATCCGTCAGTCCAGGCCGATGGAGGCGCGCAAGCTTCCGGGCTTTCAGGACGTATTCGATCAGTTGTGGGCAGAGCTTAACCGGGCGGAAGGAGGCGGAGGGCATGCCTAAGGAAGAGAAATCGGGCAAGAACGTATGGTTATCCGGCGTTGAGGAAGACCGCGAGAGCGGTATGAAACAGCTTCATTCGCAGTTCAAGCAAAAAGCTAGACGGGTCACTGCGGCAGTAGGCACAACACAGATTACGATCTTGCTGCTGTTCATTGCCCTATGGGAAGCGGCAGGCAGACAAAAGTGGATCGATCCTCTGCTTTTCAGCTACCCGACCAAAATCATCAATCAACTATGGAATTCGATGGCGGACGGCTCGATCTGGCCGCATATCGGAATGACCGTGTCCGAGACGATTATCGGATTCCTGCTCGGTACCCTGGTCGGTACCGGAATCGCGGCGCTATTGTGGTGGTTTCCTTTTTTATCGAGAGTACTGGACCCTTATCTGGTCGTCTTAAACAGTTTGCCGAAGGTTGCGCTTGGTCCGCTTTTCATCGTTACGCTCGGACCGGGCTTTACTTCGATTGTGGCGGTAACCTTGTCGGTAACGGTTATTATCACAACGATTAATATATACAACCGGTTCAGAGAGATTGAAGCGGGTTATATCAAGGTGGTCCGGCTGTTTGGCGCGAGCAGGGCGCAGCTGTTCCGGCTTGTCATTCTGCCTGCCTCTTTTCCGGTCATTATATCGGCTTTAAAAGTCAATGTAGGTCTCGCCTGGATCGGGGTTATCGTCGGCGAATTCCTGGTCGCCAAGCTTGGACTCGGCTATCTGATGATTTACGGCTTCCAGGTATTTAATTTCACCCTCGTCTTATCCACTTTGATTGTCATTGCCGTAGTCGCAACGATTATGTATCAACTTGTGGCGATATTGGAACGTAAGTTGACGTCAGGCTGGCGGGAGCGTTAGGATTAAGCGTATTAATCTATCCGAACGTGAGGGGAATAAGTGGGCATTCGCATTATCAAAACAGCTTTAGCAGCCATTATCGCCATTTATTCGGCTGTATATTTGAACTTGGATCCGCCGCTTGGTGCGGGTATTCTTGCTATTCTCGGTGTAGAAGTCAGCCGGATGAAAGGGCTGAAGAGCGCTGTTGAGCGCTTCGTCGCTTCTTCGCTGGGACTTTTTTTTGCCTCTTTGGTCTTTACGATCTTTGGCTTTCATATTTGGGTAGTGGCGTTATTCATTTTGATGACGTTCCCGGTATTGGCACGTTTTCAACTAAAGGACGGCATCGTAACCAGCGCGGTTATCGTATTCCAGCTGTTCGCTCATGGGGAAGTCACCGTTGACGTATTGGAAAACGAAGTGCTGCTCATGATCTGCGGTCTGGGCTGGGCAACCGTGATCAACTTCATCTATATGCCGAAGGATCAGCATCTGCTCGAATCGCTCAAAGCTTCCGTCGAAAAGCTGTTTGGCGATATTTTCACCGAGATGGGCAGTACGCTGCGCGACCCTTCGCATATTTGGAATGGCAGTGAGCTGCTGGAGGTTCACCGGATTATAAATGAAGGGGCCCGCCGGGCCGTGCTGAACAAGGAGAACCGGCTTTTCGGGCAGGAGCATTATTGGTCCACATACTTCGAAATGCGGCGTCTGCAGCTCGAGTCGGTGCAGGCGATGCTGGAGGAGCTGGCGCTCGTCTACGAGAAGCTGCCGCAGAACGAACCGCTTGCGGAGCTGCTGGAGCTTCTGTCCGGGGAAGTGAAATCCGAGGTGTACCGCGGGATAACGGAGAAACGCTTGTCCGAATTGAGGCAGCTTTACAAGTCGATGGAGCTTCCGCGCACACGGGATGAGTTCGAGCTTCGCGCAGCTATATTGAAGATGACGATGGAGCTTGAAAGATATTTGGCAATCGCCAAACGATTAAAGAAAAGAAATGTCATGTTAGACAAAGCGGAGCCATAAAATAAAGAGGGATAAAATTCGTGGCGGCGCGGGAAAGATTCAGTCACCCTAGACGAATGACCTGCATACACTTTAAATGAATGATTGTATGGAGGAGGTTAAATCGATGACATTTGCAGATAAACAGCTACAAGGTAGAGAGATTATAACGAAAGCTGTCTGCGGGAAAGGTCGTAAGTTTTCCACTGTCTCTCATACCGTAACACCGCCTCATCACCCGACCAGCATATTGGGTGCGTGGGTAATCAACCACCAATATGAAGCGGTTCGATCGGGCGACGGAATTGAGGTAATTGGTACTTACGATCTCAACATTTGGTATTCGTATAGCAAGAATTCGCAAACGGACGTAGCAAAAGAAACCGTGCATTACGTAGAGCATGTGCCTCTTTCTTACCTGGATCCTAAGCATCGGTCTTCTACGGAAGAGGTATCCGCCGATTGCATTCAGGAGCCTAACTGCATTGAGGCCAACATCTCGTCAAGCGGTTCCGGCGTTGTCGTTCGCGTTGAGCGCGAGTATGCGGTTGAAATGATCGCCGAGACTAAAGTTTGGGTAGCCTGCTTCCCGGGCGGCTACGACGACGGCAAAGAACTTGAGTTCGGTCTCGGCGACGGGGATTACGAGGATCTGGATCCCGACTTACTGGACGACGATCTGTAAGCCGGAAGCCCATATCCGCTTCTGTACTGTAAGATATGCCGCCAAGGCGGCAAATTCGAGGGCGAAAGCCCTCTTTTTGTTGAATTCATTTAATTTGGGCATTCGCCGCATGCCCTTAGTCGTTATCGAATCCAAGTAAAAGAAGGTGGCGGGTATGGCTGGCAACCGGCTGAACCGGCTTGAGAACGAACGGCGGGTAATTGCTTTGACGGAAGACGAGATGCAGGCAAGGTGGCTTCGGGCCGGTCTTTACCGGGAGCAGCAGGGGGATGAACGTTTATACCGCGTTCAAGCAGCCGATCTTGCGCTGATTGAGCTTAAGCGGATTAACGGGGCAGGCAGGACGTTAGGCAGCGGAGAACCGATTGCCGCCGCCACTGGTGGACATCCGGCCGAATGGCCGGCGGATCCCGTGCTCCGGCGGGTGATCCGTAGAGCGATCGCCGGACTTTACGCAGCAGGCATGGATGCGGGAGAAGCGGATGTTGCGCTGGACACGGACGGCCGCGTATCGATGAGAGCGGCAAGGAGGCGCAAAATAGCTCCGCTGCAGCAGCCAGAGGCTGAAGCGGGGCTCCAGGAAGCGCCAATGCTTATCGGAGCGGATCCGGAGTTTGTGTTTATTCGGCCGGATGGCAAGGTTGCTCCGGCCTCCCGGTATTTGGGAGGCGTCGGCGGCGCCGCTGGCAGCGACGCCATGCTGATCGGGCGACGGCTGATGTATCCCGTCGCCGAGCTCCGGCCCGAGCCGGCCGCCGACCCGGCCGGGCTCACGGCTAACATCCGGCGGCTGCTGCTCCGCGCCGCCGGGCTTGTCCGCGACCCGAGCCTTCGCTGGGCCGCGGGTGCCATGCCCGTGCCGGGGCTTGCGCTCGGCGGGCATATCCATCTCAGCGGCGTGCGGCTGACGCCGCGCCTGCTGCGCCTGCTCGACAGCTACGCCGCGTTCCCGCTGGCGCTGGTCGAGGATCCCGCCGGCCGCGGGAGGCGCCCCCGCTACGGCGTCCTGGGCGATTACCGCCATCAGCCGCATGGCGGCTTCGAATACCGGACGCTGCCGAGCTGGCTCGTGTCGCCGGCCGCGGCCAAAGCCGCCTTCGCGCTTGCGCTTCTCTGCGCGCGCGAGGCGGATGCGTTGCACGACATACCGGCTCTTGACGAGCGGTATGTCGCAGCCTACTACGCCGGCGACCGCGCGGAGCTCGCCGGCTGTCTCGACGGCGTCGCCGCAGCGATGGCGGCGACGGCAAGCTACGCCGCGCTGGCGCCGTACATCGAGCCTTTGCTCGATGCGGCGAGGCGCGGCGCCGCCTGGGATGAGCGGGCTGACATCCGCGTCAAATGGCGCATCCCTCGTTAATAAGGGATGCGCCATTTGCTTACCGTCCAACATGCCTAATCGCCTTTATGATGCTTTCTAAGCTTTAGAACACAAGGTGCCGTTATAGGCTTCGCCTAGCTGAACAGGCTTTTTCTTCCGGCTTCTTCCGGTTGTTTGCGCGGCTTCGGTTATGCAGGTTGGCGCGCGGCAATCGGCTTGGTATAATAGCAGAATGATGTTTTTTAAATATTGAATAGTAAGAAACTCGAATGCTATGTACCTGGGAGGGGCAACAGTGGCTGGTTATACCCCGATGATTCAACAATATCTCGCAATCAAGGAGCAAGCGAAAGACGCGTTCCTTTTCTTCCGTCTCGGCGATTTCTACGAGATGTTTTTTGACGATGCTATAAATGCTTCGCGCGAGCTTGAAATTACATTAACGGGCAGAGAGGGCGGCGTGTCGGAGAAAATTCCGATGTGCGGCGTTCCTTATCATTCTGCGGAAAACTATATTGCTAGGCTTGTCGAAAAAGGCTTCAAGGTAGCGGTCTGCGAGCAGGTGGAGGATCCTAGCGCAGCCAAAGGCGTTGTGCGACGGGAGATCGTCCGCGTTATTACGCCGGGTACCGTTATGGAATCGAAGTCGCTTGCCGATAAATCCAACAACTTTATCGTATCCGTCGGGTCGGTCTCTACGGCGGCAATCGGCATGGCGGCCTGCGACTTGTCCACAGGCGAGCTGTATGCGACATCGCTGGCTTTCAATATCGATACGCTAATAGACGAGATTAACGTCTATCAGCCTGCCGAAATCGTGGGCGACGAAAGCCTGCTGGCTCAGCTCAAGGAGCAGGCGGTATGGAACCGTCCCGTACTGCTGACAAGCCGCGAGCCTATGGCCGAGGACAAGCTCCGCCAGCAGTTCGAAGACGAACAGCTGGAAGGACTTGACGAAACGCGTTACCGCGCCGTTAGCCTCTTGACCGGTTATCTGGAGGAGACGCAGAAGCGTTCCCTTGGCCATGTCCGTACAATCCGCGCTTATGAGCCGAATCAATATATGATTCTGGACCATTACACGCGCCGCAATCTCGAGCTGACCGAGACGGTCCGCGACCGGAGCAAAAAAGGTTCTCTTCTATGGCTGCTCGACCGGACCCAGACGTCAATGGGGGCAAGGCTGCTTAGACGCTGGATCGACAAGCCGCTGCTGAACCGTTCGAAGATTGAAGAACGGTACGAAGCGGTTGATTCGCTCTACCGGAACTTGATTGCCCGCGACGATATCCGTTCGGAGCTGAACCATGTTTACGATCTCGAGCGGCTTGTTGGCCGGGTCGCTTTCGGAAGCGCGAACGGCAGGGATATGAATGCGCTGAAAAGCTCCATCCGCCGCACGCCTCAGCTTGTCGAGCTGGCGCGTCAAGCCGGCTCCGAGCGGCTTCGCCAGCTTGTTGACGGGCTGGACGACTGCTCCGATCTGTCCGATCTGATCGAGACGGTTATCGTGGACGAGCCTCCCGTATCGATACGGGAAGGCGGATTGATCCGGGCAGGTTACGACGATTACCTTGATCAGCTTCGCGAAGCCAGCACGAACGGCAAGAAATGGCTTGCGGAGCTGGAACGCAGGGAACGCGAAGCAACCGGCATCAAAACGATTAAAATCGGCTTCAATAAAGTATTCGGTTATTACCTTGAGGTATCCAAAGGCGCCTTGGGCATGCTGCCCGAAGGCCGTTACGAACGGAAGCAGACGCTGGCGAACGCGGAGCGCTTCGTAACGCCGGAGCTGAAGGAGAAGGAACGGCTTATTCTCGAAGCCGAGGATAAGATGGTTGACCTGGAGCATGCCCGTTTTATCGAGCTTCGGGATCATCTGGCTCTGCAGCTTCATCGTCTGCAACGTCTGGCCGAGGTTGTGGCGGAACTGGACGTCTACCAGTCGCTCGCTACGGTCAGCGCGGAGAGAAGATTTGTCCGTCCGGTTATAACCGATCAATATAATCTAGTTATCGAAGAAGGAAGACATCCGGTAGTTGAAGCGGTAATGGACGGCGTACCGTTTATTAACAACGCTACTTCGCTGCGCCAAGAGGACCAGTCGATGCTGCTTATTACCGGCCCGAATATGGCGGGTAAAAGCACCTATATGCGCCAGGTGGCCTTAATTTGCATCATGGCTCAGATTGGCTGCTTTGTGCCGGCAAAAACGGCGGAAATTCCGATGATCGACCGCATCTTTACCCGGATTGGCGCTGCCGACGATCTTATCGGCGGTCAAAGTACCTTTATGGTAGAAATGAAGGATATTCAGCTCATGACGGAAAAGGCGACGGCAAGCAGTCTCGTGATCATTGACGAGCTTGGTCGGGGTACGTCAACAAGCGAAGGAATGTCTATCGCTCAAGCGGTCATCGAGTTCGTGCATCACCATATCGGCTGCAAAGCGCTTGTCTCCACGCATTTCCATGAGCTGTCGCATCTGGAGGCTTCCCTGCCGAAGCTGGCGAACGCCTGCATGGCCGTACAGGAAAGCGGCGACCATGTGACCTTCCTGCGCAAGCTGATTCCCGGAGCGGCAAGCACAAGCTACGGGATTTATTGCGCAAGGCTGGCGGGGCTTCCGAATTCCATTATTGACCGGGCTTACGTCCTGCTTGAGCATTTGGAGGAAGAGGCATCGGAGAAGTCGCCGGCAGACGCAGCCATTGCGACCGCGAGTTTAGCGGCTGAAGCTTCCTCAGCTCCTTCTTATGCGGCTGTTCCCGAGTCCGGGATGGCATTCAAGGAAACGGCGGCCGCCGTGCAGCTCTCCATCTTTGACGAGCCGCCAGCGCCGGCTGTTCAGCCGGTACAGGAGCAAGGGCGCCGCAAAGCCTCGCCGAAGGCCGAGCAGCTCGCCGACCAGCTCCGCAAGCTGGACTTGTTCAATATGACGCCGATGCAAGCGATGCAATGGCTTAACGAAATGAAGCAGAAGCTGAACGATTAGCTTGAAGTCGTTTTAGAAGCAAGGAGGGGTTCGCATGGGGAAAATCCAGGTATTGGATGAGCAGCTTGCCAACCAGATTGCGGCAGGCGAGGTTGTGGAACGGCCTGCGTCCGTCATTAAGGAGCTGGTCGAGAACGCGATTGATGCCGGAAGCTCCGTTATCGATATTACGATCGAAGAAGGCGGATTGTCGTTTATTCGGGTTACCGATAACGGCGCGGGCATAGAGCCGGCGGATATGGAAACCGCGTTTCAACGGCATGCCACGAGTAAAATCTCGTCCAGCAGCGATCTGTTCAAAATCGCAAGCCTTGGCTTCCGCGGCGAAGCGCTGCCGAGTATCGCGGCCGTATCGCGGCTCGAATGCGTGTCGTCGATCGATTCGACGGGCTTAGCCCAGCGCCTTTTAATAGAAGGCGGAACGGTTACGGCCAATGAGCCTGCCAATGCCCCTCAAGGCACCGACATGTCGGTGCGGGATTTATTTTACAATACGCCGGCAAGGCTGAAATATATGAAAGCCATCCAGACGGAGCTTGGACATATAACAGATTACGTATACCGGATCGCCTTGGCGCATCCGGGAATAGCGGTCACGCTGAAGCATAACGGCTCGGTGCTGCTTCGGACGCTTGGCACCGGCGATAGACTTCAAGTTATTGCGGCCGTGTATGGAACGAATACGGCTAAGGCGATGCTGAAGGTGGAAGGCGAGACGTCCGATTACGATTTGCGCGGGTTTATATCGAAGCCGGAGCTGACGCGGGCGAACCGCAACGGCATGACCGTCATCGTGAACGGCCGCTATATTCGAAGCCATGCGGTCAATCAGGCTATTCTGCAGGCTTATCACACGCTGCTGCCGATTAACCGTTTTCCCATTGTCGTATTGGAGATCGGCATGCATCCAAGCCTGCTTGACGTGAACGTTCATCCTTCCAAGATGGAAGTCCGGTTCAGCAAGGAAAACGAGCTGAGAACGTTGGTAGAGCAGGCGGTAAAAGGAGCGCTTGGACAGGTACGGCATATTCCGGGGCCGGCCGAAAAGCCGGAGCGTGAGAAGCCGTTGTTCGTACAGGACGCGATTTCCTTCCATCGGCCCGATCCGCTATCCATGCCTTGGGGACAGGAGCGAAGCACTTCCCAGCCTAACGGCTCGGGAACTCCCGGCGGTACAACTAATTTGCCCGGAAGCGGCTTTAACCCAGGCAGGCCAGCCGGACTGTCAACGTCTGCTGCTGCCAGCACGGGTACATCGTATAATAATTCTTCCTTCCCTCAGCCTCCGAAGCGCGATTACGTACCTAAGGATGCGACGGAACGTCTGTACAAGCCCGCCGAGCAGCGCGAAGCATCCGTGCGCGAAGCAGTTGCTCCGTGGGAGCAAGCCGCTCCGGCACTTCAGGCGGCGGAAGCAACGGCGGCAACGCCTCCGGCACCGGATTCTGAGCTGCCTGCGGGCGAGGCGAACGAACGTCCGGACGGTACGCCGGCCTTCCCGGACCTGTACTGGATCGGACAGCTTCATGGCACGTATATCGTGGCGCAGGCTGAGGAAGGACTGTATCTGATCGATCAGCATGCGGCCCATGAACGCATTAATTACGAGTATTACTTCCGGAAATTCGGCAATCCGCAAGCGGCAAGCCAGCAGCTGCTGGTTCCGCTCACCCTGGAATTTACTTCAGGCGAAGCTGAGCAATTGCGCGGCATGACAGGTTTATTCCAGGAAGCGGGCGTTGAGCTGGAGCCGTTTGGGGCGCAGACTTTTCTTGTGCGCGCTTATCCGGAATGGTTCCCGCAAGGCGAGGAGCAGGCCATTATCGAGGAAATGGCGGAACTCTTGCTAAGCGAGCGCAAGTCCATTAATATTGCGAAGCTCAGGGAAAAAGCGGCGATTATGTGCTCCTGCAAAGCTTCGATTAAAGCCAATGACCGGAAGACCCGGGAAGAGGGAGAGGCGCTGCTGGCCCGCCTTGCGGCGTGCAATCAGCCTTATACCTGCCCGCACGGCCGTCCGATCGTGGTTCATCTTTCGACCTATCAGCTAGAAAAAATGTTTAAACGGGTGATGTCATGATCGTAACAACCGCGGACAAGCCTTCTCAGCGGGCATTAGCGACCGCCAGACGGCTTGCGGGAGAGCTATCCGCTCCGTACGTTCCGCGAGGCAAACAAACGCTTCGGCAGATGGCCGAGAGGATGGAGGAGATCCGTCTGATTGTCGTAACGGAGAAGGAAGTCCGTTATTACGACGGCCAGACGGAGTCGCCGCTCTATTTTCATCCCAGCATGGCTTTCGTAAGGGTGAAAAGGCTGCGGCGCGGAGAAAGCGATCCCTTGCTTGACCTGACGGGCTGCAAGCCGGGAGACCGCATCATAGACTGCACCGCGGGGCTTGCGGCGGATTCGCTTGTATTCTCGTACGCGGCAGGCGAATCGGGAGCGGTGACCGCCATAGAGAGCGAGCCTATCTTGTGCGCGGTTGTGCGCGAAGGGCTGGCGGGTTATCAATCCGGCTTGCCGGATGTGGACGCAGCCATGCGCAGAATCAATATGATCAACGTTAACCATGCCGAATATTTGGCGGGACTTCCGGATAATAGCGTTGACATCGTCTATTTCGATCCGATGTTCCGCCAGCCGATTCACGAGTCAAGCGCCCTGGAGCCGCTGCGCAAGCTGGCTAACGACAGCGCGTTGACGGAGAAAGCCGTGCAGGAAGCAATCAGGGTCGCGCGCAAGACCGTCGTAATGAAGGAGCATCGCGAGAGCGGGGAATTCGAACGGCTTGGATTCGAACGGCGGCATGTGAATACGTCGAAAATAGCTTATGGAGTGATAGAGGTTGCAGGAAGCAGCAAATAAGGAACGCAAGCAGCCGCTGCTTGTTCTGGTTGGACCGACGGCTGTAGGCAAGACGCAGCTCAGCCTCGATCTTGCCAAAGCATGGAACGCCGAGATTATATCCGGCGATTCGATGCAGGTGTACAAGGAGATGGATATCGGCACGGCCAAGCTGCCGCTGGCCGAGCGGCAGGGAATTGTCCACCATCTGATCGATATTTGCGAGCCGGACGTGGCTTATTCGGTCGCCGACTTTCAAGTGCATTGCAGGGAGGCGATTGCCGATATTTCGGCTAGGGGCAAGCTTCCTTTTATCGTGGGAGGTACCGGGCTCTACGTTGAATCCGTCTGCTATGGCTTTGAATTTAACGAAAACGGTTCGGACCCCGCCTTTCGGGACGAGCAGCAGCGTTATGCGGAGGAGCACGGCGCCGAAGCCCTTCACGCAAGGCTTGCGGAGGTAGACCCGAAGTCCGCCGAGCGGCTGCATCCGAATGACCAGCGCCGTATTATTCGCGCGCTTGAAATTTTTCATCTGTCGGGCGAGATGATGTCGGCCCAGCTGGAAAGACAAAAAAAAGAATCGCCCTACGAATTGTGTATATTGGGTCTCGCCATGGATAGGAAAGTGCTCTACTCCCGCATCGAACAGCGGGTTGATCAAATGCTGGAGGATGGACTCGTCGAGGAAGTAAGAGGACTGCTGGAGCGCGGCGTGACGGAGGACAGCCTTGCCATGCAAGGGCTTGGCTACAAGGAAATCGTCATGTACCTGCGCGGCGAATGCACGCTTGAGGCGGCAGTAG
This sequence comes from Paenibacillus sp. ATY16, assembly GCF_003399985.2. Taxonomy (NCBI): domain Bacteria; kingdom Bacillati; phylum Bacillota; class Bacilli; order Caryophanales; family Paenibacillaceae; genus Paenibacillus; species Paenibacillus sp. ATY16. The sequence continues at coordinate 96,620 of NZ_NMOK02000053.1, read as the reverse complement.
AGCTTCTGAAAAGGGATACGAGAAGGTTCGCCAAACGCCAGCTCTCCTGGTTCCGGCACATGAAGGATATCGAGTGGATCGACATGGGGGAAAATTTTCACAACAATTTGCGGCGGATTCATGGTATAATAGCAGGAAAGTTTCAAGTCAATCTTGAATATACTTCTAATCAATCTTTTTTAGACGGGGGTAACGTCCAATGAACAAATCGATCAATATTCAAGATACTTTCTTGAACCAACTGCGTAAAGACAACATTCCGGTTACGGTTTTCTTAATGAACGGCTTTCAGATCAGAGGCGTTATTAAAGCGTTCGATAACTTTACGATCATCATTGACAGCGAAGGTCGTCAGCAAATGGTGTACAAGCACGCGATTTCGACGTTTACTCCTCAGCGTAACGTATCATTAATGCAAGACAACAGTGCTTCGGAAGCATAGAACGTAACGTTATTTGTGAAACCTTCTACTTGCAGGTAACGTTTAACTTGATAGCGGAAGGCAAGAACAACCCGCTCCAGCAGGGTTGTTCTTTTCATTCCGGGGTATATTGAAGGGTAGAGAAAACAGATTTTGGAACAACTGGAGGGAACCTAATGGCTGAACAACCAAGACGAAGCAAACCAAAGGAGACGAAGCGCGGGTCCGTCAAGAAAAAGAAAAGAATGACGCCCCGTAAATGGTTTTTCGCGTTTTTCTTCACCATCGTGTTTGCCATCGTCTGCGGAATCATCGGTTATTTGTTTATTACCTTGAACGGCGAACGGATCTTGACGGAAAATGCGGATAAGCTTGAACTCGGCGAAGCGTCGATTATATATGATGCAAACGGCAAAGAGGTTACAAAGCTGTACGACTCTAGCGCGAACAGGGAAATTGCCGAGTATGAAGAAATGCCGAAGCTGCTCCTCGATGCTTTCGTGGCAACGGAGGATCAGCGGTTCTACGAGCATTCCGGGATTGACTTTTTCTCCATCGGACGCGCCGTCGTGAAGGACGTTATCGCCAGAAGCAAAGTGGAAGGCGCAAGCACCATCACGCAGCAGCTGGCGAAAAATATATTCCTGACCGCGGACAAAACCTTCTTCCGCAAAGCGACGGAGGCTTCCATTGCGGTAGCGCTTGAGAATAAATATTCCAAGCAGGAAATTTTGACGATGTACCTGAACCGGATTACATTCGGTAAAGGGATCTACGGCATTAAAGGCGCCGCGGATTATTATTTCGATACGGATCTTAAAGATTTGAAACTATGGCAGATTGCAACGCTTGCGGGAATGCCTAAAGCTCCAAACCGTTACAATCCGATTAATGATCCCGAATCATCGATGACGCGGCGCGCTGTCGTTTTAAAGCTGATGTATGATCAAAAACTGATTACGCAGCAGGAAATGGAAGAAGCGAAAGCGGTAGTTTATGAGCCGCCGGCCAATATCGATCAAAAGAAAAGCGATCCCTATAAAGCTTATGTGGATTATGCGATAGAAGAGGCAATCAAAGTAATGCCGGGTATGACGGAGGATGAGCTTCGCATTGGCGGCTACCGCATTTACACGTCCCTCAACACGACAGCTCAGCAAGCGGTAGAGAAAGAATTCGCGGACGACGGCAACTTCGAGAAGAGTCCGGACGATCAGAAGGCGCAAGGCGCCATGATTATTATGGACCACCGCGACGGAACCATTCAGGCGATGGCCGGAGGCCGTGATTACGTTCGTAAAGGACTTAACCGCGTCGAAGTGAAACGTCAGCCTGGTTCATCGTTTAAGCCAATCGTTTCATACGGTCCGGCTCTCGAAACCGGTGATTATTATCCTTGGACGGTTCTGAATCAGGATTCGCAAAAATGCTTCGGCAATTATTGCCCAAGGGATCCTCATGGAGCCGGTCCGGTGACTATGCAAGAAGCAATCAAGGAATCCCGCAACCTGGCTGCAGTATGGACGCTTAATCAGGTGGGCATCAGCAACGGTATTGCTTTTGCCAAGAAGCTTGGAATCGAGCTGGCTCCGGAAGACCGCAACCTTGCGATAGCTCTTGGAGGCCTGACGCAAGGGGTAACGCCGATGCAAATGGCGGAAGCCTACAGCGTATTCGCAAACGGCGGCAAATCGGTTGATCCTCATACGATTACGAAGATTGAAACTGCGGCGAACAAGAAGGTTTATACGTATCACGCACCGGCGTCGAAGCAACTGATGAAGCCGGAGACCGCGTGGTATATGACGCAGATGATGCAAACCGTTCTTGAAAGCGGCGGTACGGGTACGGGAGCGCGAATCGACCGTCCGGTAGCCGGAAAGACGGGGACGTCCCAGCACGGGATTCCTAACTTTAATTCCAGCGCGAACAGGGATGCCTGGTTTGTGGGCTACACGCCGGAATGGACTGCTGCCGTCTGGATGGGCTATGATAAAACCGACAAGCAGCATGTCATCAAGAAGAGCAGCTCGCAGGCTGCGGCAATGTTCGGCAAAGTAATGAAGCAGGCGATGAAGAACGTACCGAAATCTTCGTTCAAGCAGCCTGAAGGCATCAAGCAGGAAGTGAAGGAACAAGCGCCGGTGACGAACTTCAATGCGGTGTTCCTGGAAGACCAGGCGAAGGTTCAATTGTCCTGGACTGCGCCGGAGAACAGCAAAGGCGTCACTTACCGCGTATACCGCAAAGACTCGGAGCAATCGGAATTCTCCGTATTTGTAGACGTAGCTAATCCGACGGTAGACGATATGACCGTCTTCCCGGGCATGAAGTATCAATACTACGTCGTTGCCTATAACTCGGAAGAAGATAAGGAAAGCAAGCCTTCGGAGACGATTACGATTGACGTGCCGAAGACCGAAGTGGATATACCGGAGCAGCCTATGGAGCCGGATCAGCCGTCCGACGGCGAGCTTCCGGGCGATGGCAATAACGGAGGAGAAGTATCGCCACCGCCATCCACGGATCCGAATCAGCCGGTTGAATCGGAGTCCCCTGGCAACGGAGGCGCGGTGTCGCCGGGTCCCGGAAATAACGGGAACGGATCAGGCAACGGAAATGGCAACGGAACTGTGGGACCTGACCAAGGTGCGGGGGGACCGGTCGAATCGACCGATCCGGGCACCGGGAACGGAACGGTAACGGGCAAGGGAACCACTGACAAAAACGAAGCCGGAAGTGCAGGCGGCAAAGCGTAAGGAGCTGGACTTAAGGTATGGGCAAGCTGGGGAAATTTAGCTGGAGCATCATCATAATCGCAGCAGTAGCCGTATTGTTAACCAGCTGCGGCTCATCCGGCGGCTCGCCCGGACTGAAATGGGATAAGATGCCGGAGATGTCGATCAACTTAAACAAGCAGTACACCGCGAAATTTGCGACAAGCAAAGGCGATTTCACCGTAAAGCTTTACGCGGAGGAATCGCCGGTAACGGTCAACAATTTTGTTTTTCTCGCGCGTAACGGTTATTATGACGGCCTTACGTTCAACAGCATTATCGAAACGTTTATGATTCAAGGCGGGGACCCGAAGGGCGATGGAACAGGCAATCCCGGTTACTCGATACCGGATGAATTTGATACCAGCCTGAAATTCGAGCCGGGCGTCATGGCCATGATGAACAGCGGGAAGCCGAATTCGGGAGGTAGCCAGTTTTTTATCTGTACCGGTCCCGACTCTTTGAATTTGAACCAGACGCCTACGTATTCCATCTTCGGCAAGGTGGACAGCGGTATGGATACGGTTCTGGAAATTGCAAAGACGCCGGTGAACGACAAGCATGTACCGAAAGATAAGGTCACTATCAAATCGGTTACGATCGTGGAAACGTAAGAGTTAGGCTAGTATCAACGGGATGCAGCGGTTCGTCCGCTTTGTCCCGTTTTTTGTTTTTTTGCCCGGCGGCACATAAATCCCGTGAAAAGCTTGGTTTATTTTTCATGCGTAGTGGAGATGAGCGTTAAGTTATGGTAAGCTTTTTACAACGCTATCCATCATCATCGAAAGCCAAGTATTACAGGCTTATCTCAACGGAAAGGTACGTTCCGTATGAAACGAAAATTTTCGGACCGGGCAAACTGGCGTCGCATTATACGCAAAAGCTACAATTGTCTGGCGCTCGACAATGATGAATTCAAAGGTCTTGTCACGTTCTACCGGATTCATGAGTTGCGTGAGCCGCTATGGAAGGAATACAACGGGCGGCGTTTGTGTCTGGCAGACCGCGGGTATTTATGGATGCAGCATTTTCCGCGCGGCGAGCATTTTGTCGTAACAACGATGTTTGACGATAAAGGCCGTGTGGTGCAATGGTACATTGATATTTGCAAAACGCAAGGGCTGACGGATCAGCATGTGCCTTGGTTTGACGACCTTTATCTGGACGTGGTTGTACTGCCAAGCGGGGAAGTTTTTCTTCTCGATGAGGATGAGCTGGAGGAAGCTCTCCGTGACGGAGAGGTAACGGGGAAAGAAGCGGCGCTCGCCCGCAAAACAGCAGGAAGATTGCTTTCCAGTATCCGGAACGGCAGGTTCCGGTATTTCACGCTCAGCTTGAAGCATCGCAAAAGCTTGACGGAGAGAGAGCTAAGAGAATCATGAAAAGTATCGTTCAGACGGGGAGCAAGTCACGCAAACGGCGCGGGCTGCTCCTGTTTCGTCTCTTTGTAGGTTTATGTCTGTTAGGGGTATTGTGCTGCGGGTACCTGTTATGGCTGATTAACAGCTATGACGCTTCCAAGCCGGTTGAACAAGCCGATGCCGCTATCGTGCTTGGCGCTTCTTTGTGGTCGGACAAGCCAAGTCCGGCATTGAAAGAACGTCTCGATTTTGCGGACAAGCTGTACAAGGACGGCAAGGTGAAGATGCTTATCTTGAGCGGAGGGCTTGACCGCAACGGATCCAAGCTGACCGAAGCGCAAGGGATGCGGGTCTATCTGCTTGCCAAGGGAATTCCGGAGGACAAGATGCTCCTGGATAACGCGGCGCGAAGTACATACGAAAATCTGCTGAACAGTAAAGTAATCGCCGCGGAGCACGGCTTGAATAAGCTTTTGATCGTAACTCACGACTATCATGCGCCAAGAGCGATGGAGATGGCCCGTTATCTCGATTACGAGAACGTTCAGGCCGCCGCCTTTCACTCCGAAGTGCTGAGTCCGTTCAAGAACCAGTCGCGCGAAGTGCTGGCGTACGCCAAGTGGAAGGTGGATGCCGTCCTGCTGCATTTCGGTTACCGTTCTCCTGACTATCCGTAATAAAATCTGTTAATATGACCGATTCCGATAGAATACACTTGTTAGAGCGGGATATGCCGGGCTTATCTTACCGGCATGCCAAACGCTAGTGACGGTGCGAAGGATAGGTGATGCAATAGATGAGCGGACATGTCATGTCGGGATCGAATAACGGAGCAAGGCCGTCCCGTCAAATTAATGTGGTGTTGAGAAGCCAGGAACCGGTCCAAATGACGGCTTCCGCGCCTGTAGTGGATAATGAACCTCTGCCAGCCGTCAAGCCGCTCCCGCCGGGAGACCATTTTGCCGATATTCAGAAAGAGCTTGAGCCGATGGTGGGGATGGACAATGTAAAAGCCCTTATTTACGAAGTCTATGCGCTTTTATATATAACCCGTATGCGTTCGGAGGCCGGCTTGTCCGGCGGTTCCCATGTCTATCATATGATCTTTAAGGGGAATCCCGGAACCGGCAAAACAACGATAGCCCGAATTGTGGCGAAGCTGTTCCAGAAGATGGGCGTGCTCTCGAAGGGGCATCTGATCGAAGTGGAGCGGGCTGATCTGGTTGGCGAATATATCGGGCATACGGCTCAGAAGACGCGGGATATGGTACGGAAGGCGATTGGCGGCGTTCTATTCGTGGACGAAGCGTACAGCCTTGCGCGCGGCGGAGAGAAGGATTTCGGCAAGGAGGCCATTGACACGCTCGTAAAGGCGATGGAGGATCACCGCAATCAGTTTGTGCTGATTCTGGCGGGGTATCCGGCGGAGATTGATCATTTTCTGCTGACCAATCCCGGTCTGCCTTCGCGTTTTCCGATCCAAATCGATTTTCCGGACTATTCCATTGACCAATTAATCCAAATTTCCGAGCTGATGGCGAAGGAACGCGATTATAATTTAATGCCACAGTCCATATTTAAGTTAAGGCAGCATTTGATTCAAGAGAAGATGAGCGACATATTTTCGTTTAGCAATGCCAGGTACGTGCGGAATATTATTGAGAAATCGATCCGTTACCAGGCTGTCAGGCTTCTGAACCAATATTCCAACAGCATTCCCCCCAAGCAAGAACTGATGGCCATCAAGCCGGAGGACTTCAAATGGGAAACCAAATAATTCCACTCTAGAAGGAGCAAACATGCGAGAAAAAACATTTAATACGACGGCTACGATGCTGGAACGCGCCGTATTGGTCAGCTTGGTTACCCCGAATATTAAGCGTGGCATTAGCGATCCGGAGCATTCGCTCGAGGAGCTTGTTGCGCTTGCCGAGACGGCGGGAACCGAAGTGCTGACTACGATGGTGCAAAATAAAGAAGCCCCCGATACCAAATGGTTTATCGGCAAAGGCAAGGTCGAAGAATTAAGAGCGATTGCCGACGAGTTGGGAGCGACAACGGCGATATTTGACCAAGAGCTGTCCGGTGCGCAGGTTCGGAATCTGGAGGAAACGCTGGATCTGAAAATTGTGGACCGGACGCAGCTTATTCTGGATATTTTCGCGCAGCGGGCGAAGACTCGCGAAGGCATCATCCAGGTTGAGCTTGCCCAGCTCAGCTATTTGCTTCCGCGTTTGTCGGGCCACGGCAAGAATCTGTCGCGGCTTGGCGGCGGGATCGGAACGAGAGGTCCGGGCGAATCCAAGCTCGAGACAGACAGGCGTCATATTAGAGGCCGTATTTCCGATCTGAAGGCGCAGCTCGACGAAGTGGTTCGCCACCGGAAGCTGCACCGGGAGAGAAGGAAGAAATCCGGCGTTATTCAAGTTGCGCTTGTAGGCTATACGAATGCCGGAAAATCTACGCTGCTCCGTGAACTGACAAGCGCTGACGTTTATGTGGAGAACCAGCTGTTCGCCACGCTTGACCCGACTTCCCGTACGCTCGAGCTGCCGAACGGCAGAGAGGTCGTTCTAACGGATACGGTTGGTTTTATTCAGAACCTTCCTCATGACCTTGTCGCGGCATTCCGCGCTACGCTGGAGGAAGTACTGGAAGCTGATCTGGTACTCCACGTCGTTGACGGCAGCTCGCCAATGCGCGAGGAGCAGATGAGAGTCGTGGAACAAATTCTTGGCGATCTAGGAGCGGCGGGAACGCCTAGCTTAACGATCTACAATAAAAAAGACCTTTGCGAAGAAAATCACGTGGAATTGCCGACGCCGGGCACGGACACGCTTGTTATCAGCGCGTATCAAAAAGACGACCTCGAGCTCGTGCGGAATAAAATTCAGGATAAATTGACCGGCGACACGGTTGCGTTTATCCTGCCGGCCGATCGCGGAGACCTGATTGCGCTTGCTTACCGCAGCGGGGAAGTAGTGGGCAACGAAGTGAGCGAGGATGGCGAATCCTTGCGTCTGACCGTACAGGTAAGCCGTCAGGCATACGAACAAAACGGTTATAAGCTTCAGCCGTATATTGAATAATAGAATAGGGTTTACGTTAACTTAAGGGAGAGACAGGCTTAGAATGAGTTACAATGCGCAGGAAGACAATGAATCCGTATGGGATGAACTTGAAAAATTAGCGGACGAAGCGGAGGAGCTGGCTGCAGGCCAGCTTCGTTCCATTGACCGCATCGCCGAAAAAAATCAATGGAAGGTGATCCGGGCGTTTCAGCGGCACCAGGTCAGCGATTTTCATTTTACCGGCTCAACGGGGTATGGCTATAATGACCGGGGCCGTGAAGTGCTTGATCTGGTCTACGCGGATGTATTTGGAGCGGAAGCGGCGCTTGTGCGTCCGCATTTCGTATCGGGTACGCACACCATCGGGTGCGCGTTATTTGGCGTGCTCCGGCCGGGGGATGAGCTCCTTTACATTACAGGTAAGCCATACGATACGCTGCACAAGGTGATCGGCAAGCCCGGAGACGGGACGGGCTCTCTTCAGGATTGGGGCGTCCGCTATAACGAGGTGGCTCTGCACGAGGACGGAAGTCTGGATTGGACCGGCATTGAAGCCGGCATTAACGAGCGGACGAAGGTTATCGGCATTCAGCGATCGAGAGGCTATAGCTGGAGGGCGTCATTTACCGTTGCCGAGATTGGCGATATGGTTCAGCGCGTGAAGCAAATCAAGCCGGATGTGCTTGTATTTGTAGATAACTGCTACGGGGAATTTACCGAGCTTCTGGAGCCAACCCAGGTTGGGGTTGATATCATGGCGGGCTCGCTTATCAAAAATCCCGGAGGAGGCCTTGCTTCGACCGGGGGATACATCGTTGGTACTGCCGCTGCCGTGGAGCAGGCTGCCTTCCGTCTTACGGCGCCTGGCATCGGAGGGGAAGTTGGCGCTATGCTTGACACGCTGCGAGGTATTTATCAGGGCTTGTTCCTGGCGCCGCATTTGGTTGGACAAGCTGTTAAAGGAAGCGTATTTGCTTCGGCAATGTTCGAGCAGCTTGGCTTTGAAACGAAACCGCATTGGTCTGAGCCGCGTACTGACCTTATACAGGCTGTCCGTTTTGGCGGTGCGGAGCAGTTGATCGCTTTTGTACAGGGTATTCAGAAGGCTGCGGCGGTAGATTCGCATGTTGTGCCCGAGCCATGGGACATGCCGGGATACGAGCATCCCGTCATTATGGCGGCAGGGACGTTTATTCAGGGCGGAAGCCTTGAATTGTCTGCGGACGCGCCTATCCGCGAGCCTTATATCGCTTATATGCAAGGCGGTTTGACGTTTGCCCATGCGAAGTTTGGTGTTCTCACAGCGTTACGTCGACTCATTAACAACGGGCTTATCATAATTAAACGTAATTAAACCTAACACAACTTGACACGTTTTTGGTAGGGCGTTATGATAGGTGTATAAATGAGCGACTGGAAGGTTGATGCGACATGGGTGACGATATTCGTAGAAACATGGCCTTATTTCCGATCGGTATCGTAATGAAGCTGACGGATCTAACGGCGCGTCAAATTCGTTATTATGAGCAGCATGAATTGATTGTTCCCGCCAGAACGGCGGGCAACCAGCGACTGTTCTCTTTTAATGACGTTGAACGGTTACTGGAAATTAAGGCGTTAATCGAAAAAGGCGTTAATATCGCCGGCATTAAGCAAGTCATGAATCCGGTTTCAAAAGAATCGGATGATGCAACAATCGTAAGCGAGCAATCCGAAGTGAAGCGCAAGGAGCTATCCGATGCGCAGCTGCACCGCCTTCTCAAGCAGCAATTGCTGGAGAAACGCCCTGGTCAGGCTTCGCTTATTCAAGGCCAGTTGTCCCGTTTCTTGAACAAGCGCTAGCATGTCCTATTAAAGCTGATGCTTACGAAGCAAGAATTGCTTCACAATTCTTTAAGCGTATGCTTACGAAGTAAGAATAGCTTCGCAATTCTTTTAAAGGAGATGAATGCTGTGAGCTACACAAAAGAGGATATTAAACGCATTGCGGAGGAACAGAACGTTCGATTTATCCGTCTTCAATTTACCGATTTGCTCGGAACGATCAAAAACGTAGAGATTCCGGTAAGCCAGCTGGATAAAGCATTAGACAATAAAATGATGTTCGATGGATCTTCCATTGAAGGTTACGTTCGTATCGAAGAATCTGACATGTACTTATACCCTGATCTGGATACTTGGGTCGTATTCCCATGGGTTGCGCAAGACCGCGTTGCCCGCCTGATCTGTGATATTTATATGCCTGACGGCACTCCGTTTGCGGGCGACCCGCGCGGTATTCTGAAGCGTGCGCTGCAAGAGGCGGAAGAAATGGGCTTTACGGCGATGAACGTTGGTCCGGAACCGGAATTCTTCCTGTTCAAAACGGATGAGCGCGGCGAGCCTACAACCGAACTGAATGACCAGGGCGGATACTTCGACCTTGCGCCAATGGACATGGGCGAGAACTGCCGCCGTGAAATCGTATTGACGCTGGAAGAAATGGGCTTCGAGATTGAAGCTTCCCACCATGAGGTTGCTCCAGGCCAGCACGAGATCGACTTCAAATATGCGGATGCGATCAAAGCCGCAGACCAAATTCAAACGTTTAAGCTTGTTGTTAAGACGATTGCGAGACAACATGGCCTCCATGCCACCTTTATGCCGAAACCTCTGTTTGGCGTAAACGGTTCCGGTATGCATTGTCACCAATCGCTCTTCCAAGGCAGCACAAACGTATTCTATGACGAGAAGGATCGTCTCGGCCTTAGCCAAACCGCACGTTACTATATGGCAGGCATCCTCGAGCATGCTCGCGCGATGGCGGCTATTACGAACCCTACCATTAACTCGTACAAGCGGATGGTTCCCGGTTATGAAGCGCCTTGCTATGTAGCTTGGTCGGCAAGCAACCGCTCGCCAATGATCCGTATCCCGGCTTCCCGCGGACTTAGCACGCGTATCGAGGTTCGCAACCCGGACCCGGCTGCCAACCCGTATCTGGCTCTTGCCGTAATGCTGAAAGCCGGCCTTGACGGCATCAAAAACAAAACGGCGCTTCCGGCTCCTGTAGACCGCAACATCTACATCATGACGGAAGAGGAGCGCCTGGAGTCCGGCGTGCCAAGCCTTCCTTCCGATCTGAAGGAAGCGCTCGACGAAATGCTTCGCAGCGACGTGATCTGCGATGCGCTTGGCGAACATGCTCTTGCCCATTTCTACGAACTGAAAGAAATCGAATGGGACATGTACAAAACACAAGTTCATCAATGGGAACGCGATCAGTATCTGACGCTGTACTAAGATGGAAATCCCTTGGCGCTCTAAGCGTCAGGGGATTTTTTTCTATCTCTTATATAACAACGGAGGGCTGGCTGGGATAACGTTCGCAAGGATGATGTAAACAACAAGATTGCAGGGGACAAAGAGGAGGAACAGCAGTCTTACAAACAAAGAGGAAAGGTTGAAGTATTCGGCGATTCCTCCGCAAACTCCGGCAATGGATTTATCGAATAAAGACCTCGTTAATTTTTTCTTCATGCTTAACCACCTCGTCGCCTAAAGATGAAGCAATACGATAATACCATAATCAGGTAAAAAAGAGGCTGTTCTCCCTAACCGAATGCGAAATCGGATTAGCGGGAACAGCCTCTTTTATGCGAACAGATTAGTGAAAGTCACGGAACAAGCCAACTACTTTGCCAAGAATGGTGACATTGTTCAAACGGATTGGCTCCATGGTGGAGTTCTCCGGCTGAAGGCGGATATGATCCTTCTCTTTATAGAAGGTCTTAACCGTCGCTTCGTCATCTTCCGTCATGGCTACTACGATATCGCCGTTGTTGGCGGTCTGCTGCTGGCGGACGATAACATAGTCGCCGTTATGTATGCCGGCTTCAATCATGCTGTCGCCAACGACATTCAGGATAAATACCTCGTCGTCGCCAACGAAGTGTGCGGATAACGGGAAGTACTCTTCAATATTCTCAGTCGCCGTAATCGGCACGCCTGCCGTTACTTTGCCGACGATTGGCACTTGAGCCACAGCGGGGAGGATAATGCCGTCAACACCGTCTTGATCCAAAATTTCGATCGCCCGAGGTTTCGTTGGATCTCGTCTGATCAGGCCTTTCTTCTCTAGCCGATCCAGATGGCCGTGAACGGTGGAGCTTGACGCCAGGCCAACCGCTTCGCCGATTTCGCGAACAGAAGGCGGGTATCCTTTGTCCCGAACCTCATTCTTAATAAATTCAAGAATCGACTGTTGGCGGTTCGAAATCTTAGACACGTGAATCACTCCAATATAATATTTGTAGAAAATTATAGCATAGAACCGGAGTTCGTACAAACATAAGTTCTTAAAAACAAAAGTTCGCATTTTTATTGACTGCAAACATTTGTTCGTGTTATTCTAAGAACATAAGAAAACAGAACAAACGTTCGGGGAGCGATAATAATGATCATGAATCCATCTTTTTATAAAAGTATCCATAAGGAAAAAACCGCTAAATCGTTCAAATCGCGGGGTCATCACGTTCAACGCCATGCTTTTAAACTTATTGTGTGTGCTGCAGTGTTCGTTCTTCTTTTTACAAGCTTCCTTATGATGCGTACGAATGCATCGTCCGATCATATTCAAGAGGCTGCAGCGAATGAGCAAACGGTTATCGTAACGACGGGGGATACGCTGTGGGGGATTGCAGATCGTTTTTCCGAGGGCTCCAAGGACATAAGACAATACATATACAAGATTAAGGAACGCAACCAGTTAAGCTCGGTTGAGCTTCGGCCAGGACAGGTATTAATTATTCCTCAATAGGCCATATAATCGGAAGGACAGGCTATTCGGACACAGGATGTTCGAAATTGCCTGTCCTTTTGTTATTCTTCTATCATTGCCTTGACAATTGCTCGCGTTAAAAGTCAAAATAGGTAAGAAGGATGAGTAATAAGCAAATGAGGTGAAGGCAGTGGAAGAAGTCATCGCGCGTATTAACGAATTATCCCGTAAAAATAAAACGGTAGGTTTGACCGAAGAGGAAATTGCGGAGCGTGCCGTATTGCGCCAGAAATATTTGGAGAATTTCAAAAGGAATTTCCGCCAGCAGTTGGATTCGATCGAGATTGTAGACGGCGATCCTAACGATGTTGCTCATTAATTAAGTCATACAACTATATAACTAGCGTTGGCGCCGTTCCATGAACGGCGTCTGCAATATACAATGGGAGGAATAAGCTTGTCACGCACGTGGGAGCGCAAAGTGCGCAAAAATACGAACCAAATCAACAAAGCGCGTAAAAAGCACGGAGCATCGCAGATTGGCACTTCATCGAAACCCAAGGTAGACCGGTTTACCGGCCGTAACTACATATTCCCGATTGTGCTCATTTTGTTGATCAGTATGTATACGGTTTTCGTTACGACGGATCCTTCCTTTGAGCCTACGTCTATGTTCTGGGTAACGATCGGCTGCTACATTTTCCTGGCGCTTATTTTCTTCTTGCGCCGTCCTTACATTTCAATCGGCAAGGATTATATCCAGACCCGTAAAATGACGGGGGACAAGCAGCTGCACGTTTCCAACATTAAAGGGATCAGCGTTCAAAACGGTGCGGTCGTGATCATGCAGCAAAAAGGCGCAAACTGGGTATTCTCGCGGCTGCTTAACCGTTACCCAACGGATGAGATCGGCAGCAGACTGCAGGATTTCGCCAAAACACACAATTTGCCTTTCGAACAAAAATAGAAAAAGAGTAGGAGAGTTATGCGAATTATGGGGAAGCAAGCGGTACTATTTGATCTTGACGATACGTTGTTGTGGGATGACCGCAGCGTAAAAGAAGCATTTGAAGCAACATGCCAAGCCGGTGCGGAAGCTGCCGGCGTTGATCCGGAGCAGCTTGAAGAAGCCGTACGCAAAGAAGCGCGCGCTCTTTATGAATCCTATGAGACGTTCCCGTTCACGAAGATGATCGGTATTAACCCGTTTGAAGGACTCTGGGCGAATTTCCGCGAAGGCGAGCAGGAAGAGTTCCGCAAGCTGGAGCAGCTTGCGCCGGGCTACCGCAAGGAAGCTTGGACTCGCGGCTTGCGCGCGCTTGGCGTTGATAACGAAGAGCTTGGCGCTAAGCTGGCAGAGCAGTTCCCAGCGGAACGCCGCAAACGTCCTTTTGTCTATGACGAAACGTTCCGCGTGCTGGATGCGCTTAAAGGAAAGTATAAGCTGCTCCTGCTGACAAACGGTTCTCCGGATCTGCAGCGCGAGAAGCTTGCCGGCGTTCCTGAGCTGACTCCTTACTTCGATCACATCATTATCTCGGGCGAGTACGGTGAGGGCAAGCCTGCCGCTTCCATCTTCCGTCATGCGATGGAACGTCTCGGAATCGAGCCGGATCATGGCATTATGGTTGGCGACAAGCTGACTACCGATATTCTCGGCGCGAATACGGTTGGCATGACATCCGTATGGGTGAACCGTCACGGTGCGGTGCGCAATGACGAAATCATTCCTTCGCATGAAATTGCCCATTTGGAAGAGCTGCTGCTGCTTCTCGAGCAATAATGGACAAGACAAAGCCCCTCGCCATCGGAAGATGGAACGAGGGGCTTAATTTTATGAACAGGTCTCACTTAACGAAAGCAGGATCTTCGAATGGATGCGCAATCCAGCCTTCTGTTTCAATGAACAGGCGTACGGCCACGATTTCACGGTTATCCATCAACGTGAAGAAATGAGGGATTCTTTCCGGAACGGAGATCACGTCGCCGGCTTCGAGTTCAACGTCGAAGTAACCGACTTCTTCGGTGCCTTTGATAACGAAGATGCCTTTGCCGGCTGTAATCGCGCGAACTTCATCTTCTGTATGTGTATGAACGGACTCGAATTTTTTCAGCAGTTCATCAAGGTTTGGAGTTGCATCGGATAAAGTAATGATGTCCCAAGTTTTGTAACCGCGGCGAGCGGCAAGATCCGTAATTTCAGCATTGAAAGTGGACAGAACTTCTGCTTTCTCTTCATCGGAAAGAACAAATCTCTCTTTGAGGTGCGCGGGGAGTTTAGTTGCATCCCAATGTTCGTAAAGAACTTCTTGTTTGTCTAAAAATTCACGAACGTTCTGTTCACCAGAAATACGTTCATTAGTATTGCGAATGCGGATTTCAGCCATTCTCAATCCCTCTTTCCCTATAGAAATTAACTGATAAGTCCAATTATATAGCAAATGTAGTCAAATGTCGATGGACTGCCTTTTCAGAGTGCGGCTATTCTGTTACACTATTTGTTAATGATTTTCGGAGGAAGGGTGTACGAAATTTGTTGAAACCGACCATACAAGAATTGATGCAGCAGCGGATACTCATCCTGGACGGAGCGATGGGAACAATGATTCAGCAGGCGGATTTGACTGCTGATGATTTTGGCGGAGAAGAGCTTGACGGCTGTAATGAAATGCTCGTATTAACGCGTCCGGATGTTATTTCGATGATCCATGAGAAGTATCTGGAAGCCGGCGCCGATATTTTGGAAACCAATACGTTTGGCGCGACTAGCGTCGTATTGGCGGAATATGACATTCCGGAAAAAGCCCGCGAAATTAACCTTGCTGCCGCCAAGCTGGCAAGAGACGCGGCGGATAAATTTTCGACACCTGACCGCCCTCGGTATGTAGCCGGCGCTTTGGGGCCAACTACAAAAACTTTGTCCGTAACAGGCGGAGTTACCTTTGACGAACTTGTAGACAGCTATTATGAACAAACCGTTGCCTTAATCGAAGGCGACGTAGACGCTATCCTTCTGGAGACATCGCAGGATACCTTGAACGTTAAAGCGGGAAGCATCGGGATCCGCAAGGCATTTGCGGCTATGAACCGCGAGCTTCCGATTATGATTTCGGGTACGATTGAGCCGATGGGCACGACGCTTGCCGGTCAATCCATTGAATCCTTCTACATTTCCCTGGAACACCTGAAACCGATTTCGATCGGACTGAACTGCGCAACGGGACCGGAATTCATGCGCGACCATATCCGCTCGCTGAGCGAAATTGCCGATTCGGCTGTCAGCTGTTATCCTAACGCGGGCCTGCCTGATGAGAACGGTCATTACCATGAATCACCCGAATCTCTGGCGCGAAAAATGTCGGCATTTGCCGAGCAGGGCTGGCTTAACATTGCGGGCGGCTGCTGCGGCACAACTCCGGCGCACATTAAAGCTTTGCACGATACGATGGCGAATTACGCGCCGCGTACGCAGTACGGTACTCATCCGGCTGCTGTGTCCGGTATCGATACGGTGTTTATCGAAGACGACAACCGTCCGATTATGATCGGCGAACGGACTAATATTTCCGGATCCCGGAAGTTCAAACGTTTGATTAAAGAAGGCAAGTTCGACGAGGCCTCGGAAATCGCGCGTTCCCAGGTTAAAGGCGGAGCTCATATTATCGATATCAACCTGCAGGATACGGACATTGACGAAGCTTATGCGGTACATGAGTTCCTGCCGCAGGTCGTAAAGAAGATTAAAGTGCCGTTAATGCTCGATTCGACGTATGACCATATCATCGAGCTTGGTCTGAAGTATTCGCAAGGCAAAGCCATCATCAACTCGATTAACCTGGAAGACGGCGAATCGAAGTTCGAGAAGATCCTGCCGCTCATTCACCAATACGGTGCCGCGGTTGTCATGATCCTGATCGATGAACGCGGACAGGCGGTTTCCCGCGAAGCGAAGATGGAAGTGGCCGAACGTTCTTATAATCTCCTTGTAAATAAATACGGCATGAATCCGGAAGATATCATTTTCGACCCGAACATGTTCCCGGTTGGCTCCGGCGACCCGCAATATATCGGATCCGCTGTTGAGACGATCGAAGGCATCCGGATGATTAAGGAGAAGTTCCCGAAAGCAAAGACGATTCTGGGTCTGAGCAACATCTCGTTTGGTCTGCCTGACGCGGGCCGCGAGGTACTGAACTCGGTCTACCTGTACCACTGTACGAAAGCCGGTCTTGACTATGCGATCGTAAATACGGAAAAACTGGAGCGGTATGCTTCCATTCCGGAGGAAGAGCGCAAGCTGGCGGAAGATCTGATCTATAACACGAATGACGATACGCTTGCTGCGTTCGTTGCGGCATTCCGCGAGAAGAAAGTCGTGAAGAAGGAGAAGGTATCGAATCTTTCTCTGGAGGAGCGTCTTGCTTCTTACATCGTGGAAGGCACGAAGGAAGGACTTATTCCCGACCTTGACGAAGCGCTCAAGAAATATACGGCGCTCGAAGTAATCAACGGACCGTTGATGCGCGGGATGGAAGAAGTAGGGCGCCTGTTCAACAATAACGAGCTCATCGTAGCGGAGGTGCTGCAAAGCGCCGAGGTAATGAAGGCATCGGTAGCCCATCTGGAACAGTTCATGGAAAAGAATGAAACCTCAGTGAAGGGCAAGATCATTCTGGCTACGGTTAAAGGCGATGTGCATGACATCGGCAAAAACCTTGTCGAAATTATTTTGTCTAACAACGGTTACAAAATTATCAACCTGGGCATCAAAGTACCGCCTGAACAGCTGATTGAAGCGCAGCGCAAGGAAAATGCCGACATTATCGGTCTTTCCGGTCTGCTCGTTAAATCCGCCCAACAGATGGTCGTAACCGCACAGGATATGCGTAACGCGGGTATTTCCGCTCCAATCATGGTTGGCGGCGCAGCTCTTACGCGTAAATTCACGAAGACGAGAATCGGCCCCGAATACGATGGCTTGACGTTGTATGCGAAGGATGCGATGGACGGTCTGGATCTTGCGAACAAGCTGATGGATAAAGAGCATCGCGGCAAAATGGAAGAGGAATTGCGGATTTACAAGGAATCCGGCGGCGATGTGGAAGAGGAGAAAAAACCTCAGCCTCAGTTAACCCGGGTTGAACGATCGAAAATCTCCGTGGATGCCCCGGTCTATATCCCGCCGGATACGGACAGACATATTCTGCGGGACGTTCCGATTCCGCATATCATTCCTTACGTGAACATGCAAATGCTGCTTGGTCATCACCTGGGTCTGAAGGGCAACGTGGATAACCTTCTCCAGGAAGGCAACGAGAAGGCCGTGCAATTGAAAGAAACCGTTGATGGGATTTTGCAGGAAGGCACAACAAACGGTATTATTAAGGCACATGGCATGTACCGTTTCTTCCCGGCGCAATCGTCCGGCAATGATATCATCATCTATGATCCTCAGGATCATACGAAGGAGATCAAGCGGTTTACGTTCCCGCGCCAGCAGGTAGAGCCATTCCTTTGCTTGGCGGATTATCTGAAGCCGGTGGATAGCGGCGTTATGGACTATGTCGGTTTCCTTGTCGTTACAGCCGGTCAAGGCGTACGCGAGCTGGCAAACGAGTGGAAGGAAAAAGGCGATTATCTTCGCTCGCATGCCTTGCAATCGGTAGCCCTGGAGGTAGCCGAGGCGATGGCGGAACGCGTCCATCATATGATGCGCGATATTTGGGGGTACCCGGATCCGGCGACAATGACGATGAAGCAGCGCTTTGGCGCCCGTTATCAAGGCATTCGCGTATCCTTCGGTTATCCAGCATGTCCGAACCTGGAAGACCAAGGACCGCTGTTCGAGCTGATGAAGCCTGAAGATATCGGCGTGGAATTGACGGAAGGGTTCATGATGGAGCCGGAAGCATCCGTATCCGCAATGGTATTCGCTCATCCGGAAGCGCAATATTTCAACGTTGAAAAAGTAGAACGATAGATGCAAGCTAAGCCTCCGTAAGCAATGGCTGGTTGACCAACCAGTCCCGGCTAGCGGGGGCTTTCATCCTATTCATATGGTGATCTGGAGGTGGCAGCACAATGGAAATATGGTTTCTTGGAACAGGCGCAGGCCGCCCGATGAAGCATCGGAACGTAACGTCCATCGCGCTCAGGCTGCCGGATCCGGACTGTTCGTTATGGATGTTTGACGCTGGCGAAGGGACTCAGCATCAGTTGATGCATACGCCGCTTAAGCTTAACAAGCTTGAGGCGCTGTTCGTTACCCATCTGCATGGCGATCATACATACGGGATTCCCGGGCTGCTCAGCACCCGGTCCTACGTTGGAGGCAACGGTCCGCTCCAGCTATTCGGTCCCCCGGGTATCCGCGAGATGATTGAGACAGCGCTTACGCTCAGCAGTACCCGAATTGATTACGAAATTACCTACCATGAAGTGTCCGAAGGAATTGTCTATAAAACCGAGCGTTACATGGTTGAAGCACTGCCGCTGGAGCACCGCGTTCCTTGCTTTGGCTACCGCATTACCGAATGCGAAAGCCCGGGCAAGCTGAATGTCGAGCGGCTGCGGCAGTTGGGCGTCCCGGCAGGTCCGTTGTTTGGACGGATTAAAAAAGGGGAAGATATTACGCTGCCTGACGGAACGCTCGTCCGAGCGGCAGACGTAGCGGGAAAACCGCAATGCGGCCGGATTATTACCATTGCAGGCGATACCAAGCCTTGCGACAATGCTTTAAGACTGGCTCGAAATGCGGATCTGCTCGTGCATGAAGCCACCTTTGCGGCCGGTCAGGAAGAGAAAGCCCATTTGTACGGGCATTCCACAACCGTGGAAGCGGCAACTACCGCGCGTAACGCCAATGCCAAAAAGCTGATCATGACGCATTTCAGCACAAGGTTTGTGGATGAGGATCTTGCGGGCCTTGAAGAGGAAGCAAGGAAGATTTTCCCGGAATCCTATGCCGCCCACGACCTGTATCACACCGAAATTCCCCGTTCCAAAGAGTAGCGAGCCAGCCCCTTACAAAATCAACACGGTTCGAAAATAATCCCATAACGGTCCCGTATTATGCTGGTACTAAATCTGCGGCTAAGGAGATGAGGTCAGGTGGATACGGGAAGTCATTTGCTGTTTGGCGCAACACTTGGCGGTCTTGCCATGCTGGATCCGGTTATTTCGGTTCATCCGGAGATCGGGTATGCGGTTCTGGCCGGTACGGTGCTGGGCAGCCATGCGCCGGATTTTGACGTATTTGCAAGGTTGAAGGGGCAAGCCGCCTATATTAGGAATCATCGGGGGATTACGCATTCCGTGCCGGCTCCGCTTGTCTGGGCTGCCGGGATTGGCGGACCATTCGCATGGCTGTTCGGCGTGCTGGATCACGTCCTTTTGGTCATGGTATGGACGCTTGCCGCCGTATGCTTCCATATTGCTCTAGATCTGTTCAACACGTATGGCGTCCAATGCCTAAGGCCGTTCTCCAGGAAATGGTGGCATTTGGATGCCCTTTGCCTGTTTGATCCTTATTTGTTCGGAGCTCATGCGATCGGATTGCTCTTCTGGATATGTGGCATCTTCCCGCCGGGACCAATGTTTGCCGGGATTTACGCCGCAACCATTCTCTACATCGCCATACGTCTGCGGCTGCGCTGGCGGATCAAAAGAAGGCTTAAGCTCCAGCTTGGCAGGGTCACGGCCATCACGCTTGTACCCAGCATGTCGGGCAGGAGCTGGCAGTTTACCGCCGACTGCGGGGATTGCTATCGCACGGGCACGGTAACCGCCAGCCGGATCCGTCTGGAATCCACGGTGGTCAAATATAAGCCAAGCGAACATGTTCCGGCCGTAAAGGCCGCACTGGAGGCCGACGGGGTAAAAGCCTTCCTAGGCTTTGCGGATCAGGTGCATTTGCAGGTGGAGGAAAAACAGGACGGCTACGAGGCGAGGTATCCTGGAAAGACGTACGGTTCTGGCGGGACAATCAAATGGCATTTGGCGTTGATGTTCAACTGGACCGGAATATGAAGGTGCTTGGCCATCATGTCGGCTGGAGCAAGCGTTCCTGGGAATCGCCTCATGTATAATCCATAATCATGACCCGCCTCTAACGGAAGGCGGTTTTTTTATCTGCCGCCAAAATATGTCTTCCTTGAATCCTCTAGCCAATCGAACAAATATTCGCTAAACTGTTGGTATCAAGGGGTGACGAACGTTTATGTTCAAGAAGAAAACTTTGCCTGAACTAATTGAGGAATTACGCTCAAATGAAAATATAGTGAATTGGCATGAAATGGAGCCGCAGGAAGCCAAAACAACGCCTTTCGACGACAGCGTGGATCCGCGGATCCGGGAGGCACTGCAGAAACGCGGGATTGCCGAGCTGTACACCCATCAAGGAACGGCGTTCCGGTTTGCGTCCCGAGGGGAAAATATCGTCGCGGTAACGCCAACGGCATCCGGCAAGACGTTATGCTACAACCTGCCCGTTCTGCAGGCGATTGCCAAGGACGATACAAGCCGCGCGTTGTATTTGTTTCCGACCAAAGCGCTCGCGCAGGACCAGAAGAGCGAGCTGAACGAGATCATAAGCGAGATGGGCATCGACATCAAGAGCTATACCTACGACGGCGATACTTCGCCTACGATCCGCCAGATCGTCCGCAAGGCCGGCCATATCGTTATAACGAATCCCGACATGCTTCATTCCGCCATCCTGCCGCATCACACCAAATGGGTCAGTCTGTTCGAGAATTTGAAATATATCGTCATTGACGAGCTGCATACCTACCGCGGCGTATTTGGCAGCCATGTGGCCAATGTCATTCGCAGGCTGAAGCGTATCTGCAAGTTTTACGGGAGCAATCCGACCTTTATTTGCACATCCGCAACTATTGCGAACCCGAAAGAGTTGGCGGAGCAGTTAACCGGCAGCCCGATGCGGCTAATTGACGATAACGGAGCGCCGAGGGGCCGGAAGCATTTCGTTTTTTACAACCCTCCGATCGTTAACGTGCCTCTGAACATCCGGAAAAGCGCGACCGTTGAAGTGAATCATCTGGCGAGGGAATTCCTGAAGAACAAGATTCAGACGATCGTATTTGCCCGCAGCCGCGTAAGGGTGGAGATTATCCTCAGTCATATCCAAGAGCTGGTCAAAAATGAAATCGGCACGAAGTCGATCCGGGGATACCGGGGCGGCTACCTGCCGAAGCAGCGGAGGGAGATCGAGAAGGGTCTCAGGGAAGGCGAGATTCTGGGAGTCGTGAGCACCAATGCCCTGGAGCTTGGCGTGGATATCGGGCAGCTTCAAGTTTGCGTGATGACCGGATACCCGGGCAGCGTCGCGAGTACCTGGCAGCAGGCGGGACGGGCAGGAAGAAGGCATGGCGAAGCGCTTATTCTGATGGTGGCCAGCTCCACGCCAATCGATCAGTATATCGTCCAGAATCCGGAATACTTCTTCGACCGCAATCCGGAATCCGCGCGGATTAATCCGGAGAATTTGATTATTCTCGTCGATCATGTCCGCTGCGCGGCATACGAGTTGCCGTTCAAGAATACGGAGGAATTCGGGCCGCTTGAGATCAGCGAGATTCTCGAATACCTTCAAGAGGAACGCGTGCTTCACAGAAGCGGCGACACGTTTTATTGGGCGAACCAAGCTTTCCCGGCAAGCGAGATCAGCCTACGTTCCGCATCGCAGGAAAACGTCGTGATCGTGGATCAGACGAGCGTGGCCGATGTCCGCATTATTGGCGAGATGGACCGGTTCAGCGCGATGACGCTTCTTCATGACGAAGCTATCTACCTGCACGAAGGAGTGCAGTATCAGGTTGAGAAGCTGGACTGGGACCATAAGAAGGCCTACGTGCGAGAGGTGGATGTCGAGTACTATACCGACGCCAATCTTGCGGTGAATCTGAAGGTTCTGGAGATCGACAAGTCCAGAATCTCCGGCAGCGGCGCCGTTCATCAAGGGGATGTGGCGGTTACGATGATCCCGACGATTTTCAAGAAGATCAAGCTTACCACGTTCGAAAATATCGGATCCGGACCGATCCATCTGCCTGAGCAGGAGCTTCATACCCGCGCAACCTGGCTTGAACTGAAGGATACCGATCCGGAGCTCGGAACCAAGGTCTTGGAGCAATTGCTGCTAGGCATCGCCAACGTCATTCAGCACATCGTGCCGGTCATGGTGATGTGCGACCGGAGCGACGTTCACGTTACTTCCCAGATCAAGGCCGCCCATACGGGTCTGCCGACGATCTTTATATACGACCATTATCCGGGCGGCATCGGGCTAGCCGACGACGTGTACAAACGGTTTGACGATGTGAAGCAGGCCGCCGCCAATCTAATCAAAAAATGCTCATGCAAGGATGGATGTCCATCATGTATCGGAAACGAAATCGAAGGAATCAACGGGAAGCAGAAAAGCGTTCAGCTATTATCCCTGTTATAAATCTGCATGTTGATCTAGTAAAAGGGAGGAGGAACGGGAAATGAGCAGTCTTCGCGATAAAATGAACCGGCTTCGCGGAAGCAGCAGCCCGGCTTCTCCTTCCGAATTAGCCGCACCGGCCGTGCAAGCACCGGAGCCGCCGCCTGCGGCGGATACGGAGCATCTGGAAACCTTGTCGGAAGAATGGTCATCCATGGGAGTGAAGCTGCTTCATAATGAAGCGGGCAGTTTTCTGATGAGAAGGCTTGTATACCCTGCCGGTCACCAGCATGGCATTCATTGCTTGGGCGAGCTGCCCTCCGCTTCTGCCGGATTGAGGGCATTCCATGAGGTCCCGATTGACGCCGAACAGCTATTGTATCTCGACCTTGAGACGACGGGGCTTGGCGTTGGCACGGGCAACGTGCCGTTTATGGTTGGCTTGGCCTATTGGTCGGGCTCCGGGCTGATCGTGGAGCAAGCGGTGATCCGCCACCCCGCCGAGGAGCGGGCGATGCTATTTTACCTCAACGGCAAATTAGGCGGCTACCGCTATCTGGTGAGCTATAACGGCAAAACCTTCGACTGGCCGGTTATGCAGACCCGGTTCATTTTGCACGGATACAACCGGAAGCTGTGGGAGCCGCTTCATCTTGATTTTCTGCATCCCTCCCGCAGCATATGGAAGAACACGCTCGCGTCGCTCCGGTTAAGCCATGTGGAAGAGGAACGGCTCGGAATCGAGCGGATCGACGACGTACCCGGCTCGCTTGCGCCGCAGCTCTACTTTCAATTTCTAGCCGACGGCGATCCGGAGCCGCTGCGAGGCGTCTATCAGCATAATGAGATTGATATGCTGTCGCTGGTATGCTTGTCCATCCGATTCGGCCATCTGTTGAACGGGAACACGGAGGGCGGCTATCAGTTGCCGATGCCGGCGGAGTCGGAGGAGCTTATCCGTACCGGCTTATGGCTGGAGAAGATGGGACATGTCGGCCGGGCGGAGCTTATGTTCGAAGCGGCGTTAAGCTGTGAACGCACCGCAGCCGCCACTTTGAACATGCTGGCGGCAAGAGACAAGAAAGCTGGCAATTGGCAGCGAGCTGTGTTATTGTGGCAGAAGGCTGTTATACAGTCGGTCCAGCATGGATCGGCTGGCTTGAGTGCAAGCATTGAACTGGCTATGTATTACGAGCATAAGCTGAAGGACTACGATTCAGCTTTATCATATGTGTCAGAAGCATTGGAATTGGCGCTTATCGATCCTCTCGGGAGAAGGGACGCGAAGCGCCGCGCCGAAATCGAGGGCCTTCGCAAGAGGAGGGAGCGGCTTCTGCGCAAGACGGGAAGGAAGCTTGCGGAATGAACGAACAATCAGCGCCGATGAAGGGCTTGCTCCTTGATCTGGACGGTACTTTATATCATGGCACCCAGCGAATTGACGGTGCGGAGGAGCTTATCCGGCAGCTTCGGGAATGGAAGCTGCCTTACCGGTTCGTAACGAATAATTCGACCGTATCCCCGGAAACCGTTGCCGAGCGGCTTCGCCAAATGGGGATCGACGCCGAGCCGCGCGACGTATGCACTTCCGCGCAGGCTGCGGCGCAATACATAGCAAACCAAAAACCCGGCGCCTCTGTGCTGGTTATCGGCGAAAGCGGGCTCATTGAAGCCGTGGAAGCAGCGGGCTTGCGGATTACCGAAGAGCAGCCGGATTTTGTCCTGCAGGGTCTGGACCGGCAGCTGTCGTACGAACAGTTGACAAGAGCGGTTAGATCGATACTTCAGGGAGCCGAATTTGTGTTGACCAACCCGGATCTGCTGCTTCCCGGAGAAGGCGGCTTATTTCCCGGCGCCGGATCGATAGGCGCCATGCTTACGGCGGCTGGCGGCAAGGAGCCTACGCTGATCGGCAAGCCGTCGAAGATTCTAATGGACTATTCCCTGCGCCAGATTGGTTTGTCCGCGGAAGAGACTTGGGTCATCGGCGATAATCTGGCAACGGATATTGCGGCCGGCCATGCTTCGGGCTGCGGAACGGTACTTGTGCTAACCGGATTAACGACGAAGGATAATCTGGACTATTACGCGGAACGCGCAGGCTGCAGGCCTCACGTCGTCTGCGACGATTTGCATAAGCTGGTATCGTATATTTCGTCCTCAATCGGGATATAAGAGAAAGCAATAGAGCGGACAGGAAGGAAGAGAGCTTGCATGCCGGAACTACCGGAAATGGAACATTACCGATTACGATTGTCGGAGCTGATTATCGGCTCGCCGATTACTGGTACGGAAGTTACCCGCGACAAATCGATTAATATTAACGCCGGGCAATTCGAAGGGGAATTGGTCGGCCGGACGATATGGTTTGTGGAACGCAGAGGCAAACACCTGTTATTCCACCTCGATAACGGCAAGCGTCTCGTGCTTCATCTGATGCTTGGAGGGACGCTCTTTTTCGGCAGCGACGAAGAACGTCCTGACCGCACGGTACAGGTAACGATCCGCTTTGCGACGGGCAATTTGTATTTTATCGGCCTGCGGCTCGGTTACTTGCATTTTATGTCCGTGAAGGAAGCGGATGCGAAGCTCTCCGAGCTTGGGCCGGATCCGTTCGATAAAAGATTGACGCTTGAACGTTTCAAAGCACGCTTCGATAAGAAGAGAGGCGCGCTCAAAACAGCGCTTGTGGACCAGCATGTGTTGTCAGGGATCGGCAACTGCTATGCGGACGAAATTGCTTTCGCGGCAAAAATTCGCCCGGACGCAAAAATTCCTTCCTTGACAGACGAAACATGGGAACGAGTCTATGATTCGATGCATATCGTGTTAAAGGAAGCGATTTCAAAAGGTGGCTACATGGAGCAGCCGTTAACGGCTGGGGATACGATTACCGGCGGTTTCAACGATCATTGTCAGGTGTATGATCGCGGGGGAGAGCCATGCTTTGTCTGCGGCACCGCTATCGAGCAGTTCGAGATCTCGTCGCGCAAAGCTTTCTTCTGCCCGGTCTGCCAGAAGGAACAGTAGAGCGATGTACATCGGCCGCCATCTCAGCATAAAAGAAGGTTATGCCTCCGCCGCCAAAGCCGCCTATTCGGGCGGCATTAGTGCTTTTCAGTATTTTCCGAAAAACCCTCGCAGCCTTGGAATCAAGGCTTTCGACCGGAGAGAGGCCGAGCGCTGCGCGGAACTGTGCAGGCAGTACGATATACGGACCATCGCTCATTCCCCTTATCCGACGAATCTTGCTTCGGAGCGGGAGGATGTCCGTCAGCGTACCGTTGAATCGCTGCTTAACGATCTGGATATTGCAAACAACTGCGGCTCGATTGGCGTTGTCGTTCATTTTGGCGTGTATAAAGGGAAGGAACCGCTTGCCGGTTACCAATCGATTATTCAATCGCTGAATGAAGTGACTAGCCGTTGGAACGGGGATGCCAAGCTGCTGATTGAGATTCAATCGGGCGAGCATACGTTTATGGGGACGACCATCGAGGAGCTGGCCCAAATCCGGGGATTATGCGCGGAGCCTGCAAAGCTGGCTTTTTGCCTGGATACCTGCCACATGTTTGCGAGCGGTTTATGGCATGGGGAGACGGATGCGGAGTGGCTGAAGAAAGCCGGCTCATTAGGCGTACTGGAGCATGTCGCGGCTGTGCATTTCAATGACTCGATGTTCGCGGCTGGCGCTCGACGAGATCGGCATGCGGCGCTTGGAAGCGGTCATATCGGCGAGGAAGGAATGAAGTGGCTGATGTCCGTTCCCGCGCTTGCGAATGTTCCTTTTATACTGGAAACGCCTTCAGACGAAGACGGTACCTATGGAAGGCAATTAAACCTGATGCGAGAATGGGGGACATGAATAATGATACATGTATATCTGGATGACTATCGCCCTTGTCCGAAAGGCTTCGTGCTCGCCCGGAATGCGGAGGAATGCAAGCTTCTGATTGATTCCGAAGCCATAGATATCTTGTCGCTGGACTATGATCTCGGCTGGAACGAGCCGACGGGTTACGAGGTCGTCCGTCATATGGTGGAATCGGCCCGTTATCCGAAAAAAGTCTATCTGCATACTTCCAGCACGGCGGGAAGAATGCACATGTATCATATGCTGTCGACCCATGCGCCGATGGAAATGAAAATTATGAACGGGCCAATGCCGGACTCGCTGCTTGACGAAATTGCGGCCGGCAGTTGATCATATACGCTTGTTTGGTTTGGTTTGGTTTGGTTTGGTTTGGTTTGGTGTAACAACGGAGGTGTTGAAGTGAGCCGATGGATTGGTACGGCTAATCAGGGGTATTCTCCCTATGCAATTGAAGAGCTTCGGCGGCTTTTAGACGGCGTTAAAGTAACGCAGCTTGCCGCCGGAGAAACTTTTTTATTCGACAGCGAGAGGTCTGCGGATGACGTTGCCGCCGCTGTGGCGGCGGACAAGCCGATTTTCCTGAGACATCTTCAGCCTGTTGATCGTACGGTGGAGATCAAAGGGAATGCGGATGATTTGCAGGAGCTGTCGGAGACGATAAGACGTTCTCGTCTGCTGTTCGAGGACAAGCAGGTGGCTATCCATGTCCGCCGCTCGAACAAGACGGCGTTCCCGTATTCCGCTTCTGACACAAAGGCTGTGCTGGATGCGGTATTGGAGGAGCTGGATGCTGAACCCGTCGTCCAGAATCCGGATCTTATCATTGCCATTTATGCCGCGGCAAGCGAGCTGTATGTCGGCTTTGGCCGGCCGGTGGACATGCTGTCCGACTGGCCTGGGGGAGCGATACGCTTCCAACGGGAGGAAGGGCAAATCTCGCGCGCCAAATTCAAGCTTCTTGAAGCGGAGCGGGAATTTGGTCTTGATTATTCCAAGTTCCGGAACGCGGTGGATATTGGAGCGGCTCCGGGCGGCTGGACATCCTTACTGCTTGAACGAGGTTTGCGGGTAACGGCGATTGATCCGGGAGAGATGCACCCGTCGCTGGCCGGACATCCCGCATTGACGTACCTCAAACGTAATGCATCGGAGGTCAAGTTCAAGCCGGGCTCCTTTGACCTGCTTGTCTGCGATATGAGCTGGAGCCCTATGCAGATGTGCCGTCTGGTGCTGGATTTGGAAGAGACGCTTGCCCCGCATGCCACGGCTATTATTACGATAAAGCTGATGCACAAAAAGCCGCTTCAGACCATTCGAGAGGTCAAGGAGCGCTTTTCGACCGCATTTATCATTAAACGCGCCAAGCAGTTATTCCATAACCGCGAGGAGATTACGTTATACTTGGAAAAGAAGCATTAAGCGTGATATAACGGAATAGAAGAGGGAAAGCATCCCGGTTTGAACAGGAGTCCAATTGGACTTTTGTTTCAAGCCGGGATTTTTTTGTAATTAATCATGTTTTTATCATAAGGGGGTTGTTATCATGCAAAATGAAGGCAGGCTGAATCATCTCGAATCCGGGACGGTAATCGGAGAGCGGTACGTGCTGGTAGGTAAGCTTGGCAGCGGGGGGATGGGGGATGTGTACGCCGCCGAGGATTTGAAGCTCCAAGGGAAACTGCGGGCAATCAAAGTGACGGATTCGGACCGTGCTTCAGAAGAAGCTAGAATGCTGATGCGCCTCAGTCATCCGAATCTGCCTCATATTATGGACAGCTTCACGTTAACGTGTTGCGGAGCTGAAGCCATCGTTATGGACTATATCTATGGATTGACTCTTGGAGAGTTGTTCGACCGGCATAAACGGCAGCTTTCTTTCGGGGAAGTATTAAGGCTTGCGCTGCCGATTTGCTCGGCGCTTGTATACTTGCATAGCCAATTTCCGCCAATCATCCATCGCGATCTGAAGCCATCCAATATTATGGTTGAAAATAACGGACATGTTCGGCTGATCGATTTCGGAATCGCCAAATCGAAAACCGCCCTGCAGACGCAGTCGACAATGAAGCTGGGAACGCCGGGCTTTGCAGCCCCCGAGCAGCATCTGGGACGGAGCGAGGTTCGGACCGACATCTACGGGTTTGGAGCTTTGCTCTATTACTTGCTCAGCGAAGGGAGCTACGCAAACGATGCAGGCATGGTGAACCGGAACAGCAGCTTTATCCGGGGATTACGGACGGATGTGCCAAGCCGATTCGCGGATTTGCTGAGGAGAATGGTACAGCCTCGTGTCGAGGATCGGTACAATTCGATGGCTGAGGTCGAGAGGGAGCTTCATGCTTTTGCCAGCATTGCCTCAAATACAGAGACTCCTGTACGATTCGCCAGAACTTCTAATGCGCAAGGAGGCAATCCGGAAGGCTGCCGTACGTTGAAGATTGCCGTCGTTCCGGTCTCATCCGGAGCAGGAGCAACGTTTGTGGCGATCACCCTGGCTAAGCTGCTTGCGGCTGGCGGAATCCCTTGCGCTGCCGCGGAATTTCCATCCGAACGGCCTGAATGGGCGGCATTGCTGCGAAGTAATATGAGTGGACGAGATCAACGGGAAGACAGGTATTACAGCTGGAACGAGCAAGGGGTATGGTGGCATGCCCAGAAGCATCCGGCTACCCAAGACTATAGAGATGAAATGGATAAGCTCAGGCTGCGTTTGAGAGAGAAGGAGATTGCCGTATCCGTTGCCGATGTATCCGGCGGCGCGTTAAGCTGGCGCAAGGAATGGCTGCTTGATTCGGACCTTGTACTCGTTGTTGCCGATCCTTATCCTTCGAGGTGGAAGGCGGATCACATTCTGGAGCTGGAGCAAATGAGCAAAAAGCTTGAAGCTCGCGGCGCTTCCCTGAAGTGGATCGCCAACAAGGATGCCAAATTTTCGGGCAGGAGAGAATGGATCGGAATGCTGCCGGAACTTCCGGTTGCAGCTGTTCCGCTGCTGCCGGCAGCCGAGTGGCTTGATGCGATATGGCGCGGAAAATGGGCCACGGATATAAAAGGGATGGGCAAGGCACTGGAGAAGGCTTATAAGCCTTTGCTTGATTTTATCTCGCAAGAAACGCAAAGGAATGCTGCTCATGTCAGGTTTGGGCGCTGACCTTGCTTGCAATTGAAATAAACCTTCTTTATGATGAATACGAGTCCATAGCATATTTAGAAGCAGGTGACGTTCGCAATGAATGAACGAGTTCTGGTAGTTGAAGACGAGGCGGGTATTTCCCGCATTTTACAGCTTGAATTAGAGCATGAAGGATATACGGTCGGTACAGCAGCCGACGGACGGACAGGTTATGAAATGGCCTCAACGGGCGAATGGGAGCTGGTATTGCTCGATGTGATGCTTCCCGAATTGAACGGTATCGAGGTGCTTCGCCGTCTGCGGCAGGCCGGCAACCCGGTTCCCGTTATTTTGCTGACGGCAAGAGATACGGTACCTGATAAGGTCAGCGGATTTGAGCATGGCGCAAATGACTATATAACAAAGCCGTTTGCGATGGAGGAGCTGCTTGCCCGTGTCCGCAACATTTTGCGTATATTCCAGCAGTACCCGAAGGAATCCGAAGGCTCCGACCTGATCAAGGTTGGGGATTTGACGATCGAGCTGCGTACCCGCAAGGTGTACCGGAAGGAAATCGTAATTGAGCTTACGCCGCGCGAGTTCGAGCTTCTTGTCTATCTGGTCGAGAACAAGAACGAGGAAAAGTCGCGGGAAGACATTTTATCGGAAGTGTGGGGTTACGATTTTATCGGGGAAACCAACCTGGTAGACGTCTATATCCGGTACTTGCGCCAAAAGCTGGATAAGGGCTACCGTCACAAGCTGATTCATACCGTAAGGGGCGTCGGCTATATGATTAAGGAGCCTGACGCATGACGCTTCGCAAACGGTTCACGCTTTTTACGATTTTCTGGCTCATTTTTATTCTTATTCTCTTTAATATCTTTGTTTATTTCTACGTGATCAAGATTACGACGGAAAGCGAACAGCGCGTAATCGGGAATAAAGTGAATCTGATGCTGGAAAATCCGAAGATACAGGATGGCAAAGGGATCTATGATCCCGATCTTCTAAGCGAATATTACAATGTCAATGAAATGATACGAATTATTAGGCCGGATAACAAAATCGTCAATATTACCGGTTCGGATCCCGTTCTTCTCAACCTTCCGGCGTCTTTCCAGGGCCATCATGATACCGGGATGATCAAGAAAGGCAGCGAGCGCATCATGTACATGCGCGTGCCGATCTATGACGGGCCAAACGTGGTAGCAATGCTGGAAATCAACCGGGTGCTGAATGAATTGGACGATTATTTGCAAATCCTTGTCGCAGCCTTGTCGGTAACTAGTGCCGGGGCTATTCTGTTCGCCATCTTCGGGACGTATTGGTTCACCTCGCGGCTCACTTCGCCGATGCAGCAGATGATTAATACGATGCGCGAGATCGACAGAAGCGGCAAGCTGCGTAAAATCGAGCCTTCCAGTCACGAGGAATCGGCAGAGCTGCAGCAGCTGGTGCGTGCTTTTAACCAGATGATCGACCGGCTTGACCGAACGTTCGCGCGGCAGAAGCAGTTTGTGGCCGATGCCTCCCACGAGCTGAAAACCCCTCTTACGGTAATTAGCAGCTACGCGGGTATGCTGAAGCGCTGGGGACGCGACGACGCGAGCATTCGCGACGAGGCTATCGAAGCCATCGATAAAGAAGCAAGCCGGCTGCAGACCTTGACGAAGTCCATGCTGATGCTGGCGGAAGCCGAGCAGGAAGATTGGCTGAATCAAGAAATGTTCGACGTGGTGCTGGTTGTCGAAGAGCTGGCGGTTATGCTCCAGACGACCTTCCAACGTCCGATACGGGTGAAAGCCTTGTCGAGATCCATCCGAATGTACGGGGATAAGGACAAAATCCAGCAGCTGCTTGTCATCCTGCTGGACAATGCGATTAAATACAGTAAAGATCCGATCGATGTTTCCCTCAGCGTGGCGAAAAATATCGTGAAGATTGAAGTGAAGGATAAGGGGATCGGCATTCCGGAAAATGAGATTCCGCATATGTTCGAGCGTTTCTACCGCGTAGACGGGGCAAGAAGCCGCGCGACTGGCGGAGCCGGACTTGGGCTCTCGATTGCCAAGCGTATCGTGGATCTGCATGAAGGCAAGATTGACGTATTCAGCCTGCCGGATCTAGGGACAACCATTACGCTTCAGTTCAAACAAAGAAAGTAAGGGAGCAAAGGGGAGAGGTTCGTTGAAATACAGGGTTGCCTCTGTGCAATATAAGCTTGAGGACATTGGTTCGTTTGAAGAATTTGCAGCGCAGGTGACGCATTATGTTCGAAATGCGTCCGAGTACGGAACCGAGATTATTTTGTTTCCGGAGTTTCTGACTACTCAGCTGTTATCGATTGGCGACGATACCGGCAAGGCTTTGCCGATTGACCGTCTGCCTGAATTCACGGAGCAGTATGAAAGCTTGTTCCGGTCTCTCGCTGCCGAATACAACATGCATATCGTTGGCGGGACGCATGTGGTGGATGCCGGTGACGGCAAGCGCCAGAACACGGCTCATCTGTTCCATCCAGGCGGGAAGATTGACCGTCAGGCGAAAATCCACCTTACGCCTACCGAAGTCAGCGAATGGAATATGTCGCCGGGCGACGGTCTGCAGGTGTTCGAGACGCCGTTTGGCACCATCGCTATGCTGACCTGCTATGATATCGAATTTCCGGAGATTGTCCGGATGGCGCGCGCTAAAGGCGCGGACGTTATTTTCTGCCCATCCTGCACGGATGACCGTCATGGCTTCTACCGCGTCCGGTACTGCTGCCATGCAAGAGCGGTGGAGAATCAGGTGTACATCGTAACGACCGGTACGGTAGGGGCATTGCGCAAGGTTGACTTTATGCGCGCGAACTATGGTCAGGCCGCGGTGATCACGCCAAACGACATACCGTTCCCGCCTGCTGGGATTTTGAGCGAAGGCGTCATTAACGACGACATGCTAATCGTAGCGGATCTTGACCTGAAGCTGCTGGAAGATGTTCGTAATGCCGGCTCCGTAACGACCTGGAGAGACCGTCGTACGGATCTGTATACGGACTGGGCATAAGCTGCGGCGGCGGAAGGAGGGCTTGAAATGCGCAAGCAATTATATGTCATTCATGACGGAGTCCCAACGGAAGCTATAATACGTTCGTATACGAAGGAAGATTTCCAAGGCTTGATTGCGGTGCAGAGCGAATGCTTCCCGCCTCCTTATCCGGAGGAGCTATGGTGGAGCGAGGAGCAGCTGAATGAGCATATTACCCGGTTCCCGGAAGGCGCATTGTGCTGCGAAATCGGAGGCAAAGTGATCGGATCCATGACCGGGCTTATCGTGGATATGAATCAATATTATGAATCTCACAGCTGGGAGCAGATTACGGACAGCGGTTATATCCGCAACCACAATCCCGAAGGGGATACGTTATACGTTGCGGACATTTGCGTTATTCCCGCCTACCGTAAAGCGGGTATCGGCAAATGGCTGCTTCAGTCCATGTACGAGACCGTTGTGCATCTGCAGCTTAAGCGCCTGCTGGGAGCCGGCAGAATGCCGGGCTACCATAAGTACGCGGCGGAAGAGACCCCGGAGCAATACCTGGGCAAGGTGATGACGGGGGTCTACAAGGATCCGGTCATTACGTTCCTTCTGCGCTGCGGCCGAACGCCGGTCGGAATTGCGTCCGACTATCTGGACGACGAAGAGTCCTGTAATTACGCGGCTCTGATGGAATGGCGCAATCCTTTTCTCTAGGTTAGTGCCATTATTTTTTCGACTTCGAATTTTATAGTCCGTGCAGGCACGGAGAGAAAGCCCGAGCTTTCTCATAGTGCCAGCCCACGGCTATCCATAGTGAGAGGAGAATAATCATGCAATACCACCGCATTACATCCATCAACGATCCTTACTTCGCATCGCTTCACGAGCTGCTCAAACGCATTTTCCCGCCTGAAGAGGTACTGGCTTACGAGCTATGGAGAGAGCCGCTTGAAGATCCAAGCATTCATGTCTATGTCGCAGTAGACAACGGCGAAGTCGTGGGGTCGACCGAATACCGCTATTATCCTGAGCTTCGCGT
Organism: Paenibacillus sp. ATY16; assembly: GCF_003399985.2. Classification (NCBI taxonomy): domain Bacteria; kingdom Bacillati; phylum Bacillota; class Bacilli; order Caryophanales; family Paenibacillaceae; genus Paenibacillus; species Paenibacillus sp. ATY16. The sequence goes on along the minus strand of NZ_NMOK02000053.1, from coordinate 62,735 downwards.
TGCGATGACCGACTTTACGATTATCGGCGTGGCGAATAAGGGGATCGGCCGTTTCCTGATGCGGAGCCGCGAGAAGGACCTGGCGAGACTTGCCCGCGAATCCGGCACGGCTCCAATCGGCATGTTTGCCGAAATCTATAACCCTTACGAGAGAGGCGAGCATGAATTCGGCGGTGTAACGCCGATGAATCCGTTCGTCCGCCGCGAGGTTTTATCGCATATCGGCTATAAAATGATTAACTTCCCTTACGTGCATCCGTCTTGGGAGCATAACGGGGAAGCGGTTGAAGGTCTTAATCTATGCTTCCTGCCGGCCGATGAAGAATTAGCTGCAATTCCTGCAGCCCTCGTTGTTCAATTCCTCGAGATCTACTACTCGGCATTGCCTAACAAGCCCCAGCAGTGGCTTGATATGGTGGAAGGGCTTCGCGGACGCGATAAACTCGAGCTGCTGCCGATATGATCACCATTACGTTCCGCGGAACGGGAGATGCGATGGGGGTGCCCCGCGTCTACTGCGACTGCGAGGTTTGCGGGGAGGCGCGTACAGGCGGAGTCAACCGCCGGTACCGCTCCCTTATCCAGCTTGACTCGCCCGACTTTGGTACAATGATGATCGACTGCGGACCGGATTGGGGCAGACAAATGGAAGCTGCGGGGCTCCGGTTCGTGAACCGCATTCTTATCACGCATGCCCATTTCGACCATATCGGCGGATTGCCCGAATGGGCGGATGCCTGCCGGTGGTTAGGGGTAAAAGGGGAAGCATACGCCCCTGCCGAGGTTATCGCGGAGATCCTGCAGCGTTTTCCTTGGCTGGGTCGGAACATGTCTTTTATACCGATTGATCAGCCTTGCACCTTCGGCGGCTGGGAGGTATCCGCCTGGAAAGTGAATCACGGGAAGAACGGATACGCCTATGCGTTCCGGTTTGACCAGAAGGATTCGGGGATGGCATGGGCATACTGCTCCGATTCCATCGGACTGACAGGCGAGCAGCAGAAGCCGCTTTACGGACTCGATCTGTTGGTGCTCGGCACTAGTTTTTACAAAGAGAACTTCCTATACGAATCGCGGTCTGTGTATGATGTGACGGAGGCGCTTGAGCTCCTTCCCGTGTGGGAACCCAAGAGGACTTTGTTTACGCATATGTCGCATGATATTGATCTGAGAAAATCGTACCCTCTGCCTACCTTTGCGGAGTTTGCGTTAACCGGTATGGAAGTTTCTGTAGGTAAATAGATTGACAAATGGTAATCCGTTAGCGTACATTGTGTGTATAGCTAACGGATTTAGCTATTTCATAGCTTTTTTGCTTATTCCGAAAGGGGAAATTTTAATGTTTGCTGGTGTTCTTAACTCTTAATTGGATAAATCGGTCTTGTTAGATGAGCTTGAACGGCTTGCGGATGCAAAATTTGCATCATTACGCATGCTTCTTCTGCGACGTCTTTTGACAAGGACCGGTGCCATGAGTTAAGGACATGAGGATTTCCGCCTGAATGCTATTCGGCAGCGGCCAATCACCCGTGCTCTTGCAGCACGGTTTTTTTGTGCGCTGCGGAGCCTATGACGGGATAGGTGCAGCCGATACAGGGACGGAACGCTTCTGCGTTCTGTTCCTTTTTTTATACCCAAAAACAGATAAAGGAGCATCTAAACATGAACGAGGCTGTATTTAAAAGACTGGAATATGACAAATTGAAAGACAAAATGATCGGCTACACCGTTTCCCCCGCAGGTCGCCTTTTGGCGGAGCGGCACGTCCCGAGCACCAATCCGAAACAAATCCGGGCATGGTTGAACGAGACGGAGGAAGCTGCGGCTTTGCTGGCGAGCGGAGCAAGCGTTCCGCTCTCGGCCATGGACGGAATAGATCCGTTCCTGGCCTTGCTTGGGAAAGGAAGGATTTATACGGAAACGGAGCTTGACCAGCTGCTCGCATGGCTTGTTTCCATCGGGCAAATGAAGCGTTACATGAACAATAAACGAATGATCGCCCCAACGATTGCGGCTTATGCCGATTCGATGAATGACTGTCCGAATCTCAGGCAGGAGCTCGACCGTTGTATCCGGTACGGCCGGTTGACGGATCAAGCCAGTCCCGATCTCGGGACCATCCGCCGCCAACTCATCGTGATTGAGGACCGCATTCACAAGAAGCTGGAAGCTTCGCTCTCCAAATACAAGTCGGCGCTTCAGGATCCGATTATCAGCAAGCGGAGAGGAAGATCCGTTATATCCGTCAAACGGGAGCATCGGAAGCTGGTACCCGGTACCGTATGGGATGAGTCGGCAAGCGGCCAGACCTTGTTTATTGAACCGATTGACGTTGCGGAGCTGCAGCAGGAGTGGCAGGAATGGTCGGCGGAGGAGGAGCGGGAACTGACGATTATTTTGTCCAGATTGTCGGACGAAGCGGAGCAGTATAAATATGAGCTGCTGCAAAACCGCGAAGCGATGGCGTCGTTTGATTTCATGCTGGCTAGAGGCAAGCTCTCGCTGTCCTATGACGGCCAGCCCGTGACGCTTAGCGAAGAACCGGTCATTAAGCTTGTAGAAGCCCGTCATCCGCTTCTTGGAGGTCACGCCGAACCGATTAATGTCGAGCTGGGTATCGGGTGGAAACAGCTTATTATTACCGGGCCTAACACAGGGGGCAAAACGGTAGCGCTGAAGACTATTGGCCTGCTGGCGTTGCTTGTGCAATCCGGTCTGCTTGTGCCGGCTTCCCCGCAAAGTAGGTTTGGCGTCTTCCGCCATATTATGGCCGACGTAGGAGACGGACAAAGTCTGGAGCAGTCGCTCAGCACATTTTCTTCGCATATCGCCGTACTGAAGGAGATGCTTCGTTCTGCCGATGAGCGGACGATTATTCTTCTGGATGAGCTCGCTGCGGGTACGGATCCCGGCGAGGGGATCGCCTTATCCATTGCGGTGCTGGAAGAGCTGCTGAAACGCGGAGCTTTAACGGGGGCAACAACGCATTTTAACGAGATTAAGAAATTTGCTTCCAGAACGCGCGGCTGCATGAATGCCAGAATGGCCTTTGATTCCGAAACGCTGCGTCCTCTGTACCGGTTGGAGATTGGGGAAGCGGGCGAGAGCCATGCTTTTGCGATTGCGAGAAGGTTCGGTCTTCCCGAGCATGTGATGAAGCGGGCCGAGAAGCTTGCGGAGGGAAGAGTGGAGATTCGATTGGATGAATCGGCCGATGAAGAAGGTCATGACGAGGAGACGACAATTGTTGAACGTCATGCTCTGCCGAAACAGGCAGAGCAGCCAGACGTGACGAACAACTCTAAGGAAAAATCATCTGCTCCAGTCTACGCCACGGGAGACGCCGTATGGATCTATCCGCTGAAACGTGCCGGGATTGTATTTCAACCCGCTGACGAGCGGGGAGAAGTAATCGTTCAGGTGCAGGGGAAAAAGATGTCGTTCAACCGGAAACGGATTAAACCGTACATCAGCAGAGAGAAGCTGTATCCAGGAGCGGATTATGATATGGATATCGTATTCGATACGAAGGAAAACCGGAAGAAGCGGAAGCTGATGGGCCGCAAGTATGTAGAGGGCTTAACGATCGAGACGAAGCCTGACGTAACCGGGGAATGACAGGCTTCGCCCCGTTAATCTTTACTCTGGACAACTAATAATGTACCCGTGCGGACGGTCAAGGTGCCTGCGGGCTCAGCAAGAATATTGCTAATGCCGAGGGATTGGCCGATCCGCAGCGTTGCTTCGTGCAGCGGATAGACGAATCCGCGCAGCGTAATCCCGGTTACCTCTTCGGACAGCGGGAGGAGCGAGATATGACTGTATTCGCTTTGATGCAGCTCGGTAGTTCCTTCCTCTGCAAGGGAAATCGTATTATGCTCATCGGTAATGGATGCCGGAATGCCTTGGTCGATTGCAAGCTTCAATAGGTGGACATTCGCAAGGGAATGGTCAAACCGGCTCCCCAATGCCCCGAGCATTCGAATCTCGGCAGGAGATTGCTCAAGCGCGTAACGAAAGGCAAGCTCGGTATCCGTGTAATCCTTGTCTATCGGGTCGTACGTGATCGTTTCCCGGCTGACGGCACGGATAAGCTCAAGTTCATCGGGAGTCACGGAATCGAAATCGCCAAGCGCGAGATCCGGCGTGTATCCGTGCTGTACGAGGAACAAAGCGCCGCGGTCAGCTCCTATTAACCGATCGCCTGGACGGATATAGGGACGGACCCACTCGCCTAAACGGCCTCCCGTACAGATCATTATCCGGTTGTTCATCGTTAATCTTCCTTTCTGCCAGCATAGTGCTGAAGCCAGTATAATGCGAAGCCGGGGCATAAAACTAGGTTTTTGAGAAAAAAGAAAGAAGAAGTGGCAAAAGTAGCAATTGTCAAACCGGATATCCGCGGCTAAAATGATGAAGGACATACCGACAGGAGTGCCGGAGCATGCGCGAATGGACGGTCATCATGGAAGCGGAGGAGTTTGGAGTTGGACATCTTTGGCGTTTTCAGTATTATCGGTACGGTTGCCTTTGCGGTCAGCGGCGCGATCGTTGCCATGGAGGAAGAATATGACATTCTGGGCGTATTCGTGCTGGGGCTTGTGACCGCGTTTGGGGGCGGGGTTATTCGAAATCTGCTCATCGGCCGGCCGGTTACAACGTTATGGAACCAGGGGAGCTTGCTGGAAATTGCGGTTATTGCCATGACGATTGCGTTTCTGCTGCCTGTATCCTGGATTAACAAATGGAAAAAAAGCGAAGCGTTTTTTGATGCCATCGGCTTATCCGCATTTGCTATTCAAGGTGCATTGTACGCTACGGAAATGAACCATCCGATCAGCGCTGTTCTAGTGGCCGCGATGCTGACCGGGATCGGGGGCGGCATTATCCGCGATGTGCTGGCAGGCAGGAAGCCGCTTGTGCTGAAGGATGAAATCTATGCGGTATGGGCGATGCTCGCAGGCCTGGCAGTAGGCGAAGGCTGGTTCCATACGACCATACAGCTATTATTCCTCTTTGTTATCGTTATCGTGTTCCGCATGTTGTCGGTTTATTATAAGTGGAGACTGCCCCGCAGATCGCTTAAACAGAAGGAGGGTGGCATTATATGAATAACGCGCGCGTATTGTTTGTTTGCCTCGGCAACATTTGCCGCTCGCCCATGGCGGAAGCCGTATTCCGCAGCCTGGTAGAGAAGAGGAGGCTGACGGACGTCATCGAGATTGATTCCGCGGGAACGGGGGATTGGCATATCGGAAAGCCTCCCCATGAAGGAACGCGCAAGCAGCTTGATCTTCACGGCATTTCCTATGCCGGGATGAAAGCGAGACAATTCACCGCCCAGGACAAAACATTCGATTATATCGTCTGCATGGATACGAAAAATGAAGCGGATGTACGCCGTATCATCGGAGACGCGTCGCATTCGGCGAAAATCTTCAAGTTTATGGACATGCTGCCCCAAGCGGCCGAGGACGATGTGCCGGACCCGTATTACACAGGCAACTTCGATTATGTGTACGAGCTTGTGACCGAGGGCTGCGAACGGCTTCTCGATCGGATCGTTAACGACCTGAAATAAGTGCAGCGGCAATTAGAAAAGGCCTTCCCTTGTCAGAAGACAACCGGGAAGGCCTTTCTTCGATATTATTCCACTTCGATAAAATGCATCAGGCCGGCAGGCAGCTCCTGCTGCCAGAAGCCCCACTGATGGCCGCCGTCTTTTTCGGCATAGGTTACTTTCGCGCCACGAGCTTCCAGAAGGGAACGGGCCTTCCGGTTGATGGCGAGGAAATCAAAGATGCCGTGGCCGGTATCGTAAGCGGTCTCTTGGAAGCCGGCAATCATGTAGATCTCCAGCCAAGATAGGTCCTTTTGAGCTTCCATAATTTCACGGGAACGGTCATAATAAGCACCGGATAGCGACAAAATGCGCGTGAACAGCTCAGGATAAGTCAAAGCGAGGTGGAAGGAAATCGTTCCGCCCAAGGAGTCGCCGGCTAGCAGACGGTGCTCGGGAGCGGTACGTACGGGATATTTACCTTCAATAAATGGAATCAGCTCTTGCCCGAAGAACCGGACATAAGCTTCATGACGGTCGCCGCCAGGCGAGTATTCCGCTGTTCGGTACGTTTTGTCGACATCTACGCCAACGATAATAAAAGGTTCAACGCCCTCATCGAGAATGATGCGGTTTGCCGTTGTGGCAATCCGGCCGAAATTGAAAAAGTCTTCGCCGTCCTGGCAGTACACGACCGGGTAGCTCAGCACCTCGTTATAACCGGGCGGCAAATAGACGCGCAAGCTGCGTTCGCCTTCGGGCAAGTAGCTGCTTTTTACAATTTCTTTTACTACGGTACGCTTCAAATATCGTTCATCAGTCATATGTGAATCCCCCTGAATGGAATGGTTGGCATGTGGGTAAACAATAGTAAGGTAATGAGAATCTGCCCGTTCTCCTGTCATGGTCTGGTATTGAACCTTGATTGTATTATGCTGTTATACAGAAAAAACGAATCTGTTACATATACAATTCATCAGTAAAATCGGCCAGATTAGCGAAAAACAACGGTTTTTTTGTTTTTTTCTTTGACCATATTCGGCAAACAGGTGTATTATGATTCTATAACAGAGAGCTCCGATTTTCAAATATTAATGATCGAGGTGAGCGTTCAAAATGAGCAAAGTGCTTAACAAACTGCCATATGAAGTTCAAACGGAACCTGTAAAACCAATATCCGTGTTGTCGCTCGATGGCGACGTGGTTAACCCGGAATATATGCCGGACCTGACTGACGAACAATTGAAAGAAATTATGTACCGTATGGTATTCACCCGTACTTGGGATGAGCGCGCTGTAAATCTTGGCCGCCAAGGCCGTCTCGGCTTCTATGCTCCGGTATCCGGTCAAGAAGCTTCCATGATCGGCAGCGAATACGCGCTTAATAAAGATGATTTCATTTGCCCGGGCTACCGCGACATTCCGCAGCTTGTATGGCATGGCTTGCCTATGTACCAAGGTTTCTTGTACTCCCGCGGTCATCAGCATGGCGGTCAAATTCCTGAAGATGTACACGTACTTATGCCGCAAATCATCATCGGCGCACAAGTGCTTCATGCAGCCGGCGTAGCAATGGCATTCAAGAAACGCGGCGAGAAACGCGTAGCGATTACTTATACGGGTGACGGCGGTTCTTCTGAAGGCGACTTCTACGAGTCTATGAACTTTGCTGGAGTATTCAAACTCCCGGTTATCTATGTTGTTCAAAACAACCGTTATGCCATCACAACTCCTTACGAGAAGCAAACAGCTGCTCTGTCGGTTGCTCATAAATCGGTTGCTGCCGGTATCAAAGGCGTTCAAATCGATGGCATGGACGTTCTTGCTGTTATTAAAGCAGTATCCGAAGCAGCTGAGCGCGGCCGCAACGGTGAAGGCGCAACTCTGATCGAGATGCTGACTTACCGTTTCCGTCCGCATTCCCTGTCTGACGACGCAACGAAATACCGCACGAAAGAAGAAGAAGCGGAATGGGGCCTTAAGGATCCTCTTATTCGTTTCGGCAAGTTCCTGGAGAAGAAAGGCCTCTGGACGGAAGAAGATACAAACCGTGTGAAAGAGGAAGCGAAAGCGGCTGTTAACGAGAACATCAAGAAAGCTGAAGCAACTGAGAAAATGACAGTTGGCGGCTTGATTGACTCCATGTTCGAAACAACGCCTCAGCACCTGGAAGAGCAAAAGGCTGATTTTCAATAATACCCTTGCCTGACGATGGGATTTTGCATGAGCAAAAATGAAGGAGGATCTGACGATCATGGCTCAAATGAATATGTTGGAAGCAATCCGCGACGCTATGCGTGTGGAGCTTAAACGTGATGAGAACGTACTTATCTTCGGTGAGGACGTTGGTAAAGTTGGCGGTGTATTCCGCGTAACGGAAGGTTTGCAAGAAGAATTCGGCGAGGAGCGCGTATTCGATACGCCTCTTGCCGAGTCCGCAATCGGCGGTCTGGCAGTGGGTATGGGGATTCAAGGCTTCCGCCCGGTTGCCGAAATTCAGTTCGTTGGTTTCATCTATGAAGCAATGGACCAGATGTTCATTCAAGCAGCTCGCATGCGTTACCGTTCCGGCGGACGCTACAACTCGCCAATCGTATTCCGTACGCCGTTTGGCGGCGGCGTTAAAGCTGCGGAACTTCATACAGACTCCCTGGAAGGTCTTGCTGTTCAGACTCCGGGTATTAAAGTTGTTATTCCATCCAATCCTTATGATGCAAAAGGTCTCATGATTGCCGCAATCCGCGACAATGACCCTGTATTCTTCATGGAGCACCTTAACCTGTACCGCGCATTCCGCGCTGAAGTGCCTGAAGGCGAGTATACGGTTGAGATCGGTAAAGCAAACGTTGTCCGCGAAGGTTCCGACGTAACGATCATCGCTTACGGCATGATGGTTCACACAGCCGTGAAAGCGGCGGACGAGCTGGCGAAGAACGGCGTAAACGCCGAAATTATCGACCTGCGTTCCCTGGTACCGCTCGATATCGACACAATCGTGGCTTCGATTAAGAAAACAAACCGCGCAATCGTTGTTCAAGAAGCGCAAAAAACGTCCGGCGTAGCTGCGGAAGTTATTGCTCAAATCAACGAAAAAGCGATTCTGCACCTCGAAGCTCCAGTGCTTCGCGTTGCCGGTCCGGATACGGTGTATCCTTTCGCGCAAATCGAAGATACTTGGCTGCCAACTCCAGCCCGTATCGTAGATGCGGTTAATAAAGTACTGAGCTTCTAATGCTGACCATCCTAACGGATGATGGATATACATGCCCGCTTAACGGCGGGCAAAGCCGTCATTAGGCGGCAAACGCATTGAATGCTTACTAGGCAAGAATTACCGCAAAGTAAGTGCTAATTCTTTAAGCTCATGCTTACGAGGTAAGAATTACCGCAAAGTAAGCGCTAATTCTTTTAAGGAGGATACTACAGTGGCGAAATTTGAATACAAATTTCCTGAGCTTGGCGAAGGCTTGCACGAAGGCGAAATCGTAAAAGTGCACATTAAAGTCGGCGACAAAGTAACGGATGACGATATCATCATGGAAGTACAAAACGATAAGGCAGTTGTAGAAGTGCCTTGTCCCGTTAACGGTACTGTACTCGAAGTACGCATGAAAGACGGCCAGGTTTGCCATGTTGGCGAAGTTGTGGCAATCATTGATGCGGAAGGTGATGTTCCAGAGCAAGATACTCCGGCAGCTGAAGCTCCAGCGGCGGCGGCACCAGCTCCAGCGGCAGCACCGGCTGCGCCTGCAGCAACACCAGCGGCAGCACCGGCTGCACCGGCGGAAGCTCCAAAAGCAACCGGCGGTCTGGTTCTGGCTACGCCAAGCGTTCGCAAATTTGCCCGTGAGCAAGGCGTTGACCTGACGACGGTTACCGGCACTGGCAAAAACGGCCGCATTACTCGCGAAGACGTTACAACCGGCGGCGGTGCAGCACCAGCGGCAGCAGCACCGGCAACTGAAGCGGCGGCTCCTGCAGTAGCAGAAGCGCCAGTAGCTAAACCGGCAGCAGCGGCAGTAGACGCTTACCGTCCGGAAGAACGCGTACCGTTCAAAGGCATCCGTAAGGCAATCGCTAACGCGATGGTTAAATCGGTATACACTGCTCCTCACGTAACAATCATGGACGAAGTTGACGTTACCGAACTGGTTGCATTGCGCGCGAAATACAAGCCATATGCAGAGAAAAAAGGTTCCAAGCTGACTTACCTGCCATTCATCGTGAAGGCACTCGTTGCGGCTTGCCGTCAATTCCCGATCATGAACGCTACGCTGGATGAAGCTAGCCAAGAGATCGTCTACAAAAAGTACTACAACATCGGTATCGCGACAGATACGGACAACGGCCTGATCGTTCCTGTTATCGAAGACGCTGACCGTAAAAATATTTTCATGGTTGCCGACAAAATCCGCGACCTGGCTGCAAAAGGCCGCGAAGGCAAGCTTACTGCCGCTGAGCTTAAAGGCAGCACCATTTCGATTTCCAACATCGGTTCCGCTGGCGGTATGTTCTTTACTCCGGTAATCAACTTCCCTGAAGTTGCTATCCTGGGTACTGGCCGTATTTCCGAGAAGCCGGTTGTGCGCAACGGCGAAATCGTGGCAGCTCCTGTAATGGCTCTGTCGCTGAGCTTCGACCACCGTCTCATCGACGGCGCAACGGCTCAAAACTTTATGAATTACATTAAACAACTTCTGGGTCAACCAGAATTATTCATCATGGAGGTGTAACTACAATGGTAGTAGGAGATCCATCATTAGATATTGATACTCTAGTCATCGGTGCAGGACCAGGCGGATATGTTGCGGCAATCCGCGCAGCGCAGCTTGGTCAAAGCGTTCTTGTTGTCGAGAAGGAAAATGTAGGCGGCGTTTGCTTGAACGTGGGCTGTATCCCTTCGAAAGCTCTGATCTCGGCATCGCATCAATACGAGTCCATCAGCCATGCATCGGCGTTCGGCATTACTGCCGGCGACGTGAAAGTGGAATGGAACAAAGTGCAAGAGTTCAAAAACGGTATCGTTAAAAAACTGACCGGCGGCGTTGCATCGCTTCTGAAAGCGAACAAAGTGCAATATTTCAACGGCGAAGTTATGTTCATCAACGAGAACGAAGCACGTGTCTTCAACGATCAAGAAGCACCGCGCTACCGTTTCAAAAACTGCATCATCGCTACAGGCTCCCGTCCAATCGAGCTGAAAGCATTCCCGTTCAGCGGCCGCATCGTGTCGTCGACAGGCGCTTTGTCGCTGCCTGAAATTCCGAAAAGCATCATCGTGATCGGCGGCGGCTACATCGGCATCGAGCTTGGCCAAATGTACTCCAAGTTCGGTACGAAAGTAACCATTATCGAAGGCGGAGACGCAATTCTTCCAGGCTTCGATAAAGATATGGGTTCGATCGTTGCTAAGAAACTGAAAGGCACTAACGTGGATATCGTTACCGGCGCAATGGCTCAAGGCGCTGAGCAAACCGATAAAGACGTTACGCTGACTTACAAAGTTGGCGACAAAGAAGAGAAAGTAACCGCAGACTACCTGCTCGTTACCGTTGGCCGTCGTCCTAACACTGACGGAGACCTGGGTCTTGAGCTGGCTGGCGTTAAAGTCGGCGAGCGCGGCCTGGTTGAAGTTGACGCGCAATGCCGTACAAGCAACCCGCACATCTACGCTATCGGCGACATCATCGCTGGTCCTGCGCTTGCTCACAAAGCCATGTACGAAGGCCGCATCGCGGCAGAAGCAATCTCCGGTCTGCCTAGCGTTATCGATTACAAATGCGTGCCGGCCGTATGCTTCTCCGATCCGGAATGCGCAGCAGTTGGTCTTTCCGAGAAAGAAGCAAAAGACAAAGGCCACAAAACAAAAGTGGGCAAATTCCCATTCGCAATCAACGGCCGCGCAATGTCGCTTAACGCAACTGAAGGCTTCGTGAAGCTCGTTTCCGATGCCGACACCGGACTTGTACTGGGCGCGCAAATCATCGGTCTGGAAGCTTCCAACATGATTGCTGAGCTTGCTCTGGCTATCGAGATGGGTGCTACTCTCGAAGATATCGCCTTGACTATCCATGCGCATCCAACACTGGGTGAGATCGTTCTGGACGCTGCTGAAGTAGCGCTTGGACATCCAATCCACACGGTTGCTAAATAATATCCGATCTTCGTTATTTGAGATTTAGTGAGAGAGGTTCCGCGGCTTGAACAGCATGCGGGCCTCTTTTTGCATATTATAACTGTACATAACGCGAGGAGCGAAAGCTTATGGAAAAGCCGGCTAGTGCATCCAAAACGGTCATGACGCAGATCATTTTTCCGCTGGATACGAATCATCACGATACGATGTTTGGCGGCAAGGTTATGGAATATATGGACAAGGCGGCCGCGATTGCCGCGATGCGGCATGCCCGGATGCAGGTGGTGACTGCTTCGACGGACAGCCTTGATTTTGTAGCGCCGATTAAAGTAGGTGAAGTTATCGAGGTGGAAGCTTACGTAAGCTGGACGAACAAATCCTCCATGGAAGTGTGCGTGACCGTTCAATCGGAGAACCTGTATACGGCCGAGCGGACCACAACGGTTACGGCGTTCTTTACTTTTGTGGCGCTTGATGACAAAGGCAAGCCCGCAATGGTGCCCAAAGTCTATCCAGAGACCGAAGAGGAAATCCGTATGTTTGCAACCGCACCGGAGCGGCATGAGCTTCGGATGAAACGAAAACGGGAGCGCCAGCAACCGGCGAAAACGTGAAGACAAACCTATGCGAAAAATGTTAAACTAGTGAGAAAACCTCTATCGAGGCAATTCGAAAATGAACGACCGCGTTTAGTTTTCGAAAAACCTTGGATCGGCCCTGCATGCGGGAGAAGGATGTTGTGCCGATCAATGACAAGGAGTTGATATAAAAATGACTGTTCAAACAAGTGAAACGGAATATTTGCAATTGCTGCGGCATGTGCTGGAGAACGGCGTTAAGAAAGAGGATCGGACGGGCACCGGAACGATCTCGACTTTTGGTTACCAGATGCGGTTTAACCTTGCCAAGGGCTTTCCGATTCTGACGACGAAGAGAGTACCGTTCAAGCTGATTGTCAGCGAATTGCTGTGGTTTATTAAAGGTGACAGCAATATCCGGTATTTGCTGAAGCATAATAACCATATTTGGGATGAGTGGGCGTTTAAGAGATGGGTGGAGAGCACCGACTACAATGGCCCGGACATGACGGACTTTGGCCTTCGTTCGCAGACGGATGAGGCTTTTAACGCCTTGTACCAGGAGCAGATGGACAAATTCACGAATCTCGTGCTAACCGACGATGCTTTTGCCGAGAAATACGGCGATCTTGGCAATGTTTACGGCAAGCAATGGCGCGAATGGCGCACGACGCGAGGAGAGACGATTGATCAGCTCAAGGGTATTATCGATACGATCAAGAAAAACCCGGATTCCCGCCGCTTGATCGTATCGGCCTGGAACCCGGAGGACGTGCCGTCGATGGCGCTTCCTCCTTGCCACACGATGTTCCAGTTCTATGTGATCAACGGCAAGCTGAGCTGCCAGCTGTATCAGCGGAGCGGCGATATTTTCCTCGGTATCCCGTTTAATATCGCAAGCTATGCTCTGCTTACGCATCTGATTGCCCAAGAGTGCGGGCTTGAGGTTGGCGAGTTTATTCATACGCTTGGCGATGCGCATATCTATTTGAACCACCTGGAACAAATCGACATACAGCTGCAGCGGGACATGCGGGAGCTGCCGGTGCTTGCGATAAATCCGGAAGTGAGTTCGATTTTCGACGCGGAGGTTGAAGATATCAAGCTCGAGAACTATCAGCCGCATCCTACTATTAAGGCTCCGGTAGCCGTATAAGAAAGCAGGAACAAACACGATGACGATTACGATGATCGCAGCAATGGACCGTGGCCGCACGATCGGAATCGGAAATAGGCTGCCATGGCGGCTTCCGGCAGAGATGGCCTACTTTACGCGCCATACGACGGGAAAAACCGTTGTTATGGGGCGCAAGACGTTCGAATCGCTGCCGAAGCCTCTCAAGGACCGGACGAATGTCGTTATAACCAGACAAGCGGATTACGCCAAAGAAGGCTGCGAGGTTGTTCATTCCGTGCAGGAAGCGATTGACCGCTATGGAGAAGGGGAAATGATGGTAATCGGCGGAGCGGATATTTATGCACAGTTTCTTCCATTCGCGGACAAAATCCTGCTCACGGAAGTAGAAACCGATATTGAAGGCGGCGACGCGTTTTTCCCTGCGTTTACCGAAGACGAGTGGGAGCGCGTGGATGCGGAGAAGGTGGAAAGAGACGAGCGCAATGCGTTCTCCTTCACTTTCCAAACATTTGCCCGCCGAAGAGCATAATATAAAGAAAAACGCACAAATGACGAACGTTGTGTTAATAAGTGCAAATGATTGTGCGGATAATCCATTAACGACAGAAAATAAGAATGATAGGCTTTTTTATACGATAATCGCGTAGGCAATGAAGTTTTTTGTTGAAATATTTAAAGATTCCCGATATAGTTTTAAGAGAATAATTATACAGGCTTTTCGGGAATATTGGATGGAGGAAATTCGCACATGTCTACACCTACAGGATTTATGCAGTATCAACGTGAATTGCCGGCTGATCGGGATCCTATCGAACGGATCAAGGATTGGAATGAATTTCATAAGCATTTGTCGGATGAACAGCTGCGTACGCAAGGCGCTCGCTGTATGGATTGCGGAACTCCATATTGCCATACAGGCATGGAACTTGCAGGTTCGGCATCCGGCTGCCCGGTAAACAACTTGATTCCGGAATGGAATAACCTGATTTACCGTGGATTGTGGCGTGAGGCGCTTGACCGCTTGCACAAAACAAACAACTTCCCTGAATTTACCGGCCGCGTATGCCCGGCTCCATGCGAGGGCTCTTGTACTGTTGGCTTGATCGGCGACCCCGTAACGATTAAGACCATTGAACATGCTATTATCGAGCGCGGTTTTGAAGAGGGATGGGTTGTTGCACAACCTCCTAAAGTACGCACCGGTAAAAAAGTAGCCGTTGTAGGCTCCGGCCCGGCTGGTCTTGCGGCAGCTGCCCAATTGAATAAAGCAGGCCATAAAGTTACGGTATACGAGCGCGCTGACCGTCTCGGCGGTCTTCTCACTTACGGCATTCCTACGATGAAGCTTGAGAAGCATGTTGTAGACCGCCGCATCAACCTGATGAGAGAAGAAGGCATTGAGTTCGTAACGAATACGGAAATCGGCAAAGATATTTCGAGAGACGAGCTTTTGAAAGAGTTCGACGCGGTTATTATGTGCGGCGGCGCAACAAAAGCACGCGATGTTGAAATGGAAGGCCGCGAGCTGAACGGCATCCACATGGCGATGGATTACCTGAACGGAACAATTAAGAGCTACCTGGATTCGAACCTGGAAGACGGCAATTACATCTCCGCTAAAGATAAAGACGTTATCGTTATCGGCGGCGGCGATACAGGTACGGACTGCGTGGCAACGGCATTGCGTCATGGCTGTAAATCGGTTACGCAATTCGGTACGGTAGCGAAAGCTCCGCTGGAACGCGATATCGTAAACAACCCTTGGCCGCAATTCCCGAACGTGTACACGCTTGATTACGCTCAAGAGGAAGCAAAAGCCCTCTACGGCGAAGATCCTCGCGCATTCTCCGTACTGACGAAGAAATTCGTTGGCGACGAAAACGGCAACCTGAAAGAGCTGCACACGGTACAAATCGAGCGTACGGTTGACGAAGAAACCGGCCGCAGAATTTATAAAGACATCCCGGGCACAGAGAAAGTATGGCCGGCTGATCTTGTCTTTATCGCAGTAGGCTTTGAAGGACCGGAGAAAACGCTGATCGATTCGTTCGGCCTTGAGCAAGACCGCCGTTCGAACGTGAAAGCGACTTATGGCAAATACAAAACCAACG
Source organism: Paenibacillus sp. ATY16 (assembly GCF_003399985.2). NCBI lineage: Bacteria > Bacillati > Bacillota > Bacilli > Caryophanales > Paenibacillaceae > Paenibacillus > Paenibacillus sp. ATY16. The sequence goes on along the minus strand of NZ_NMOK02000053.1, from coordinate 47,212 downwards.
TTGATAAAGTATTCGCAGCAGGCGATATGCGCCGCGGACAAAGCCTTGTCGTATGGGCGATCAACGAAGGCCGCGAGGCAGCTCGCGAAGTGGATAAATATTTGATGGGATCGTCGATGCTGCCTTAAGGTTTAAGGAGCCCGAGATAACAATCGATAACAGGAAGCGCCTCCGGGCGCTTTTCTTGTCGAATAGGGATTAATACCTATTTACTTATGAGGTGAGCAATTCTTACCAAGCTTCAGCTGTGGAGTATACCTTACATCGAATGGTAGAATAAGGCTGTTGCCAGATTGTCTAGGAGGCGGCGGGATTGATTAAATACGGATTGGACAAAGTGACGGAGCTGCGATTCAAATCGATGACGGCAGCAATAGAGCGCAGAGACAATCAATGGGTGGATATCGTGCTGCGGTTTGACGTGACGGAGGAGACTCCCGTGCCGGATGACCTAATCGACTTCAGCGGGCTCGTCATTTGCACATTAGGCGGCGCCATCGCGCAAATCGTCCCGCAGGACGAGGATATAGACTGCGAATATCAGTTTACGGCGTTCGAGAAAGAGCAGATCAAAGCCTTTATTGAAAGCGAAGAAATTCAGCGGCGCATTGCAAATCTGTCCTCCCCAATATAAAGAAAATTGTGGTAAAATCGGTTAGAGATGACGTAAAGGGGAGAGTTCGTCATGCCGGCCGAGGAAGCCTTTGTATTAACCCCGATTGATGTACGCAAAATCAGACAGTATGTTCAACATAAGTACGATGCGATGCCGCAGGATAAGAGGGCAGAGATTGTTGCCGATGCGGTTAGCCGCATTATTCAAAAGCAGCTTCCGCCTTTTGAGGACAAGCTGAAGCGGGAAGTGACGGCAAGGCTAATCCGGACAACCGTGCTGGAGAGGCAAATGCCGGTCCGCGCGGACGATATTTTCGAAGCATGCCTTTCCCTTGACCTGGCTGATTCCGACGTTGTTACGCCGCTTCATAAATGGGTGGAGGAGCAAAGCGGCACGCAGTTGGAATGGGATTTATTCCGAATCCAGCTGGACAAGCTTGCGAAGAACGGGAAGTCGGAGACATCCGCTTCATGGGAGCAGTTAAAGGAATGGCTGGGATCCGAGTACCGGTTGGAAGGGAAAAAGGATGCGGTTACCGAGCTGGCCGAGGTTATTCCGTTCCATCAGCTTAATCCGGCTCTGAAGCCGTACCGGCGAAAGCAGACGTTGGTTTATTCGCTTTTATCCGTCATGCTGGTGAGCGCTTCGCTCCTGTACGGCTGGTCGCTGCTCAGGCCTTCTCCTAACAAGCTGCAGCCTCCGGTTACGCTGCAATCCTACGAGAAAGTGATGCCGGCTGTAGCGGGCAACGAGCTTCCGGACGAGCTGCGGTATACCGATGTGAATAAGGAAAGCCTTGTCGACTATTTGAACAGCAGAGATTCCCTTCTGGCGGAACAGCCTTATTTGGATGCCATCATCGACGCGGCAAAAACATTCGATATACATCCCCTCTTTTTATTCGCGATTACCGGTCAGGAGCAAGCTTTTGTACCGAAGTCGAATAAACAGGCGATGAAGATCGCCAACAATCCGTTCAATGTTTTTTATAGCTGGAAAGACTACAATACGACCATTCACGATTCGGCGAGAATTGCCTCCCAGACCGTATTGAAATGGAGCAAAAACCGGCCGGAGGGCAAGGACCCGATCGCCTGGATCAATCGCAAATACGCGGAGGATCAGAATTGGGCAAGTGGCGTGAGTAAAATTTTTGCATCGATGAAAAGCAAAATAGAACGAACAAGCTAGATATGAGAGGCGATTAATTGAAGACATTAATTATTGCGGAAAAGCCCGACATGGGGCGGACGATCGCTGCGGTTGTTGAGCCGAAGGCGGCGAATAAGCGGACGTACCTGGAAGGCGACCGTTATATTATAACTTGGGCGATCGGTCATCTGGTCACGCTTGCAGAGCCAGACCAGTATGACGCGCGCTATAAAAGATGGAACGATCAGGATTTGCCGATTATTCCGGATAAGTTCAAGCTGTGGCCAAATGCCCGGACGAAGGATCAGCTCAAGACGATCGGAGAGCTTGCGAAGCGATGCGGCCGTCTCGTGAATGCGTGTGACGCCGGGCGCGAGGGACAGCTTATTTTTCATCTGATCCGGCAATATTTGAAGCTTCCCCAGCCGACAGACCGTCTGTGGATCTCTGATTTGACGCCTGAGACGATCCGAAAGGGCTTTGACTCCCTACGAAGCGATGAGGACTACGCCCCGCTTACAAGGGCAGCCAGGGCGCGCAGCGAGGCGGACTGGCTGATCGGGATGAATGCCTCCCGCGCATTTACAATCCGCCATAAGGCTTTGCTCTCGGTTGGCAGGGTGCAGACGCCGGTCCTGGCGCTGCTGTATGACCGGCACAAAGAGATCACGGCCTTCAAGTCGGATATGTATTATGTCGTAAAGGCGTTATTCGACCAGAACGGCTTTCAATATTCAGGGATATGGCAGGGGGATCGGATTACGGATAAAGCGAAGGCGGAAGCGCTGGCCGCCAAGACGCAAGGGAAGACTGGCATTATTAAGGATTACCAGACGGCGGAGAGCAAGGAATATCCGTTCCGTCTTCATGATCTGACGCTTCTGCAGCGGGAAGCGAACGGCCGCTACGGCTATTCGGCGAAGAAGACGCTGGATATTGCGCAAGCTTTGTATGAAAAGCATAAGGCCATTACTTATCCGCGTACGAACTCCAATTACGTAACCGAAGAGAATTTGCCCGTCATGCAAAAGGTGCTGACGATGCTGCAGGGGTCCGATTCTTACCGCGAGCTCGCAAACGGTGCGGACCGTGGCCGGGTGCACAAGGGAAATAAGGCGGTATGCAATCCGTCGAAGGTCGAGGATCACCATGCCATAATGCCAACGCCCAAGCGACCTTCCGGCTTAAGCCCGGAGGAGCAGAATATTTACGATATGATCGTCCGGCGCTTCCTGTCGCAGTATTATCCGCCCGCGGTGTATAAGAACCACACGGTTCTGACCGAGGTGGAAAGCGAGATTTTCCGGACAAAGGCGAAGGAGCTGCTCGAGCTTGGCTGGAAGGTTGTTCTGCAGGATCAGGGACAAGCCGCCAAGAAGACCAGCAAGAAGAAAGCAAGCGAGAAGGATGAGGCCGAGAGCGATGAGGAAGAGCTGCTCACCGATAAACCGTTCGCGATTGAACCTCGGCAAGGCGTTAAATGCGTAAAATCCGAATCGCTCGAGAAAACGACCCAACCGCCAAAGGCATATACCGAAGGCACATTGCTGAAAGCGATGGAAAGCGCCGGGAAATCGATGGAGGACGACGAGCTGCGCGAGGCGATGAAGGATACGGGGCTGGGCACGCCTGCCACCCGAGCCGCGACGATCGAACGGCTGAAGCAGGTCGGTTATGTGGATTTAACCGGCAAGAAGCTGGAGATTTCATCCAAAGGCTGTGCGGCTATCGAGTTGATTCGCGGGGCTGGCGTAGATTTGCTGGCGTCGCCGGAAATGACCGGACGATGGGAGCAGCGCTTGCACCAGATCTCGCGCGGAGAGGCATCCGATGACCAGTTTATATTGAAGGTGAAGCAATTTGCCGCCATGATTGTCGATAAGGTGCGCCAGCAGCGACCGGCGGCGCCGGGAACGTTCGAGGAACGGGAGAACGGCGGCAAGCGAGGAGCAGCGGGTTCCGGTTCCAAGCGGGGCAGCCGTACTTCGAAGAGTTCCGGCGGAAGAAGGACATCTTCATCCAGGTCGGCATCCTCGGCTTCCGCAACCGCAACGGCCGCACCTAAGTCTGCAACTGCAACACGGACATCCGCAAGTCCTTCCGCCCGCGAGCCAATCGCGGCATGCCCGAGAGCAGGCTGCAGCGGGCAAATTATTGAAGGGAAACGCGGCTTCGGCTGCAGCGCCTTCCGTGATGGCTGTACGTTTGTGATCTGGAAGGAGCAGCAGGGCAAGACGATCTCGATTCCGATGGTTCGTTCCCTGCTGGAAAAAGGAGCAACAAGCCAGCTTACCTTCAAACGTCAGGATGGCAGCAGCACGAAAGCCAAGCTGGTGTTGACGGACCGGGATAAAGGCACGGTCTCCGTTCAAGGCGTATAACCTTTAGATTAATCGTTCAACGGAAAAAGGAGTAAGGCGGCCAATTGTCGCTTTACTCCTTTTGTTTATGTCATTAAGCTTAAGGCTGCTTGCGACTCACGTAGTCATGAATCGCCGGAGGAACCTCGAGCAGGTTACTCAGGGTGAAAAAGGCCCCCTTCGGCTCTACCTCGATATTAATGACATTGTACTGCCATTCGGATTCCGTTCTCATATGGATGGCGTGGATGCCTGCCGTAAGTGCGGGTACAACATCGGTTCGAATCGAGTTGCCGATCATCCAGGTCAAGTGGCGGTCATGACCGCCTTCAGCCAAGATCTGCTCAAGAGCTTCGCTGTTCTTATGCCGGCGAATGTATACTCTCGTATCGAAATACCGCTCCAGCTTCATTTGCTCAATCTTGCGGCGCTGAATCGTAATTTCCCCTCCGGTATAGAGATGAAGGGTATGACCTTCTCCAGCCAGCTTATCAAGCGTAGCTTCCATATTCGGATAGGGCTCGGTCTCATGCTCATATACGCTTAAGCCAAGCTTCCACAGAAAGTCCTGCTCCGTCTTGGACTTTTTGCGGCCTGTCAGGTCGCAGTAATAATGGTATGTATCAATAAAAGACTGCGGGAAATGCTCGCTCTTGAATCCGAGCACCGCTACGCCCGCAATATCGATCTCCGTCTGTTTATTGCGCACGGCATCCGAGCTTACCTCTTCATAACCCGCAAACCACGTTGTCATCGCGTCCACAAACTGTTCGATCACAAAGTAGAAATATTTGTTGCAGTGAATGAGGGTGTCGTCTAGGTCAAAGAAAAGGTTTTGCTTCATTTAAAGCACGGCTCCTTTGGTGAAGTTCATCGTATGAACAATCTACCTTATTCGAAGCCCTACGTCAACGAAGCCCAAAGCGATGTTTAATTCGCGCGATTTATGCTAATCATTCTCATAAAGGCAGGGAGGTGATGAGCATGCCATTCAATAAAGCCGACAAAACGCAAAACCGTCAAAACCAATCGAGTTTTAAATCGGAAGCCATTGGCCTTAAGTTGAACAAACTCGCAAACCGTCCTCCAAGCATGAATGGAATTAATAAACAGCTGCCGTAAAGCAACGCAGGCGGAATCCAGGGGCATATTATTCCAGCGCCCTGTATTCCGCCTGTCTTAAATGTAATGTTTAGCGACATTAAGCATATTTCTGCTGCGCAGCGATCAATTTATTCTTAATAAAGGCGATACGCCTCCGTACATAGAAGTCCATGCTGTCACCCTTCAAATCATTTGGCGAGATCACCTCCTCTGCACGATTATCAATAATCGTTAAAGTTCCGTCCGTGTAAAATTTAAACGTAAGGTCACGGCGCGGCCATCCTTTCTCTAAATAACGAAAGTTCTCGCAGCTTTTATTCATGGTGATTCAGCCTCCTTCAAAATGATTGTGGGATAACAATTAGGGAACGTTTGTTCTGTTTTTATTATAGCAAACATTTGTTCGTGTGGAAACTGTTTTTTGTTTCTCGTAAACTAGATTCATAGAATGGCGAAGCGTTTACAAAAAAGGGGCATGGACTTATGTTGAGAATATCGAATCTTAGAGTGCAAATTCCAGGTGGGCCAACGATCTTGAAAAATATCAGCTTTGAAGTCCAGTCTGGCCAATTTATCGCGATAAAGGGAGCCAGCGGCAGCGGCAAGTCGATGCTGCTCAAAAGCTTGGCGCTGCAGACCAAGTGGAGCGGCGGCAGTTATTTCTTCGAAGGGGAAGACATTTTCAAGCAAGGGCTGGCAGGCAGGCTGAAAATCAAGCGTGCGGTAGCTTATCTGGAGGAGAAGCCCGTTCTGTACCAGAACAAGACAGGGCTTAAAAACGTGAGCATCGGTGCGGTTGCGCAGACGCCTGCGTGGCGCCGATGGACGGGCATGCTGCGAAACGACGATTACATGGGCGCAATGGATACGATCGAAAAGCTGGGACTGCTGGATAAAGCCCATCAAAAGGCAAGCACCATGAGCGGCGGCGAGCGCCAGCGTATTGCGATGGCCCGGGCATTGGTGCATGGAGCGAAGGTGATTGCAGCGGACGAGCCGGTAGCGGGGCTTGATCCGCATACGGCGGACCGCGTGTTGTCCGATTTGAAGCGGCTGACTACGGAACAGGGCGTTACGGTCATTGCCGTGCTTGATCAAGGAGATTGGGCGGAACGGTTTGCGGACCGGATTATCGGTTTGAATAATGGAGAGCTTGTGCTCGACGTAAAAGGCAGAAGATTGACCGAACGGGAGAAAATGATGCTGTGATCGACCTTCGTTTAATCACAGAAAATGAACTGGAAGAAGCGCTTCGGCTGGAGCAGCAATGCTACATCCCGGAAGCGGCTGCAACCAGGGAAGGGTTCCGGTACCGGCTCGAGCATTACCCGGATTATTTCTGGTCGGCCTGGTCCGGAGGCAAGCTGCTTGGCATTACGAACGGAATCCGGACTTCGGCCTGGTCATGCGGGGACGAGATGAAGGGAGAGCAGCAGGATGAGGAGGAAGGCGATAACTTCTGCATCCTGACCGTTGCCGTTGCGGAGGAAGCAAGACGACAGGGCGTTGGAGCCTTGCTGCTCGAGCGCCTTGTCTCAACCTGCGACAGGGCCGGACACCATGCGATTATCCTGATGTGCGAACGGCATCTGATCCCCTTTTACGAGAGAGCAGGGTTTGCATATGTTGGGGAAGCCGCATCGTCGCACGGCGGTATTGAATGGCATGAAATGAGACGTACCCCGCATATAATGGAGCATCTGACCAAATAGGTAGGTGTCTTCGAATATGGCTTTTCAGTCTCCAGTCATTGTCCAATCTGCAAGAGCGGCATTCCCGAAAGCGGAGCTTTGGATCCCGCATGTAAGCGGAGGATCAAACGAGAATGCAATCAAGCGAATCAATGAATCCATCCGGAAAGCGGCACAGCAGCTGGTAGACGAGCAGGGCTCGCTTGATGATCCGCGGGCTGAAATGAGCGGGTATTACGAGGTGAAGACGAATGAGAGGGATATTCTCAGCCTGTCGTTATTCAACTATGCCTATTCGGGGGGCAGCCACGGCCTTACGCTGCAGGTCTCGCTGACCTTTCGCGTGTCAACCGGACACGCCTACAGCCTTCCTCAGCTGTTCAAGCCTGGCAGTGCCTATGTTCAACGCATATCCGAAATGGTCAGCGAACAGATTAAGGAACGCGACATAAGCACGCTCGAGCCATTCGGAACGATCCGACCGGATCAAGACTACTATATCGCAGACCGGTCGATTGTCATTTATTTTGCTTTATACGAGTTAACGCCTTATGCTTACGGGTTTCCGTATTTTCCGATTTCGGCCTACGATCTTCAGGATATTGTGAACGAGAATGGTCCACTTGGCGCTATGGTGCCGAATAATTAGGAGAGCACAGGACATGCCGGGCGGTGAAGAACAAAGGAGCTGATCCGTGGATGGACAGGAAAAAATGGCTCGGTGCGATTGCTCATCTGCTGCTCGGAATTGTATTTCCTTATGTGCTGATCGGCGGAATCGTTCTTGTCTACGGATTTATGGCGCCGTCAACTGGCTCCCAGAAGGCTTACGGTACTGCCATCGTTCTGATTTATGCCCTTCTAATCCTCGGGGTGAATCTATGGAGCTTGAGACGGCTGGATTATCGGTCAAAATGGCGCTGGCTCGTTATTCATACGCTGTGCTGGGCAACAGGGGCGATTGCATCGTTTGCGATGCTTCGGTTCACGGAGTAATAAACTTCCATAAGGCTGGCTGACAACCGGCATATCCAAAAGGCTGCCTACGCGGGCAGCCTTTTGGCGCCCTGACATGACCAAACGCCCTTCCTCATACATTATCGTAGGGAGGGGTTCAATGATGCTGGCGGTATGGATCGGATTGCTGCTGTTTGCGATGGTTTGCGGCTGCGCTTTAATGTTGACGGCGAAGGCGCAGCGCAGTGTTAGGGCTTCGAGGCACATTAGCATGACGGCTTATGGCACGTACGCCCAAGCGCAGCAGGATAAGCATGACCTGAATCTGTTCGGGCTTGCCCAGCAGCTTCGGAGGCGTCTTGGAGCGGCTGCATCATTTGGGCTGTCGTTTCAATCTCTTGGCCTGATCGGGGCTGCCTTTCTGTTTGCGGGACCGGCCTTGCAGAAGGGAGGGCCCTCCGTTGTCAGCATCGGACTGCCCGTACTCGCCTTGTTCGGCATTCTGGTCAGCGCTTCGCTAGCGGAGTTGTCCTCGGCCGTGCCCACGGCGGGCGGCGTCTACCATTGGGCTTCCGCGCTTGGTACCCGAAGATGGGGCTGGTACGCAGCCTGGTTTCAACTCGCCGGACATCTCGCCATGATGGCGCTCATGAATGGCGCCTGCGCTTTTATTCTCGATAAACTATTATCCGTATGGCTTGACTATCACTCCTCCTGGTGGACGACGGGAATGTTGCTGTGTTTCGTTACCGTCGTTCAAGCTGCGGTTAATCATTGGGGAACGGGGCGGACGGGAGCTTTGCAGGAAGCCGGGATCATGCTTCACGCGGTTGTTCTGGCCGCGGTAATCGGCGGAATCTTTATTGCGTTCGGGCGAAGCGTTTACTCGCCAGCGCTTTTATATACGTTCCAAAACGCAAGTCTGGATGGGCATGTTACGCCGTGGGCGTTTATCGTTGGAGTGCTTGTGCTGCAGAAGCTGTTTCTCGGGATGGATGGAGCCGCGCAAGGATCGGAGGAAACAAGCGATCCGCGAATTCGGGTGCCTTGGTCAATCTACTTGTCATCGGTCTATACGATGATCGCGGGCTTCGTCCTGATGATGTGTCTGACCCTTGTTCTGCCGGCTATCGTCGGAACAGCCTTATTCAGCAGCGGCGACAGCCTGTTTGCCGCCGCGGCGCTTGACGGCTGGCAGGGGAATTCGCTCGTTTTGCTCGTCATTGCCGCAGCCATATGGGGCAGCGGGAACAGCGAGATGCTGGTCTGCTCGCGTGCAATCTTTTGTCTTGCCAGGGATCAGGCGTTTCCGTTCAACAGAGTATTGTCCCATGTATCGCGAGGGCGGCAATCGCCGCTTCCGGCGATCGGAACGGCTGCTCTTTTGTCGGTTGTTTTATTTGGCGCGGGCAGACTGGCGGATGGGGGAGAGGCTGGAATCCCAAGCTTGCTTGGCTTCGCGGTGTTATGCTTGCAGCTGGCGTATATGATTCCGATCTGGATCAAGATCGGGCTGCATGGCAGACACCGGCTGCTGGACGATGCGCCATGGCATCTTGGATCCTACGGTTCAATCGTTGACCGCGCCGCATTCGTCTGGCTGTTATTATCCGGATCGGTGTCTGTCTTTGCGCTTGGCGTATGGGGAGCGGCCGGAACGGGAGTATGGTTGATCCTCGTGACGGTCATGGACCGAAGATACCGCAAGCAGCATCTGGCAAAGCTTCAGAGTCGCTTGAAACGGCCAAAAGGGGAAATCATCCGAATTGAGCGAAAATTCCATCTTCATTAAAAAGGGGGATTGGATTCCGGGAAATGAGGAAATAACAACCGCTTTTATTTCCCGGGGAAGCGCATAATCTTACACAAAGAAAACGTTTTCGACAACGCGGGCTCGAATGTTACAAACGGTGTCGAAGAGTAGTCTTGTAAGACTATTCGAATACGGCTAAAAAGCCCGTATTTATACCTGTTTTCGGCTGCTTAACGCTATTAATAATAGAGAGCCAAAAGATGTTTTTGCCATCTTCTCCCTTATCAGATTATAATAGTGGAAGGATAGTAATGGACAGGAGGCCATCAGAAGCAAATGTCTCGGGAAATAATAAACAGCCGCATTGTCTCTCTGAATGTAGGAACGCCGGTAGAGGCGATGCATGGAAGCAAGCCCATTCAAACAGGTATTTACAAGACAGCCTCGAGAAGCAGGCATTATTTAAGCAAGACCGGGTTAACGGGCGACGGTCAGGCGGATCTGGTTAACCACGGCGGTCCGGATAAAGCGGTATGCGTCTACTTCGAGCGTCATTTCCCGCATTGGGAAGAGTGGCTGGGCGATAAGCTGAGCTACGGCGCTTTCGGCGAGAACTGGACGGTGTCCGATTGGACGGAGCATGATTTGTGCATCGGAGACGTCGTTCAAGCCGGAGAAGTGGTTGTGCAGGTAAGCCAGCCAAGGCAGCCTTGCTTTAAGCTTGGGATCCGTCATCAGAGGCCGGAGCTCGCCGCTCAGGTCCAGCAAACCGGATACACCGGATTTTATTTCCGCGTGCTGAAAGAAGGCGAGGTTGGGGCCGGAGAGAACTTGAAGGTTCTGGAACGGCATCCGGCAGCCATCACGCTGGCCGAGGCTAACCGCGTTATGTACAAAGGCAAGGCAGATTTGGAAGGAATGTCGGCACTGCTTGCGGTTGAGGAATTGTCCGATAGCTGGAAGCAGACCCTATCCCGACGCATTGAAAGGCTGCAGCAAGAGACGCGGGGAGGCCATGCGGATTGAAAAATACCGAGATCGCCGCGCTGATTGAGCAGTACCGGTTCGATGGGAAATGGACGGTTGTACCGGGAGAGAGCGGGATGAATAACACAACAAGGATGATCAAGGCGGGCGACGATCGGTACGTTCTTCGCGTGTATAATAATCACCGGGACAGAAACATCGTAACGCTTGAGCATGAAGTGCTCTTTGCCCTTTACCGGCAGCAGCCGGGCTTCAACGTTCCCGTACCCGTGGAGAATCGTTCAGGAGATACGATTTCCGTTCTGCAAGACGGTGCGTTAGCCGCATTATACCGGTATATTCCGGGAGAACGGCCGACCGTCGAGCGAAAGGCGCACATCCACTCCCTTGGCGAGACGGCCGCCAGGGTCTCAAAGGCGCTTCGCGGCATGACGATTTCGCTTAAGCCGATCTATGATCCGTATTATTTGCTGGAAGAAACCTATTCCTCCTTGATCCATCATGAGCTTCCCGCCATTATGCAGTCTTCCGAACAATTTATTGCCAGAGCGGACAAAGCCGCGGCAATCGTAAACCAGGTTAAAGACTTGTCCGTAAGGTTAACGGCCGTAAAAGAGCTGCCCCATCAATGGATTCATGGCGATCTTAACTTTAGCAACACGGTGGCGGACGGCGAATCTATCGTTGGCGTGCTCGATTTCGAGTTTTGTACGGTAGATGTCAGGGCGATGGAGCTTGTTGTGGCGCAGATCGATTTTTTCAAAGGCGAAGATTCGGAAATATGGGAACGGCTTCGGTTATTCTGCAAAGGCTACGGAAGGATTGACAAGCTTACGCCTGCCGAGGTGGAGGAACTGCCGCTTCTTATCAAGCTGAGAATGCTTGATGTGTTTCTTCACTTTGCGGTCCGCTATAAAGAAGGTTTGGATGATGCGGCGTTAGTTGCAGGCTTTATCGACCAGACGTACCGGATTTGCGATTGGGTGGACCGGAATGAAGAGCAGCTGCTGGCATTGTTCAGGCATGAGCTTTCGTAGGAGGTTAAACCCGATTCCTTAATGTTGCTAATTAGAGAGAGGATGTGCCCGAGATGAACGTTGCAGCATCGCTTGGATATGGCAGCCAGGAACGAATGTTAATTATTAACGCGGATGATTACGGACTGTGTCAGTCAACCAATAAAGGAATACAGCAGCTGCTTCAGGAACAGGCGGTAAGCTCGGCAACCCTAATGATGCCGTGCAAGTCCTCTCGCGAAGCGGCTCTTTGGAGTGCCAATCATCCGCAATTCGATGTGGGCATCCATTTTACGTTTACAAGCGAATGGGATTCTTACCGCTGGGGGCCGGTTCTCAAAGGCAGTGATTCGCAGTCGCTGGTAACCGCCGAAGGGTATTTTCCGAAAGATTGCAGAAGCTTCGAGCTTCAGGCTGAACCTCAGCAGGTGAAGAAGGAAATGATTGCCCAGATCGAAGCCGCGCTTCAATTGGGAATGAATCCTACGCATGCCGATAACCATATGGGAAGCTTGTACGGACTCGAGACGGGCAAGAACTTTCTGAAGGAAGTATTCGAGGTATGCGCGGCTTACGGACTGCCGTTTCGGATGCCCCGAAAGGTGGCAGCCGCGAACGGTCAGTTGGTTCCGCCCGAGCTGGAGGAGCAGGCCCGTCAGCTTGGTTTGCTGGCTCATGCCATGGGAGTCGTCGTGCTTGATTATCTGATAGGGCTTCCGTTTCCGCTTAAGCAGGGCGATACTTACGAGACGGTTAAGGCTGATCTGAAGCAGCAGTTAAAGCAGCTGCAGCCGGGCGTAACCGAACTCATATTCCATCCGTCCCTCGTGACCGATGAACTTCTGGCTTTCCACGGCCAGCCCGAGAAGCGGGGCATGGAGTTCCAATTGTTCCGCGACCCGGATGTCCAGCAGACATTGCGGTCGGAAGGAATTCGCCTGATCCGCTGGAGAGATTTGCAGCAGCTTCAAAGCACGGTATACGGAAGGCCGTAACATAGAAACGGGAAATGTTTTAATGGGGGAGAAATTTTGGAAACCATACGCTTTCATTATGGCCAGCATGCCGCTAGAGCGATGAAAAGTTTATATTTTCAAACCTTACGAATTCGACTGACGTGGGTTTTCGAAATTTTATTGGTTATAACTTGTTTTTCGCTTGCCGCCGTGACGAATTCTAGGCTGCTGGCGGTCATTGCGGCCGCGGTCGTTGTATTAGCGCTATTAAACTATGTCACCCACTGTATTGTTCATCCAAGGAGAATCGTTAAAGACAGAAAGCTTAACGGAGAGTTCGAATACAGCTTTGATTCCGATCATCTTAAATTAACGGTGACGGATGGTACATCCAATGTGAATTGGAGTCACTTCGCGAAGGTCTGGGAGAACGAACACTATTATTTTCTATTCCATAATAAGAGGCAGTACTGGATTATTCCGAAAGAATCGTTCCGTAATAGCGAGCAGGAACAATTATTCCGTCGAATCGTTCAAAGTCATCATCCCATAACAACGGGAGTCATCCGATAACCGGACAAAGGAGACGCACTTATGTCATTTCAATCGATTAACCAATTAGCGGAGAGACTGAAGACCAATATCGGCCAGGTTATTGTTGGAAAAGAAAGCGTTACCGAATTGTTATTTATCGCCTTAATTACTTCAGGTCATGTTCTGCTCGAGGATGTGCCCGGCACGGGGAAAACGCTTCTCGCCAAGTCGCTGGCGCAATCGCTGAAGCTTCAATTCCGCCGGGTACAGTTCACGCCGGACCTGCTGCCTTCCGATCTTAGCGGCATCCAGTATTACAATCAGAAAGAGGGCGGCTTCGAGTTTCGTCCGGGGCCGCTCTTTACGAATCTGCTGCTTGCCGACGAGATCAACCGCGCAACTCCGCGGACGCAATCCAGCCTTCTCGAATGCATGGAAGAGCGGCAGATTAGCGTTGACGGAGAGACGAAACGCCTGGACAAGCCGTTTATGGTCATCGCTACGCAAAACCCGGTAGAGCATCAGGGCACGTTCCCGCTGCCGGAAGCGCAGCTTGACCGGTTCCTGTTCAAGATCCAGATGGGTTATCCGACTACGGAGGAAGCGCTTCAAATCCTGAAACGCTTTAATAATGCCGATCCGTTATCGCAATTGGATGCGGTTGCAGCCGCTTCCGATATTGCGGAAGCCCAGCGTCATTACGCGGAAGTCCGCATAGAAGACGAAGTGCTGCATTATCTGCTGCAGCTGATCGAACGGACCCGCACGCGTGACGATATCCTTGTAGGCGTAAGCCCGCGCGGCAGCCAGGCGCTTCTAAGAGCTTCGCAGGTTCATGCGATTCTGCGCGGCCGCGATTACGTGACGCCGGATGACGTGAAGGCGATGGCGAAGCCGGTTCTGGCGCATCGTCTGTCTCTAAGGGGAATGCAGAGGTCTCATAAGCATGCGGAAGACATCATTGAAGATATTATCCGGCAAACCGCGGTGCCTGCGGAAGCTGGAATCGGCTCCCGATAGGGGGTCAGCCGATGATTATATTCTGGGTAGCGTTTGCGGCAATTATCGTCTTTTTCCTGCAGGCCAAAATCTTTCATAAGTATGCCTTGCGTCAAATCGGCTATGAACGGCAATTTCAAAAAAGGGTAAGCTACCGAGGCGAAACGATCGAGCTGGTCGAGCAGTTGACCAATGCCAAGTGGCTGCCCGTACCCTGGATGCGGGTCGAATCCCAGTTGTCCTCGGATTTAAGGTTCCACCGTCAGGATAATCTGGAAGTGAGCAGCGGAAAGCTGCTGCAAAATCATAAAAGCTTTTTCACCCTCATGCCTTATACGAAAATTACGAGAAGACACCGCATTGTATGCCGGAAGAGGGGCTGGTATAAGCTTCAGTCGGTTACCATGACGGCAGGCGATCTGCTGGGCTTTCTGCATCAGACGAAACAAATTGCGTTAAATGGCGAGTTAATCGTCTATCCGACGCCGGCAGAGGTGCCGGTTCATGAGCTGCCCTCCCATAGCTGGCAAGGGGAGCTGTCGGTTAGACGCTGGATTGTCGAGGATCCGTTTGTCGTGATGGGGACCCGCGAATACCGTTCCGGCGATACGTACAAAATGGTCAATTGGAAAGCAACGGCCAGAACCGGCAATCTTCAGGTTCATCAATACGACTATACGGCGGATCGCAGGCTGATGGTCTATCTGAATGCGGAAGACAACGAAAGCATGTGGCGTTCCATTAATGACGAAGAGTTGATTGAGCGCGGAATCGAATGGGCGGCCGGTGCGGCCCAGGCGGTTATACAAGGCGGGATGGAAGCGGGCTTTTGCACGAATATGCCCATTATCGGGGAGTTTGGAAGCACGTTCGTTGAACCGCGCAGCGGCGGAGGGCATCTGACGGATATTTTCGAGGCCATGGCAAAGCTTGAGCTTGTCCGGACGGAGCCATTTGCCGATCTGTTAACGCGGGAAGCGGACAGCGGCTACTCCCAGCGCGATGTGCTTGTGATCTCCAGCTTCTGGAACGATCAGCTTGAGCTTCAGGCGGACAGGCTTCGCCGTAACGGGAATGCGGTTGTTCATTGGAAGCTGACTCCCAATCCGGTTCAAGAGCAGGCAGGTGAGGCAGGATGAACCAATCGAAAAAGCATCAGCCAATGCTGCATTTGCTTCAAGGGAGCATCGAAACGTTATTCGCCTTGCCTATATGGTTTGTCGCGCTTTTCTATACGTCAACCGATGCGTTTACGGCGTTATGGCTTTTAACCGTTCCGTTCATTTATATGGCTGGCGCGTCGTGGATCGGGAAACTGAAAAATAACCGCAGAATATACCGGATGTTATTGGGGATTCTGCTTGGCGCGCTTCATGCGGGCATCATCTATGCCGTGTTAATGGCCTTTCAGGCGGATCTGCCGGGCGCAGCCGCTATTCTTCCGGTACTTCTCGGAGCCTTTACGGCTGTTAGAGGAATGGGAGCAAGCACAAAAAGCTGGCAGGCTATTTTTCCGAATAATCTTATGTTTGTCAGCATCATTTTGTACACGATACTAACGATTGTTGCTCATCTTCAGGAAAAGCTGCAGCCGTATTTTACGTTTCTGACCTTTTGCGGCATTGTTGCTCTTATTTTAATGCTTTACATCGTTAATGAACGCTTGTTGTCCTATGAGACGCAATCCGGAGGAGCTATTCAATCCTCGACGACCAAAGTGTTCAAACGGCAAAACCGGTTTATGCTGACGATTGTAGCCGTGCTATTGCTTATAGCCGGATTGTTCCGCCAGCTGCAGTCTTCCATTGAATCGTTTTTCCATGCGGTAATGAATAAAATATTGGGTTGGATGGACGGTTCGGGCGAACCGATTGAAGAAACGCCTTCCGATACGCAGCCCCCTCCAAGCGGACTGCCTCCCGCAGAGGTGCATGATCCGCCGGCTTGGCTGGAAAGATTGGAGCTGGTTGCGAAATACATTGGGATCGCGCTGCTCATCATCGGTGTCGCCGTTCTCTTGTTCTTTATCGGCCGAAAGCTTTATCGGCTCTTAAGCAAGGTCTTGGGAAGAATCTGGGAACGGGCAGCCGACAGCAGGGAAGGCACCGTTGGTTACACGGATGAGGTTGAGAGTCTGGTTGACCGAACCAAATGGAGCGTACGACTAGGCAAATCTAACCGGAAGAAGGAAGCACGCTGGGAAGAGCTGTCGACGGCAGGGGAGAGAATCCGTTATCTGTACCGGAGATACGTTGCGGCAGCAGTAGGCCGGGGATATGATTATAAGCCTCACTACACGGTTAGAGAAACGACGTCGGATATTGGAGCCTGGAGCAGCAAATCCGCTTCGCAGGCAGACGCCGATAAGCTTGCCCGTCTATATGACGAGGTTCGTTATGGCAGGCAGGAGCCAAAAGAAGAACTCGTCCAATCCCTTAAGAAGAAATTGGACGAGCAGCGTAAATAATTAACGAAGCGAAACAATATGTTCGGCAATCTTGTTGCCGTGGAAGCGGCCGGATTCTATGAAGATTTCATTCGCTTCATGCTTGGAGGCAACGACGCCGGCCAGATACAGGCCGGGTACGTTTGTCTCCATTGTTGTTTCATCAAAGTACGGGAAGCCTTCTTCCTCGATGCGTACACCGGAGCTCGTCAAGAAATCGCGGTCGGGATGGAACCCGGTGAGGGCCAGCACAAAATCATTGGCCACCGGATGACGCCCTTCCGGAGATTCAACGATAACATGACGTTTATCGATCTCAACAACCCGTGATTCAAATAACATGCGAATGATGCCGTTATTGACTTTGGCTTCAAACCCGGGCCGTACCCAAGGTTTAATGCTCGAGGAGTAGCCTGCGCCGCGGTAAATGACCGTTACCTTTGCCCCAACCCGCTCCAGCTCGAGCGCTGCGTCGATAGCGGAGTTGCTGCCGCCGATAATCGCGACCTCCATGCCGGTATAAGGATGAGCTTCGCGAAAGAAGTGAGTGACTTTATCCATCTCTTCGCCGGGGATGCCGAGATAATTCGGATGATCGAAATAGCCGGTCGCGACAACGACGTAACGGGCTTCGTATTGTTTTTCTTCCCCGTAGCGGTCTGCGCTGGTTAAACGGAACAGCCCGTTGTCCTGCCGATCAACCCGGAGAACCGTTTCGTAAGCATTCACGCGCAAGTTGTTGCGGAGCGCGGCAGTCCGGTAATAATTGATCGCCTCAAGCCGTGAAGGCTTATCATTAGGCGTCGTAAACGGGATCTCTCCGATTTCCAGCCGTTCCGGCGTACTGAAGAAATGCATGTATGTAGGATACATGGAAATGGAATGGGCGATATTGCTTTTTTCGATAATGACGGGATGAAGTCCGATCCTCTCAAGCTCAATGGCAGCGGCAAGGCCGCATGGACCGGCTCCGATAATAATGGCTTCTTCTTTGATCACTTGTAGTGGAACCTCCTTAAACGAAAAAAGAGTATGACTGATTATTCATGACTGTAAACATTACCCTTCATTGTACAGCTACCCGCGGATTTTATGCAAATTTGGCGAATGGCTATCTTGTACAGGGGAGGTATTATTGTATAATAATGTGGAACCGTGGTTAGAGAAGGAGGGGCAACTATGCGACGGCGATTTGTTATAGAAGCGGTTATGGTGGCAACGTATGGACATCTCCTTATTCCGAGCCGTCCGATTGATTACGTCGTGCCTTATTCATCCATTCTTGAATTGTACGATATGAGAGACGGGGCGGAGCCGGTAATGGATGATCCGGAGGATGACGCGCATGTAAAGAGCAAAATTGGCGAGCTCATTACTTTTTTCGAGGATCCGCTCAACCGGAAAAAAATCGAACGCGCCATGCAGGTGCCATGGCGGGAAAGCTCTCCGCTAATCTTAAACGACAGGATTCAGTTCACGATTGTACATGCCGTAGATAATGCGCATTATGGCGAATACTTCGATCCGATTGAGACAGAGCTGCTTCTGACCAGCTCGAAGCTGCAAATTCCGCTCTTGTCCGATCAATTCGAATTTCAAGATAAGCTGCTCGAAGCAAGAGTGCCTGTCCAGGTATACGATATCGAAGATTTCGAGTTTGCGGTAGAAGAAGGAATTTCCATTAAGGATACTAGTCAGTTCGGCGATTCCTGAAAAATTAATGGCGATTCGACAAAATCAGCTATTGCAAGAGAGAGAGTCCGTCTGTTACGATACGAACAGATTACACGAAATACAAATCCGAAGGGAAAGGGGTGTCCGGTATGCGGAATCAACAACAGGCAATGATTGTTCTGGTTCGTTTTTTCCATGCATGCCGTACAGGCCGCCTTCGCGATGCGACGCCAATAAGCGGGTAACAATCTGTTTAATGGCGTTTACATCATTGCAGGGATCCCGAGCCTAATTGCGGCTTGGGGTCTTTTTTTGTTTTTTTCAGGCGAGAGGGGAGGCATACAAGACAGTGAAAGTATTATTGCGGGTGTTAGCGTACGTTAGACCAAGCGCGAAATGGGCGGCAGCAGCGATTGTCGTCATGCTGTTCGCTACGATCTTCGACCTCGTGGCGCCGTGGATATTGCGCGAGATCTTTGACGAAGGCATCAAAAAGGAAAATGTATCGCTTATTTTATGGTTAACCTTGCTCTTGATCGGGGTTCAGGCGTTAAAGAGCGCCGGGATGTTCGTGCAGGGCTATTCCCAGGAGCTTGTCGGGCAAAACGTTGTGTTTAAGCTTAGAGAGCAGCTCTACGCACAACTGCAGAGGTTATCCTTCTCGTACTACGACAAGGCGCAGACCGGACAGCTGATGTCGCGAATGACCGGCGATATCGAAGCCGTCAAAAACTTTGTTGGTTTTGGCGCAATGGGCTTGCTGACCGGTTTATTGACCTTTGTGGGAACGATGATTTTTATGCTATGGATGAATTGGAAGGTGACCTTGATTAGCACGGTTACGATTCCGATTATCCTGCTTATTTTATGGTGGTTCAGCAATAAGGTTGGTCCTGCCTGGTCCAGTATCCGGGAGCAGACCGGCCGGCTGACGACAACTCTTCAGGAAAACATAGCGGGCATCCGAGTTGTGAAATCGTTTGCGACGGAAGCGGTCGAGCAGCGAAAGTTCGCCGAGCGGAACAAACAAAACTTTGATACCAATATGGACCGCGCAAAATTGGAAGCGAAAGCATTCCCGCTGATGGGATTGTTTGGCGGATTAACGTTTGTTCTGATGATCTGGCTGGGAGCGGTATACGTGGCTCGCGGAGAGATGACGCTGGGGACGTTTATGGCTTTCCAATGGTATACGTGGGGAATCATCTGGCCGCTCAACATGCTGGGCTGGCAGATCAATATTATGCAGCAAGCGATCAAAGCGGCTCCGCGCGTATTCGAGGTTCTCGATACGCCTTGCGACATAGTAGCGCCGGAGAATGGAGTTCATACCGATCAAATGCGAGGGCAGGTCTCCTTCCGCAATGTAAGCTTCTTCTTTAATGACCAGGATCAATCGAAGGATCAACCGATTCTGAGCGGCATTTCCTTCGAGGTGAAGCAGGGTGAAGTCATTGCCGTATTAGGCGCAACCGGCTCGGGGAAAAGCAGCCTGATTGCGCTGCTGTCCAGGTTCTACGACGTTTCTTCCGGCACGGTACAGATCGACGGGATTGATGTTCGCGATTACGACTTGGACGGTCTGCGCCGCAGCGTGGGTATCGTACCGCAGGAGACGTTTCTGTTCTCGGCTTCTATCCGGGACAACATAGCATACGGCTATCCGGATGCGACAATGGAGCAAATCGAGCATGCGGCTCAAAAAGCGCAAATCCATGATTTTATCACAACCATGCCTCACGGGTATGATACCTTGATTGGCGAGCGGGGCGTTGGACTATCCGGCGGCCAGAGACAAAGGGTAGCTCTTGCGAGAGCGATTCTGATGAATCCTCCGATTCTGGTCCTCGACGAAGCAACAGCCAGCGTGGATACGGCAACGGAGTCAGCCATCCACGAAGCGCTGCTTGAAGTCATGAAAGGCAGAACAACATTCATTATTGCGCAGCGTTTGTCCTCGATTCAGCATGCCGACCGCATTCTCGTATTGGAACAAGGTCGACTGATCGAGCAGGGGACCCATAAACAATTAAGCGAGCGGAACGGATTCTTCCGTCAGCTGTTTGAACGGCAGAAGCTCGCGGCAGGACGCTAACGGACGGGAGGGGAATACATGAGTCAAATGGAATGGGATGACGACAGCGAGATTGAAGAGAAACCCTTTAATCCCGCCTATATGAAGAGGCTTCTTGGCTATTTAAAGCCATATCGCAAGACGCTTACCCTCATTATAGGCGTTGTCCTTGTCAATATGATTTTAAGCCTGGCAGAGCCTCTGCTGCTTGGATATTTGATCGACGATGGGATTACCAAAGGAGATTTTACCGCTATTCATCTGTTCGGTATTACCTTGCTCGGCATCAAGCTGATCGGCTGGGGCTGCGGCTGGGTACATACCAAATACATTAACTTTACCGGCCAGCGCATCTTGTACGATCTTCGCCAGCAGCTATTTAATCATCTGCAGAAGCTTTCCTTCCGCTTCTTCGACGGACGCCCGGCAGGAAAGATTATGTCCCGCATTACCAATGATACAAACGCCATTGGCGAACTGATTAACGGCGGTCTGATTACAACCGTTATGGAGGTTACGCATCTGGTCGGAATCGTGGCGATTCTGCTCTGGATGGATTGGAAGCTGGCGCTTCTGTCCTTCATTATGATGCCGCTTCTGTATCTCATCGTAAATCGGCTGCGTCCGAGAATCGAAGGGGCATGGACCCGTTCGCGCAAGACGATGTCGGCCATTAACGGACATTTGAACGAAACGATTCAGGGCATCCGGGTTGTTCAGGCGTTCTCGCGCCAGCATAAGAACAGCGCTAGGTTCGAAGGAATCAACTTCCGGAACAAGCAGGCCTTCATGCGCGCCATTATGCTGGAGTCAACCGTATATCCGCTGGTCGAACTGGTGGGAATGATCGGTACTTGCATCGTTGTCTGGTTCGGAGCCAAGCAGGTGATGGACGGCGCGCTTACGATTGGTTTCGTTATGGCCTTCATTAATTATCTGTGGCGCTTCTGGGGACCGCTCAGCGCCTTGTCCAAGGTGTACAGCCAAGTGCTGTCGGCGATGGCTTCCGCGGAACGAATCTTTGAAATTCTGGATACCGATGCCGAGGTAACCGATGCTGCCGACGCGCGCCGCATGCCGGCGATCCGTGGTGAAGTGGCGTTCGAGAACGTATCGTTCCGTTACGAAGAATCCAAGCCGGATGTTCTTCATGGCGTAAGTTTCCGGGTTCGTCCAGGGCAGCGCGTTGCGCTGGTTGGACCAACGGGAGCGGGGAAAAGTACAATCGTTAATCTGCTTATGCGGTTCTATGATGCAACCGGCGGTAAGGTTACGATTGACGGGATGGATGTCAAAGACGTTACGCTGGAATCTCTGCGCAGGCAGATGGGAATCGTACTCCAGGATTCGTTCATTTTCTCGGGAACCATCGAACAGAACCTGCGGTATGGCAATGACGGGGCAACGAGGGAGCAAATGATTCAAGCCTCGGAAAGCGTGCGACTGGACCGTGTCGTTGCGTCCATGAATGAGGGCTATGATACCGAAGTAGAAGAGCGGGGGTCAAAGCTGTCGGTTGGCCAGCGGCAATTGCTTGCGTTCGGAAGGGTGCTGTTATCCGATCCGCGGATCCTTATTCTGGATGAGGCCACCTCAAGCGTAGATACCGAAACGGAGCAGCATATCCAGGAAGCGCTGGAGACTTTGCTGAACGGGCGCACCGCCTTTATTATCGCGCACCGTCTCTCGACGGTACGCGACGCGGATCTTATACTTGTTGTCCAGGACGGACGAATCGCGGAGCAAGGCTCGCACAATGAATTGATGAAGCATGGCGGTCTGTACGCGAAGCTGGTGAATACGCAGCTTAACATGCAGGAGGCCGTGTTAACGCAAGTCGAAGCTTAATTTTAATTCGCGGCTTCGCTTGCTTGTTTAATCCGGTCGATCGCTTCCGCCATCGTTTTATCTGTAAGGTGGGCGTAGATTTGGGTCGTCTCGGGAGAGGCGTGCCCAAGCTGCTCCTGGGTCATATAAATATCGTTACGCAGGTAATAATCGGTTGCGAACGAATGGCGGAGCTTATGTACGCTTAAGTAAGGCTTGCCGAATCGCTTCGCATATTTGATTACCATTTCCTGAATGGCGCGTTTGGTCATTCGAGAGCCTTCTTTTTTGCCGTTAGCAATGGCAAGGAAGAGGGCTTTTTCGCGTTTAGGCGCTTTATAATGAGAGTCCCTCATTTGCAAATAAGCCGTTAAATCATCAACCGCTTCCTGGCGGAAATAGACGGGAGTCTTGAACGTGTCGTCATTCTTGCCTTTTCGGTAAACATAGGCGAGCTTCTTTTTCACGTCAATGTCATCGGTATTGAGATTGACGATTTCGGAGACGCGAAGGCCGGAATGAAGAATGAGACTGATAATACAGCTGTCTCTGGTTCTATTCAATTGATAGGAATATAACGCCTGCTTGTTCTCCGCAACATCCTTCTCGTAATCGGCATGAATATAGGCCAGAAATTCGTGAATTTCTTCTTCCTGCAGCAGCTTGCCTTCCAGCTTGGCCGCCGTGTCTTTCGGCTTATGCGTCCGCTTGATCGAGACCTTGGCCATCACGTTCCGCTTCAGCAGCGGATAGAACTCCTCATCCTCGGCGATCTGGCTCAAGTAATGAAAGAGCGACCTTAGAGACGACAGCTTGCGCGTAATGGTCGTTCTGGTATTGCTATGATTCGGATTGGTGGCAAGGAACATCCGAAAGGAATCAATGCTGTCCATATGCAGTCGTTCAAGCTCGATAAGCTGGACATCCTTCACCTTTTCCGCGCTCGATAATCCTTCCGCAATCAGCCATCCCATAAACGTCTCGTAATCTCTGACATACTCCAGCAATGAAGAGGGAGAGAGGTCGGGAAGCTTATAATTGATAAATTTCTCCACATACCAGGGCATCATCGGAACACGCCGGTCGAGCTCCTGCCGATCCTTGATTTTGATCACATTCAATGCTGTTCACCTCGCTTCAAATCTTCCTATATTGTACCAATTCAAGCGATAGGGGACAATCGGAACGATCCAAGCGTAAGGAAAAAGTTAGCTTAGCAAATAAATGTAATTAATGTATTTGGGTTACTATAATTTTTTTTGTATGTTAAACTCGTAAAAAACCTGCCGTTGCATAACAAAATTATTCCAATTAATGATTTATACAAATATTAATAAAATGAGAGGAGTATTAATGTTGATTAATAATCAAATTTATAAATATAGTATTTCCATTATTCTAGCATTTATGATGACGGTCGCCATGCCGCTTCAGGCTGCGAAAGCAGCGGCGCCCGCTACGCTCAGCTATGGCAGCTACGGTCCGGATGTGCCGGATTTACAGTTCCGTCTGAAGACGATGGGCTATTTCGATAATTCGGCGATTACGACGTTTTACGGCAAAATGACGGAAGAGGCCGTTCGTAAATTCCAGGCGGATTACGGACTTAAACCGGATGGTGTAGCGGAGGAGAAAACCTGGACCGAGCTGAAAAAGGTCTCCGCAAATCAGGAAGAGCTCGATCTTCTGGCACGTATCGTTTATGCGGAAGCGCGCGGAGAGTCCTACAAGGGCCAGGTTGCCGTTGCGGCGGTTGTATTAAATCGTCTTGATGCAGACGGCTTCCCGAAAACCATTAAAGGCGTCATCGAACAATCCGGCGCATTTACGGCGGTAGATGACGGCCAATACAAGTTGAAGCCGGATTCTACAGCCTACAAAGCCGCGCTTGATGCGCTTGGCGGCAACGATCCTTCGCAAGGCGCGTTGTATTATTTTAATCCGAAGACGGCTACGTCGAAGTGGATCTGGTCCCGCAAGCAAATTGTTCACATCGGCAATCATATCTTCGCGGTATAAGATTGTTAAGAAGGGCTGTGTACAAAGCTTGCCCGATATCGGCATGGTTTATTTAAAGAAATAATGCGTAAAGGCACATTCCCGCTCGGATCGAGCAGGAATGTGCCTTTTATTTAATAAAGAATATAAACCTGCCCTATATTTCCTAACATTCATAGCTTTGTTATACTAAATATTAAATCCTTTGCACAAATTCTAAATAAATAAGGTGATCTCATGGAATCGAAACGCATTGCAGCAGAAAAAGCAGTTGAACTCGTTAAAGACGGGATGAAAGTAGGACTTGGAACGGGCTCTACCGCCTATTGGGCGATTCAAGCAATTGGCCGTCGGGTGAAAGAAGAAGGGTTATCCATCCAAGCGGTCGCGACTTCGGTTCAATCCGAGCAGCTGGCGAAAGAACTTGGCATTCCGATGATGCCGTTTGCCGATGTCGACGTGCTTGATTTGACGATTGACGGGGCGGATGAAGTAGATCCTGCCCTGCACTTAATCAAAGGCGGAGGCGGCGCTCTGCTCCGCGAGAAGATTGTAGCGGCTGCAAGCAAGCAGCTGATTATTATCGTGGACGAGAGCAAGGACGTGAAGCAGCTCGGCAAATTCCCGCTGCCGGTCGAAATCGTTCCGTTTGCGTTCGAGCTGACGGTGAAGAAGCTTCGCAAGCTGGGCTGCGAACCGAAGCTTCGCAAGAATGGCGATGAGCTGTATGTGACCGATAACGGCAACTATATTGCGGATTGCGAGTTTGGGGCTATTGCGGATCCGGAAGCGCTTCATGATGACCTGAACCGGATTCCCGGCGTTGTGGACAACGGATTGTTTATCCATATGGCAAGCCTTGTTATCGTGGGCTCCGCAGACGGTTCGATCCGGAGCATCACGAAGGAATAAGCCGGCCTAACGAGCAGGAAGGGTGGAGAGCATGAACAAGAGGTTTGCGTTAATAACGGATATCCATGGCAATATGCCTGCGTTAAAAGCGGCCCTTCATGAGATCGACACTTTGCAACAGATCGACTCCATCTATTGCTTGGGGGACATGATCGGTATCGGACCGGATACGAATGAAGTGCTTCATGCGCTTTTCTCCAGGGAGGATGTATCCTTTGTGTCCGGCAATCACGATGAAGCCGTGCTCGCGATTATCAAGGGTGAATCTTATCCGGAAAGCCATTACCATTCGGAACGGCATCATAGGTGGATTGCGGAAAGAATGGACAAGTCGTTTGTCCCGCTGCTGGAACGAATGCCTCGCATGATCCGGACCGAAGCGTACGGCAGAAGGATGCTTTTTACCCATTATCATATTGCGCCTGACAAGTTTAACGATCCGATTAGCAAAGATCCGTTTAGCCCAATCGTTGAGCCAAGCCTATCCAATCTGGAAAAGCTGTTCAACGGTTGCGAAGACGCATTGATTGGATTCGGACATCATCATCCGGTACATTATTTCGTCAGCAAAAGACAAACGTTTGTGAATCCAGGTTCCCTTGGCTGCAACAATAAGTCTACCGCGAGGTACGCGATCGTTACGGTGAGCGAGCAGGGTTTTGAGGTGCAATTGCAGGAGGCGGAATATGATAATTCGGCATTCCTTGCTTCCTACGAAAAGCTGGATGTACCCGACCGGGAGTTTATTTTGCGGGTCTTTCACGGGGATCAGCTGAGAGAATAGGCCTATGGAATTGAAAAATTTAGCATGACAAAACGAAGAATATTCGTTATGATGAGCAAGCAAATTGAATACGAGATAAGTATCAGGTGCCAATGATACCTTCCGCCGGTTAAGGCGATGGTATTGGATTGGTTAAAAGGGAAGTTGGGTGAGAATCCCACGCGGTCCCGCCGCTGTAAGAGACGAGTTTATGCGCATATCCACTGGGCAACCGGGAAGGGTGCATAGGCATTGACGCTCGAGCCAGAATACCTGCCTGATTCTTTTTTACACCGCAATTCTACGAGCGATAGGAGGGTGTTCATTATGCATGCTTATTTTGACATGTTTACTTGACCAAACCCTTCAACTTTCACGAGTTGGAGGGTTTTTTGCTGTGTGGATGGGTAGTTATGCAAGAGAATGAGAGATTTATAGAAAGGGAGCTTGTAATGAAAAAAAATAAATGGTTAGTATGGCTGCTTGTTATAGCGGTAACTTTATCCGTTGCGGCAACGCCAGCCCGTGTGTCTTATGCCGACCCGGCAGATACGCCGGAAGGTTACGTCACGCTGGATGTGGAGAAGTTTACGCTTGGCCAGGGCTATATGAAAGAACCCGTGAAAGTGCCTTTTTATGAAGGGGACAATGGCGCTGCCTTGGTCGACCGTCTTCTTGGGGAAGAGAATTACAAGCATACGGGATCGATCGATAGCGCTTTTTATTTATCCAAAGTAAAAGATAGCGATTCTAGACCGGTTGAGCTTCCAGCTTACCTTACAAAGATGCTGGAAGACAATCATGCGGTGCTTGGCGGCAAAGTGGATGAGAATTGGCTTGGAGAGTTTGACTACACCAATATGTCCGGTTGGATGTTTGCCGTAAATAATGCGTTCCCTCCCGTTGGCTTCTCAAATTATGAGCCGCAAAACGGCGATGTCATCCGTGTTCAATTTACCGTATACGGATACGGAACGGACCTTGGCAGCGAATGGGGAGAAATCCGACTTGCCAACAAGGATGGATTAACGGAAGCGGTAGCTGAAATTAACAGCTCACCTGTCAAACAGGAATTGCTGAATGATGAGAAGATTGGTCCAGCTTACGAACATGCATATGCAACATTACAAAATATTGAAAGTACGCAAGAGGAAGTTAATTCAGCTTTGACAGAGTTGGCAGGAGCTCAGGATACAACTCCTCCTTCCATCACGGTTAATGGATTTGTTAACAATCAGGTCGTAACGGC
Organism: Paenibacillus sp. ATY16; assembly: GCF_003399985.2. Lineage (NCBI taxonomy): Bacteria > Bacillati > Bacillota > Bacilli > Caryophanales > Paenibacillaceae > Paenibacillus > Paenibacillus sp. ATY16. The sequence goes on along the minus strand of NZ_NMOK02000053.1, from coordinate 20,144 downwards.
ACAACAGCTTCCGTTCTCGGTATCGGTTACGGATAACGTTCAGCAGACAATCGACCCTGAAGTGAAGCTGAACGGGAACCTGCTGCAACCATCCAGCGGACAATATACGGCTGATCTTGTATCTGGTTTGAATACGATTGTTATCAAAGCGGCGGACGGTGCGGGTAACCAGGCAACGCAGACCTATACGGTTATATACAAGGCAAGTGCTGCAGGCACAGTCAGCCAATACGTTGACCGCAATCTGGCTTATCTATTATCAACGGTAAGCAATCCCGTCTTCGGAACGTTAAACGGCGAGTGGTCAGTCCTAACCTTGGCACGCGGCAACTACCAAGTGCCGGATGGTTACTATGACGCTTATTACAAAAAGGTCGTAGCGGCTGTTCAAGATAAACAAAATGTTTTAGACCCAAATAAATATACCGAGCACTCCAGAGTTATCCTGGCGCTGACCTCGATTGGCAAAGATGTAACGGATGTCGGTGGATACAATCAACTCGAGAAGCTGGCAGATTTCAATAAAGTTATTGCTCAAGGCATAAACGGACCTACCTTTGCCTTGCTGGCACTGGACAGCCACAATTACGCTATTCCTGTCGTAGCAGGAGTAGAAGTTCAGTCCACAAGAGCCAATCTTATTCAATACATGGTTGATAAGGAGATTAAGAAAGGTACCGAAAATGCAGGCGGATGGGGCTTTGGCAGCTTTGTTGACGTGGACCTGACTGCTATGACGCTTCAAGCTTTGGCTCCTTATTATAACAGTAACCCTGATGTCAAATCAGCTGCCGACCGTGCAGTCGCTTGGTTGTCCAAGTCGCAAAGCAGCAATGACGGAGGTTATTCCTCGAGCGAGAGCATTGCGCAGGTCATTGTTGCTCTTAGCGCATTAGGGATCGATTCCAACTCGGATCCCCGCTTTGTGAAGAACGGCCATTCCCTGATTGATGCATTCTTACTCTATGCTTTGCCTGATGGCGGTTTCCGTCATACCAAGACGGGTGGCGTCAACGGAATGGCGACCGATCAAGGTACGTATGCCTTGGTTGCTTATGACCGTTTCCTGAAACAGAAGAAATCGCTTTATGATATGACGGATGTCACGCTATCTACCGAACAACCGGCTAATCCCGGTGACCTGACGCTCCCAGCAGGCAATACGCCGCAAGTAGCGGTTCCGGATGATTCGGCTGATTACCGCATTCCGGTTACATCGGCAGACAGCGGCAAACAAATAGGGATCTCTATTCCTGCCGGTAAAACATCCGGTGTAAAGCTTAGTCTACCACTTAATACCGCGCTGCCGCAGATTGATGCAGTAAAAGGAAATAATTCCATCCTGATTCCGCAAGATACGCAAGTGACATCCGGGGATTCAGCAGGCATTCATTTACTTACTACGTTAAATACTTCCGATTCCGCCTTGCAAAATCAAATTAAGACCATAGTTGCAAGCGGTAAAAAACTGGATCAAGTAGCAGTTGCCTTTTCGATGGGCGGAAGCTCGCGCGTGCAATTTAATCAGTTCGTTACCTTGACGCTTAAAGGGATGAGCGGCAAAAGCGTTGCGTATATCGAGGGCGGCGTTGCCACTTCGATTGCGAAATTCGCCAACGATGCGCTCGGTCAAGCAAGCGGCAAGAATGAATACGCGTACGATAACGGCTCTGATCTGATTATCAAGACGAATCATTTTACGGATTATGTTGCTTTCGCTGAAAGCACGATTGTTGTAGACGGTGGAGGAAGCAATCCTCCGCCAACGAAGTACGTAACCTTATCCGTTGACAAATTGACGATCAACAAGGGTTATACCGTTGCAAACACGAAAGTCGAGCTTCGTTCGGGAGATACAGCATGGAGCGTACTCAAACGGATACTCGACAGCAAAGGTTTGATTTACGAATACGTCTTTACTCCGAAATACAACAGTGTTTATGTTCAGTCCATAGCAGGTGACGGTGAATTTGACCATGGCAGCGGAAGCGGCTGGATGTACAACGTCAATGGCGTTTACCCGAACTATGGCGCAAGTCTTTATGAACTAAAAGACGGGGATAATCTGCAATGGCGTTACACAACGGATCTAGGTATCGATCTTGGAGTTAATCCGGATGATTGGGAAACGCCGGGTGAGAACGGCAACAACAGTGGAGACGACGGAAATACGGATTCAGGAACGGTTGGTACAGGCGGTTCCGGCGGGACAGACACGACTCCGAAATCGGAACTGGAAAAGCTCTATTCCGATGCTTCCCAAATCTCTTTTTGGGCAAAGCAAGCGGTTGAGCTAGCTTCCGAAAAAAGCTTTGTTCAAGGCAGCGGCGGCAAGTTCCATCCGAAAGACTCGGTTACAAGAGCAGAGTTCGCAAAAATGCTCGTATCCATTCTAGCTCTGCCAACAACCGCGCCTGCGGCTAGTTTCACGGATGTAGCCTCGAAAGACTGGTTCGCGCCATATGTCAATGCGGTTGCCCAAGCCGGTTATATGAACGGCTATGAGAAGCATTTTATTCCAAACGCAAGCATAACGCGCGAAGAAATGGCCGTGACGATTGTCCGGGCACTTGGCATGAAAGCGGCACAACCGCAAACCGCAATCAAAGATTTGCAGGCAGCATCGTTATGGGCACAGTCTGATATCGCAACCATCGTAGAAGCAGGCTTGATGACTGGATCGTCCGGCAAATTTGATCCGCAAGCCAAGGTTACCCGCGAAATGGCAGCCGTTGTGGCGATGCGATCTTACGATTATAAACAGGCAGGCAACGCCGGCAGCAGTCCGGTTGACGCAAAGCAGCTGGAAGTTCAGGGTCACCTCAAGACAACGGCTGCCTTCCTGCAAAAGACCGTAACCGATCCGGTGATTGCGAGCGTAGGCGGGGAATGGACGGTTCTGGGGCTGGCGCGTTCCGGCATGCCCGTACCCGACTCCTATTACGCCAACTATTATTCCAACGTTGAACAGACGGTAAAAGAAAAAGAAGGCAAGCTTCATTCGGTGAAGTACACGGAATACGATCGCGTTATTCTGGCTTTAACGGCCATCGGAAAAGACATCCATCATGTAGCCGGTTATGATCTGGCAAAACCTTTGGCGGACTACGAGACCGTAATCAAGCAGGGAATTAACGGACCAATCTTTGCGCTGATTGCATTGGACAGCAAAGGCTACTCGATTCCGGCAGACTCCAGTGTAAAAACACAGACTACCAAAGAGCTCTTGATTGATTTCATCCTTAATCGAGAGATTGCCGGAGGAGGCTGGGCGCTTGGCGAGAAGCCGAGTGAAGCGGACCCGGATATAACGGCAATGGTGCTGCAGGCCTTTGCGCCATACTATAACGCTAATTCAACCGTGAAGGCAGCCGTTGACCGCGGAATAACATGGCTTTCCAATGCACAACAAGCCGATGGCGGTTACGCTAGCGGCGGGGCGGTTAACTCGGAGAGCTCCGCACAAGTCGTTGTCGCATTGACCGCGCTTGGCATTGATCCGCAAACCGATTCCCGTTTTGTGAAAAACGGCCGTAATGTACTGGACGCATTGCTTGGCTACTCGGCAACGGGCGGCGGATTTTATCATGTTAAATCCGGCGGTACCGGTAATGGCGGAGCCCAGCCTGGCGAAGTGGATCTGATGGCAACGGATCAGGCATTTTATGCGCTGGTCGCTTACGACAGGTTCAAAAGCGGAGTTACCCGTCTCTATGACATGACAGACGTGAAATAAGCTTGGCCTCAGCAAGGGCATTCGAATGCCCTTGCTTCGTTATTTCTTCATAAAGAGGTGGGAATTAGAGTGAACAAGAAAAAATGGCTGTCCGCGCTGCTTATCATCGGTGTATTAGCGATTGCCTACTTCTGGGGAGGGGATTACGCAAAGAACCCAACCTCGGAGAGCGCGGCTGCGACCTCGCCGGCAGCTGCGGAAGAGTTTGCATCAACACCATTGCCTAGCAACGCCGCAAAACAAACGCAAGCTGGACCGGAAGAAAATCCGTTAAAGCAAACGGAACCCGATAACCCTCCGGCAAACGCAACCTCTTCCGAGGAGCCGGCAGCTACGGGACTAGAGCAGTCTCCATCGACTGAAAAGCCGCCTGCTTCGAATTCGGACAGCGGTCATGCCTCGGAGACCGTTAAGCCGGCAGGTGAACCTAAACCTTCGCCAACTCCTTCGGAATCGGCTAAACCCGCCGGCAACGGGACGGGGTCTGAGAAGGGGGCAGAAGCGACTCCGGCAACAAAACCTCCGGCTGCTTCGCCTGAAGAGACGAAGGATAAATATCAGACGGATCCGGTTCCATCGGGAAAGCCAAAGCCGGTTGAGTGGCAGGATGCAAAGATCGACAAAAAGAAGCCGCTCACCGTTACGCTGTCGGTGTCCGCCGCAACGATATTAAACAATCTGGACAGCTTCAACAAAGATAAACTTGAAGTTTTACCGAAGGACGGCGTTATTTATCCGAAGCAGAAAGTTACCTTTTATGAAGGCGAGTCGGTCTTTGACGTCCTTCTCCGGGAAATGAAGAAGAACAAGATTCATATGGAGTTTGAGATGACTCCGATTTATAACAGCAACTATGTCGAAGGTATTCAAAATATTTACGAATTCGACTGCGGGGAGCTTAGCGGTTGGATGTATAAAGTGAACGGCTGGTTTCCTAACTATGGAGCGAGCAGGTACGCCTTGAAAGACGGCGATGTTGTGGAGTGGGTATACACTTGCGATCTTGGACGCGATGTCGGCGGCTATTCCGCGGGAGCAGGGGTTAAGTCATGAACCAAAGCGGATTTGCCGGTTATCATCCATTAATAAACTTTATTTATTTTACAGCTGTATTGCTCTTTGGCATGTTCTTCATGCATCCCGTTATGCAAGGCATCGCGCTGGTTAGCGCCTCTGTTTATTCCATTCTGCTGAGAGGCAAGGGAGCGGTGCGGTTCCAGCTGTTTTTTATGCTTCCGTTGCTGCTTTTTACTGCAATTATAAACCCGGCTTTTAATCATGCGGGCGTTACGATCCTTTTTTATTTAAAAAGCGGTAATCCGGTTACGCTCGAATCCATCCTGTACGGGATTTCATCCGCCTGCCTATTTGCGACCGTCTTAATTTGGTTCTCCTGCTACAACGCGGTTATGACCTCGGATAAATTTATCTACTTATTCGGCAAGCTGATCCCGGCCATGTCCCTCATTTTATCCATGGTGTTGAGATTTGTTCCAAGATACAAGGAACAGATCAAGCGGATTTCTTATGCCCAGAGAAGCGTAGGCAAAGACGTATCGCAAGGGAACATCCTTCAGAGAGCCAGGAACGGACTGAAACTCTTATCGATTATGACAACCTGGGCGCTGGAAAATGCAATAGAGACGGCTGATTCGATGAAATCGAGGGGCTACGGGCTGCCTAACCGAACCAGTTATTCGCTTTATAGGTTTGATAACCGGGATATACGATTTATGGCCGTTATGCTCAGCCTGATTGTCATGATCTTGATTGGCGAAGCGAACGGGTTGAATTCGATGAGGTTTTTTCCTTCTATTAAAGCAGCGGCTATTACACCGTTTAGCTTTGTGATCTATGCGGCTTATTTGAGCTTGTGTATGCTACCGGTTATTCAACATACGATGGAGGCAATCAAGTGGAGATCTATAACATCCAAAATGTAAGCTTTACGTTTCCGCTGCAGGAAAGGCAGGCTTTGCAGGCTATACATTTAACGGTTCAGAGCGGCGAGTTTGTCACGATTGGCGGGAAATCCGGCAGCGGAAAAAGCACTTTGCTGCGTCAACTCAAGCCAGTCCTGACTCCTCATGGGAAGCGGGACGGCAGTATCGCATTCCGCGGTGAGCCCATTCAAGAACTGGACCAGCGTTCGCAAGCTTCCGAAATCGGCTTTGTCCAACAAAATCCCGATAATGGCGTTGTTACCGATAAAGTATGGCATGAGCTGGCTTTTGGGCTCGAAAGCTTGGGCTTTGATCAACAGACTATTCGGCTTCGCGTAGCGGAGATGGCCAGCTTTTTCGGAATCCAGACCTGGTTCCATAAACCGGTTTCGGAGCTGTCAGGCGGTCAGAAGCAGCTGCTTAATCTTGCCTCCATTATGGCCATGCATCCGTCGGTGCTGCTTCTAGACGAACCAACTTCACAGCTTGATCCGATTGCCGCAGCCGATTTTATCGAAACCTTGCGTAAAATCAACCAGGAGCTTGGTACGACAATTATAATGACCGAGCATCGGCTCGAAGAAGTGCTTCCGGTATCGGATCGGTTCATTGTCATGGATGACGGCAGGATCATTGTAGATGAGCATCCCCGTAAAGCAGGGGAGGCCTTGTGGCAGATGAATCATCCGATGTTTACAGCTATGCCGTCGCCTGCGCAGATTTACGCCGGACTAGCAAGTGACTCTTCTTATCCGGTAACTGTAAAGGAAGGCCGTCTGTGGTTAGACAGCTACATCATGGGAAAACCGCTCATCCGCGAAACAGCACCCATTACTGGGGGATCTGTTGTTCCTGCTTCTTCATCAGCAGCCAAACACTCAGCCATCCGATTCAAGGATGTATGGTTCAAATACGAGAAAAATGGCCCTGATATTATTAAAGACTTGTCTATTGAAGTGAAGGAAGGACAATTCTATTGTTTAGTTGGCGGTAACGGAACGGGGAAGACGACTGCTCTATCTCTGGCCGGAGGGCTCTACCAGCCCTATCGCGGCAAGGTCTATATCGGAGGGGAAAATGTAGCATCGATGAAGGCTGCAGAGCTGTATCGGAACAATCTGGCTTACCTTCCGCAAAATCCGCAGCATCTGTTCGTGAAGAAGACGGTTGAGCAAGATTTATTCGAAATGCTGTCCGATTCCGTAATGACGAAGGAGGAGAAGGCAAGCAAAGTTCAGTCGGTATGCGAGTTTCTTGAACTGCAACCGCTCCTAGCCATGCATCCCTATGATCTCAGCGGAGGGGAGCAGCAAAGAGCGGCATTAGCGAAGGTATTGCTGCTTGAGCCCCGGATCCTTCTATTGGATGAGCCTACGAAAGGGCTCGACAGCTTTTTCAAGACTAAGCTTGCTTCCTACTTGAAGCAGTTGAATGCAGCCGGCGTTACGATTATGATGGTCTCCCATGATATCGAATTTTGCGCCAAATATGCGGATGTATGCGCCATGTTCTTTGACGGCGGCATCACATCAAGCGGGCAAGCGAAGAACTTTTTCGCCGGAAACAGCTTCTATACGACAGCCGCGAACCGTATGGCGCGTCATGTCTGGCGACATGCGGTAACGGCAGAGGATGTGATTGAGCTATGCAGGAACAAGGGATAGAAGAAGCGCGAAGCCGGTTCGGCAAGCGAACGCTAATCACCGCAATTCTCATTGTTATTGTGATCCCGGCAACCATTCTGCTTGGAGTATTTGCCCTGGATGACCGAAAGTATTATTTTATAAGTCTGCTGATTATTCTCTATACGATGCTTCCGTTTGTTATGGTGTTCGAGCGGAGAAAGCCGCAAGCGAGGGAGATGATCATTATTGCCGTATTATCTGCTATTGCCGTAGCGGGCAGAGCAGCGTTTTTTATGCTCCCCCAATTTAAGCCGGTCGTGGCGATTGTCATTATTGCAGGAGTGAGCTTTGGTCCGGAGGCAGGGTTTCTGGTCGGGGCGACTTCAGGCTTCGTCTCGAACTTCTTCTTCGGGCAAGGACCGTGGACCCCCTGGCAAATGTTTTGCTTCGGCATCATTGGTTTCATTGCGGGTCTCCTGTTCAGAAAGGGCTGGATGAGGACGAATAAGCTTACGTTATGTTTATTTGGCGGACTAGCGACTTTCGTCGTATACGGAGGAATCATTAATATCGGCTCGATGCTGATGTTTACGCCTTCTTTTTCTCGAGAAGCTTTGATCGCAAACTATGCCTCAGGATTCTGGTTTGATATCATCCATGCTGCGGCAACCGTCATTTTTCTATTTATACTTGCTAAGCCGATGCTGGAAAAGCTGGAGAGGATAAAGGTGAAGTATGGCTTATATGAGTAATGAATCAGAAAAAACAATGCTATAATAGGAATGCTTTGGGATTATTAAAGGGGGTATTGTCTTGCTTACGTTTCGCGACAGCACGCAAGAAGATTTTAAGAGAATTGCCGCTTTTCCTGCCAATGCCTCGGAAGCCTTTTATATGTTTCCGAAAGGAACGTTTCCGATCGATCCGGAGAAACTATACGAGGTGTCGTTAACCAGAAGAGTGCCAACGGTAATTGAATATAACGGCGAGCCGGCCGGGTACTCCAATCTATACGATGTAGAAGAAGGCAACAGCGGATGGCTCGGCAATGTCATCATCAGCTCGCAATTCCGCCGTATTGGGGCGGCGAGGTTTTTAATCCAGACGATGCTGAAACGGGCTAAAGAAGAGCTTGGACTAAGAGAATTGAACTTGATCTGCCACAGTACAAATACAAAAGCTCTGCTTATGTATAATCAATTCGGGTTTAAACCATACGACTTAAAAGTGTTAAAGAATGAGGAAGACATCGAGATTGCAGGAATTCTAATGAGGATAACCCTGTAAAACAGGAGTGGAACAATCAGCATGAGTATGTGGAGCGGGGTCCTTGTAGGTTTGTCAATTGCAGCCCCTGTTGGGCCGATTGGCGTGTTGTGTATGAAAAGAACGATCAACCAAGGCCGATGGTATGGTGTCTTGTCCGGGCTAGGAGCGGCTTCCGCGGATGCCGTATACGGGCTCATTGCCGCGGTTGGATTTACGGCGCTAACGAATATACTGCTTGACCAGCGTATGTGGATTCAATTTATTGGCGGCTTGTTTCTATGTTACTTAGGTTATCAATCGGTCCGGGCTTTACCGCATAGCGGGAAAGAGCTTCAGTTAAATAACGGACTGGCGAGAGCTTATTTGACAACATTCCTTCTGACTCTGACAAACCCAATGACGATCTTATCGTTTGCGGCTATCTTTGCGGGCATCCAGCATTCCGCGCAATCAACAACAGGGGACTCGCTCCTGCTTGTGTTGGGAATCTTCCTTGGCTCCACGTTGTGGTGGCTTCTTCTCGCCGGTCTGGTAGGGATAATCCGAACGGCTCTGAATGCAAAGGCCATGAGATGGATTAACGTAATATCCGGTGTTGTTTTGCTTGTTTTAGGTGTATGGTCTTTGGTATCGGCATTTCCGTTCTGGCAGTTAGGAAATCGTTGACAATGGATTATTTTTCCGATAATATCGTTATTAGGTATATATTATTAATTTAATAAAAATTAGTAAGTTAATAATGATGACTCGGAGGGAATATTCATGGCAAATTCGAAATGGATAGTAGACTTCACGCACAGCAGCGTAGATTTCACCATTAAGCACATGATGATCGCAAAGGTTAAAGGCACCTTCCACAAATTCGAGGCAGAGATCGATGCCGATCCTGCGGATCTGACGACGGCGGCTATCAGCTTCGCGGTTGATCTGAGCAGCATTGATACACGCAACGCGGATCGTGACAATCATTTGCGTACCGGCGACTTTTTCGATATTGCCCAGTTCCCTGAATTGACATTTAAATCTACCAACATCGTGAAGACCGATGATGATGAATATGAAGTGACAGGTGATGTCAGCCTTCATGGCGTCACTCGTTCGGAAACCTTCTCCGTTACCTTTGAAGGAGCGGGTAAAGACCCGTGGGGCAATGAGAAGGCCGGCTTCAGCGGCAAAGGCTCCATTAAGCGCAGCGATTACGGATTGACCTATAATGCGGCACTGGAAACAGGCGGCGTATTGATTGGCGACGAAGTGAAAATTTCCATTGAAATTGAAGTAGGAAAACAAGCGTAAATTTGCCTGAATATTGATGAATAATTCACCCCATCCAGGGGTGAATTTTTTCTTTCGAAAAAACGGCCTAGCCCCTTTGACTTAGGAGCTATGGAAGTGATATATTAATCGAAGTTTGTTTTTACGCGTTAAGGAAAGGATGCAAAAAAAGTGGCTACAAGCGAAGACATCACGAAACCAAAACTAATACCAACCAAAATTTTGAAATGTAAAAATCCAGATTGCAAAGCATGGATTCGGGATGAAATGGCTGCCGAAGAACAATTGTGTCCAATGTGCAAGGGACCGATGGGACGAAGCATGAAGCACTTGCCGGCTCTTCAGAAGAAAGCAAAGCCGAAGCCGCGCAAGCCAAAGTCGGAATTTGACTTTTAGTACTTAATTTACGGGGGAATAGCCAAACGGCTGCGTCAGGGAACGCAGCCGTTTGTGCTTTATGGAGGAAGGAAAATAAGTGAGCAATCATTATCCATTTGAGTTCGATCCCAAGCTGCCATTCATTCAGCAGGCAAGCGACTGGATTGCGGATGTCTTTTACGAACAGCTGCCGGAAGCGGGCTTTGAGGTTCGCGATGAGCAGATCTATATGGCTTTTCAGCTTGAAAGGGCTTATGCCGAGAGGCAAACGATATTTGCGGAAGCGGGAGTCGGAACGGGGAAAACCCTTGCTTATCTGCTCTATGCCATCAGCTACGCCCGTTACACCAGAAAGCCGGCTATCATCGCATGCGCCGACGAATCCCTGATCGAGCAGTTAGTAAAGCCGGAAGGGGATATCGCCAAGCTGGCCCAATACCTGGAGTTTACGATTGATGCCCGACTCGGGAAATCGCCCGATCAATATATTTGTTTGAATAAACTCGACGATGCGAGAGCGGCTTTAGATGAGGACGCGGAGGTTTTCGATGAGATTTTCCGAGAGTTGCCTTCATTTGTCCATAAGCCGGAGACGATGCAAAGCTTCCATCCCTACGGCAACCGCAAAGACTACCCGTCATTAAACGACGGACAATGGTCCAAGCTGGGCTGGGATGTGTTTCAGGATTGTCTGGTTTGCGACCGGAGACATCGCTGCGGCCAGACCTTATCCCGCGATCACTACCGGAAAGCTGCCGATCTGATCATATGCTCGCATGACTTCTACATGGAACATGTATGGACCTACGAGGCACGCAAGCGCGAAGGTCAGCTTCCGCTCCTGCCTGAGCATAGCTCGGTCGTCTTTGACGAAGGACATCTGCTTGAGACCGCGGCTCAGAAGGCGTTAACGTATAAGCTGAACCATGCGGTATTCGAGAGCATTATTACGCGCCTTTTGCAGGATGAGATTCGGGAAACGCTCGCGCTCGCGGTAGAGGATGCGATTGTCCAAAGCGATCATTTATTCGCGCTTATCGCTCGCAACAGCAAGGCTGTACCGGCTTCCAGCCGGAAGGAAGTGCTCTGGAGCCCGGAACTGGTCCGCGAGGTGAACCGTCTGCAGGACATGCTGGCTTCCATAGAGGAAGAGCTTGTGTTCGAAAGCGGCTTGTTTACGATCGATGATTACCAGCTCAAAATTGTGGAAGAGCATATCGAAATGATTCAATTTGCCTTGTCTCTGTTCAAGCGCGAAGAGAAGCCGATCAGTTGGGCTTCGGAGGATAAGGATGGTCTTACTCTAGTAATCATGCCAAGATGGGTCAAGGAAGTGCTTAAGGAGCAGGTGTTTTCGAAGAAAATGCCTATCGTCTTCTCTTCGGCAACCTTGTCCGTCGGAGGAGCATTTGATTATATCAAAGAAAGCTTGGGGATTGAGCAGGCGTTATCCTTCTCGGTGCCTTCCCCATACGAATATGAGGAACAGATGCAGGTGCATATGCCTGGCGGATCGGTAGCCGAGCTGAGCTGGACGGATAAGATGAAAGCTGCCGTGAAGCTCTTGGAGCAAAAAGGCGGACGTACGTTATTCCTGTTCCCTTCCACGGAGGAGCTGGAACTTTTCCGGAAGGAAGCGGATAACTTTGGCCTTACGGACAGCTACCGGTTCTTATTCGAGGGTTCGGCTGAAATCAGCCATCTCATTGCCGAATTCCAGAATGACGAGACAAGCGTGCTCTGCGCGGTCACTTTGTGGGAAGGACTGGACATACCGGGCCCATCCTTGTCGCAGGTGATCCTGTGGTCGCTGCCGTTCCCTCCTAATGATCCGGTCTTTGAAGCGAGGCGCAGCGATTCCGCGAATCCGTTTGCTGATGTAGACATGCCGTACATGCTCCTGCGGCTAAGGCAGGGCATAGGCCGCCTAATCCGCGCCCGCGATGACCGAGGCACGGTTGTTATTTTCGGCCGGGAGCTGAATGACGAAGCTGTACGCAAGCAGGTGCTTCATGTATTGCCTGAGGGTGTTAAGGTTGAGCATTTAATTTAAAATGAAATGGTTGAAGCCAAGAAGAGCCTGGTGCTTTTCTTGGCTTTTCTATATTACAATAGAATTTATAAGTTTCAGCTAGGAGAGGAAAATGACAATGATTCAATTCATAAGAGTCGCTGCTGACCATGCTGATTTCCGCGAGTTGATTAAGTTGCTCGATAAGGATCTTTGGAGCCGATACCCGGACACGCAGCAGTTTTTTGATGAGCATAATCAAGTCAAGCTGGATGCCAATGCCGTCGTGGCTTACCTGAATGACGTACCGGTTGGCTGCGGCTGTTACAGGGAGGCCGGGGACGAGCATACCGTTGAGATCAAGCGCATGTTTGTCAAGGAGGAAGCAAGGGGCAGAGGAATCGCACAGCGAATCGTGAAAGAGCTGGAGCTATGGGCATCCGAGGAAGGGAAGCGGGATGCGCTCCTCGAGACGGGGACGGGACAGCCGGAAGCGATTTCGTTGTACAAGAAATTGGGCTATGTCCAGGTTGCCAACTATGGGCCTTATGTCGGCAGCGAAGAAAGCGTATGTATGGGGAAAAAGCTGAGTTAATAAGAGGCGGGTACAAAAGAGCCAAGAACCATTCGTTCTTGGCTCTTTCTTATTATTTTATCTGCTCGATAAACCGCTTGGCTGCGCTGGACAGCGGCATATTCCGCATGTTCATCATTCCGATGTGGGATGGAGGAAGCGGAATGTCGAGCTGGATCTCGAACAAGGAGCCTTCCGCAAGCTCCTTCGCGACAAACTCGCGGGTAACATACGAGATCCCGAGACCTCTGCGCGCGAACTCGATCAGCAGATCGACGCTGCCGACCTCAATTTCCGGCTTGATCGTGTAACCGTAGCTCTGGAAAATCTCTGTGATCGTCATACGAGCCCGGCTGTTGCGGGAGAATAGAATGATGGGATACTGAAGCAGGGTGTTTAGGGACAAGACCCTGTTTTTCAGATCGTTATAAACCGCCCCGGCCACAAAGCAATCCTGAAGCTGAAAGCTTTCCTTGACTTCAAGCTGGGGATCCACGATGGGCATGCGGACAACTCCAAGATCTATTTTGCCCTCTTTCAGAAAAGTAATCACTTCCGGCGTCGTGCCATGGTTCAAATGCAGCTTGATGCCGGGATATTTCTTGATGAAATCCTCCAGGTAAGGGAGCAGATAATGTTTAAACAAGGAATCGCTGCCGCCAATTCGAAGCTCGCCGTTGTCCAAATTTTTAAGCGCAATCATTTTCTCTTCGGCCATGTTGATCAAGATCTGGGACTGCTCGATATAGGAGTACAAAATCGTGCCTTCCTGGGTTAGGGCAACCCCCTTGGAATTGCGGAAAAACAGCGTCAGACCAAAGCTTTCCTCGAGTTGCTTGATCGCATGGCTAACGCTTGGCTGAGTAAGGTAGAGTACTTTTGCAGCCTGGGTCAAACTGCCCGTTTTGGCAGCCCAATAAAACACTTTGTATAGTTCATAGTTATTAGTCATAGACGTGGTCGATAGCTCCTGTAAAATATATTAATTACTTGTATGGCTCCTAATCGTATTATAGTGGAATTACAGAAAAATAAAACAGAAGCTTCTCAAAAGTTCTGTTGGAGGGAGAGCAACCATGGAACCAGTAACGTTTGTTTTATTTGGTGCTACCGGCGATTTAGCCAAAAGAAAAATATATCCTGCCTTATACAATTTATTCGTTGACGGAAAGCTTCCGGAGGCTTTTTCCCTTATTGGTCTAGGGAGACGGGATTGGACCGACGAGTTCTTCCAATCGAATATCGAACAGTCTCTCCGCCAGTTCTCAAGACGCGAGATTCAAGATCAGGCTTTAATGCAATCCTTCATTCGCAAATTCCGCTATACGGTGCTCGATATCGGCCGTACGGATGATTATAAGAAATTGCTGGGTATTATCGAGGAGCGTGAAAGTGCGCTTCAGCTTCAGCCCAACCGGATGTTCTATTTATCGGTAGGTCCGGAGTACTTCACGACCATCGCTTCGAATATTGCGGAGAGCGGTCTTGGCTCGGCTGCAGGCTGGAAACGCCTGGTCATCGAAAAGCCGTTCGGCCATGATCTGCAATCGGCCCGCGATCTGAACGAGCAGCTCGGCAAATCTTTTGCCGAAGAAGAAATTTTCCGAATTGATCACTATCTGGGCAAACCAATGGTTCAGAACCTTGAAGTTCTGGAATCCGCTAACCCGATCATTCAAGCTCTGTGGAGCAACCGATATATAGCAAATGTACAAATCACGGCAAGCGAAACGGTTGGTGTCGAAGAACGCGCGGGGTATTACGATCATGTAGGCGCCGTTAGAGACATGTTCCAGAACCATATGCTTCAAATGCTGATGATGCTCGCGATTCATCTGCCGCATAACAGCTCGCCGGGGGATGTAAGGAAGCACAAGAAACAGGTTATGGAAGCCCTGATTCCTTTGTCGAAATCGGAGGTAAGCGCGAATGTCATTCGCGGACAATATACTTCCGGTTCGATCGGAGGCAATCCGGTAAAAGGCTACCGCTCCGAGCCCGGCATTGGCGCCGGCTCCATGAACGACACTTACATTGCGGCGAAGCTGCAAGTGGATGATTATTTCTGGCGCGGAGTACCGTTCTATATCCGGACCGGTAAAAGGCTAAGCGAGAAATCAACCCGCATTGTGGTGGAGTTCAAGGAAGCATTGCATCAAGCATCAACGGTTGCGCTTGGCGGAGCGCCTAATCTTCTTCTGATTGAGATCAACCCTAACGAAGGCATTATGCTTCAGCTCAATACGAAGGAGAACGGCGAACTGAAGCCGGTTCAGATCCAGCTGCATGAGAGCAGCAAGGATATTCCCGAGGCTTACGAGAACCTGATCTTCGATGCGCTTGTCGGAAATCCGACCTTCTTCGCGCATTGGGATGAGGTGGAGCTTGCCTGGGCTTGGGTGCAGCCGATTCTGGATGCATTCCAGGAGAATCTGGTTCCGCTCGCATCTTATGAAGCGGGCTCCAATGGACCGGCGGAAGCTGACGCTTTGCTGGCCGAAGACGGCTTCCATTGGTGGTTTGATTCGAAGGAAAATACAGAAACGAAACGGAAGGATGAAGAATATGCTTACCAAACTGGACATTGATCAATTATCCATCGATACGATCCGTACTTTGTCGATCGATGCAATCAACGCCGCGAATTCCGGTCATCCGGGGCTGCCGATGGGGGCGGCTCCAATGGCATACGCCCTGTGGGGCAAGCATTTGTCCCATAACCCCGCGAATGCCAAATGGTTCAACCGCGACCGCTTTGTTTTATCGGCTGGTCATGGCTCCGCCTTGCTGTACAGTCTTTTGCATTTGACGGGGTACCAAGTTTCCATCGAGGATTTGAAGCAATTCCGCAAGCTCAACAGCAAGACGCCTGGACATCCTGAATTCGGTCATACGGACGGCGTTGACGCGACAACGGGGCCTCTTGGTCAAGGGATCGCGAACGCGGTTGGCATGGCGATGGCCGAAGCGCATCTGGCTGCGAAATACAACCAGGAAGGCTTCCCGGTTGTTGATCATTATACGTATGCTCTTGTTGGAGACGGCTGCTTGATGGAAGGTATTTCCTATGAGGCAATGTCGATGGCCGGACACATGAAGCTGGGCAAACTAGTCGTACTGTACGATTCGAATGATATTTCCCTCGACGGCGAGCTTAATCTGTCATTTGGGGAAAATGTTCGCAAGAGAGCGGAATCTGCTGGATGGGAATACTTGCGCGTAGAGGATGGCAATGATCTTGCGGCTATTTCCGAAGCGCTTGAAAAAGCGAAGCAAAACGCTTCCCAACCAACAATCATCGAGGTACGTACGATCATTGGTTACGGCAGTAAAGCTGCGGGTACTAATAAAGTACACGGCAATCCGCTTGGCAAGGAAGAAGCGGTGGCTACAAAAGCGGTTTACGGCTGGAAGTATGAAGAAGAGTTTACGGTACCGGAAGAAGTGAAAGCTCATTTTGCCGAACTGAAAGGGCAAGGTGCTGCGAAAGAAGCGGCTTGGAACGAGCTGGTTGCTTCGTACACGGCTCAATATCCGGAGCAAGGCAGCGAGTTTGGTCAAGTACTGAATGGCACCTTTAAGCTCGATGCGGCTGACATTCTGACCTTCGACACCTCGAAATCGATCTCGACTCGCGTGGCGAGCGGCGAAGCGATTAATCATTTCGTGAAAATCGTTCCTTCGATCTTTGGCGGCAGCGCCGACCTGTCCCATTCGACGATGACGGATATCCGCGGCGAAGGCAAGTTTGCGGTTGACTCCTACGCTGGCCGCAACGTTTACTTCGGCGTACGCGAGCATGCAATGGGTGCGGCAGGCAACGGTATGGCGCTTCATGGCGGCATAAAACCTTTCGTTAGTACGTTCTTTGTATTCAGCGATTATCTGCGTCCGTCCATTCGCCTTGCCGCGCTGCAGAAGCTGCCTGTCACTTACGTGTTCACGCATGACTCCATCGCGGTTGGGGAAGACGGTCCTACTCATGAACCTGTCGAGCAGCTCGCGGCACTCCGCACGATTCCTGGTCTGACGGTTATCCGTCCTTCCGATGCGAACGAGACGGCTAGCGCATGGGCTTACGCGTTGCAGCAGCAGGATGGTCCGGTAGCCCTGATCCTCAGCAGACAGAACCTGCCGATCTACGAAGAAACGAAAGCTAACGTGGAAGACGTGGCAAAAGGCGCCTACGTCCTGACGGAGACAAACAGCCAGCCTGACGTCATCCTGATTGGTACAGGCTCCGAGGTATCCCTTGCCGTTGACGCGAAGAAAGAGCTCGAGCAAGAGAATATTTCGGTTCGCGTTGTGGCTATGCCGAGCCGTGAGCTGTTCGATCGCCAGTCCGAAGCGTACAAGCAAAGCGTACTTCCCGATGCGGTAACGAAACGGATTACGATTGAAGCAGGCATCTCGCTTGGCTGGGACCGTTATGCCGGTAAAGAGGGCAAAATAATGTCCATCGATACGTTTGGCGCTTCCGGCCCTGGAACTGCTGTTATGGAATACTTTGGATTCAGCACGAAAAACGTAGTAAAATTAGCTAAGGAATTTAACTAATAATATTATTCGGAGGTTGTTAATAATGAAATTATTCATCGATACAGCAAACTTGGAAGATATTAAGAAAGCCTACAAAATTGGCGTATTGTCCGGCGTAACGACAAACCCGTCGCTAGTTGCCAAAGAAGGCGTTAAGTTCGAAGACCGTATTGCTGAAATTTTGCGCGAAGTACCCGAAGTTGAATCGGTATCTGCGGAAGTAACGCCAGATGCGCTGACAGCGGAAGAGATGATTGCGCAAGCCGACGAGCTCATTAAAATTAACAATTACGATAAAAATATTACAATCAAGCTGCCTATGACTTTGGCTGGTCTTGAAGCTTGCCGTTACCTGACGAAAAAAGGGGTTAAAACAAACGTAACCCTGATCTTCACGGTTAACCAAGCGCTTCTTGCCGCACGCGCAGGCGCCACTTATGTATCTCCGTTCCTTGGCCGCCTGGACGATATCTCCGAAGATGGCGTTCAATTAGTTGCGAAAGTGGCTGAACTGTTCCGCGTTCATAACCTGGATGCGCAAATTATCGCGGCATCTGTCCGCCACCCTGACCATGTTACTCGCGTAGCAATGGCTGGCGCACACATCGCAACGGTTCCGTTCTCGGTAATCGAGCAGATCTCGAAACATCCGTTGACGGATCAAGGCATGGACAAATTTGCTGCAGACTGGAAAAAGACGACTCAACAGTAATCCATATAAATGGAAACACGCCGATCCCCGAGGATCGGCGTGTTTTTCATTTCATGGTAGAGAAACGGTTAATCAACGATAACTTCTTTATTCGGGTTGTGGAGATACTCGAACATCAGTTGGACCTGTTCAAGCGTATTCCGTTCGATGGAGAGCTCAGGCAGCTCATCGATGCCGAAGAAACCGACATCGCTGGTTTCCACGCCTGCCGCGGCTTCGCCGCCAATGATCTCGCAAAGAATAAACATTTTATAGACATGATAGGGACTTGGCGGATGGTTATGAAATTTCTTGTCGAGTACGGCGAGCAGTCGAATGGCAGCGGTATCGAAACCGGCTTCCTCCTGCGTTTCTTTTACGGCGATTTCCTTAGGGGAATAACCGATGTCACTCCAGCCGCCAGGCATAGACCAACCGCCGTCTATTTTTTCCTGGACTAATAGGATCTTGTTATCGCGGAACACGACCGCACGGATATCGGTTTTTGGCGTGGTATACCCCTTGTCGCTTGCGAAAGCAAGGGCGATCTGCTCATGGCTGACGGACGTATATTCGGCTAAGATTTCAATGCTCATCTGACGCAATGCTTCATAACGCTCAATATCATAAACGTCTTTTGCGTATGTTAATCCGGTTTGCGCAATAGCTTGCATTTGTTTAGTCCACTCTAACCATTTTGGTTCCATTTCGGGAAAACCCACTTTCTATTTATAGTTTTTACGTTAAAAAATTGTAAATGAGATTAACGGCTTGCCATTATACTTATATAATAAATGAAAAACCCGGAGAGGAACAATCGACTTGAAGCCTTTATTAGAAGTACTGGTCGTTTCTTTTAAGCTTGGATGCACTTCATTTGGCGGTCCTACCGCGCATCTTGGTTATTTTCACAATGAGTATGTAAAGCGTCGACGCTGGATGGATGAACGCAGTTATGCCGATCTTGTTGCCTTAGCGCAGTTCCTGCCCGGTCCTGCGAGCAGCCAGGTTGGGATTGGGATAGGCATCTTGCGGGCAGGGTGGCTTGGAGGAGTAGCTGCGTGGATCGGGTTTACGATGCCTTCGGTTATCCTTCTTATCTTGTTTGCTCTGCTTATGCAAGGTTTCGATATCGGAAATTCCGGCTGGATTCACGGGCTCAAAATTGTAGCGGTTGCAATCGTTGCCCAAGCGGTATTAAGTATGGGGCAAAAGCTTGCGCCGGATCGTAACCGGGCAACTCTGGCTATTTTGGCTGCGGCTATCACTTTATTATGGCAGACTGCCATAAGCCAGATTCTTATCCTCCTGGCGGCCGGTGGAATCGGTTATCTATTGTATAGACAAGCCCAAGGAACGGAAGCTAGCGCTACAGTATCGGTGCCCATCGGCAGAAGGGCAGGAATGCTCTGCCTGGTGCTTTTTCTAAGTATGCTCATAGGTTTGCCGATTGTAAGGCAGCTCGTTGGAGGAGAGGGATTGCTCTCCTTGTTCGAGAGCTTCTATCGCTCAGGTTCGCTCGTCTTTGGCGGCGGTCATGTGGTACTGCCGTTGCTGGAGCGGGAAGTGGTACCGACGGGTTGGATGAGCAAAGCAGATTTCCTGGCCGGATACGGTGCAGCGCAAGCCGTTCCCGGACCGCTGTTCACAATAGCGGCATACCTCGGTGCGATGATAAGCGGCGTAAAGGGAGCGTTAGTGGCAACGGTAGCGATTTTCCTGCCTGCTTTTCTGCTTATGGCAGGAGCGTTGCCGTTCTGGAGTATTCTTCGGCACAATGCGAAGGTGCAAGGCGCACTGGTAGGCATCAATGCGGCCGTAGTAGGCATCTTGCTTGCAGCGCTCTACAATCCGTTATGGATTACTGCCGTGCAGGAGCCGCAGGATTTTGTGCTTGCCTTATTGCTGTTCGGAATGCTTGTCTACTGGAAGCTGCCGCCTTGGCTGGTTGTCCTTGCGGGGCTGGCGGGAGGATGGCTGCTGGGGTATATTTAGAGAAGATTCCGCCGTTTATTTTCAAGCAGGAAGAGTATGATACGGAAATTAAAAAATTATTCCTTTGATTAGTGTGCAAGGGGCCGTCTCAAAAGGTGATCGCTCAAT